>JAJYCZ010000100.1 GCA_021777915.1 Pseudomonadota bacterium | reverse complement strand
ACGTCTTGATGGAGCGCCGGCCTGTTGCCTTTCAACGCCAACAAGTAATCGCCGCCGCGCGCGACGATCTTGTCGGCGATCTCGGTCTGGGTTCCCATGGCGTCGATGGCGACCAGCGCGCCCGTCAACTCAAGCCGCTCCAGCAGCAGAGGAATGGCGACGATCCCGTTGGATTTCTCGTCGCTCGCCTCCTGGCCGAGGACGAGGCGCTGACGGGCCGCCCAATTTTCAACGCTCCGACCAAAGCGCCCCTTGCCAAACGGTTTACGTTAATATAATCACCACTTTTAATCAAAGTCGCTTTCAATTTGAGGATGAGTATGAGGCTGGTCCCAAATTTTAATGCGGTGACGGACGAATTTAAAAGCTTTAGGTTGCTTAAAGATAGCAATTTTGCGGCGGCATGTTTTTTTAATAGTTACCTATCGTACTGGGATTTTGACGAAGAGTGGTATTTACGTAATAATCCTGACGTCAGTAGTACAATTCCATCTGAACACTTCCGTTCCGGATTTGCTCATTTTCACGCAGTCGGCTATTTTGAAGGACGGTTCCCGATCCGGCCGCGGGTCGATGCTGATTGGTATATGTCTTGGTATCCTGATGTTGCACGGGCGATCATCAAGGGGGCGTTCTCGGGGCCAGCTGAGCATTTCCTGAACATTGGGTATCGTGAAGGAAGATTGCCTTGTGAGCCGAAAATCGACGACCGCTGGTATGCCTGCACATATCTTGGTGACGCGCGGCAGGAAAATAATTACGAGCAATGTTTACGTCACTTCATATCAGTAGGTTACTTAAATGGAGCCTTGCCTAGACCAGGGCCCTAGGTTAGACATGCTGAAGTTAGATCATTGACGAGCAGCATAATGGCAAAGGTAAAGTTTCCTCAGTTCAATGAAGGTTCCTATTTAAATTTGAATCCTGACGTGAAGGCGGGGATCGAGGCCTCCACGGTTCGCTGCGCGTTCGATCATTTCTTGAATCGGGGCATCGACGAAGGTCGCGAGCCGTTGCTGGCCCGCGAACCGCTCGAGATGTCGGGGAATATCGATCAATTCCTGGTGTCGCATTCCGGATTCTTCGCCATCTTCGGCTGGCTCGGGGATGAGGGATACGGCGCGGAAACATGGCGGCTTTTCGGCCCCGATTTCAACGTCGAAATTCCCGCCGACGCCGTTTTCCGCCATGCGCGCCATGACGTGGAGAGTGCTTATCGCGATGGTCCTTTCGATTACGGTTTCGGCATCGTTGGGCGGACGCCGTCGAAAACGCTGCTGAAACAGGCGCTGCTTTTCCGGGCCGCCGCGCGCGCCGGCCAATTTCAGGGACGAGCCGATCCGACCATTGTTTCCGACAAGCGATTGCTGGACGTGATCCTCACGCGGATCGGCGCGATCCAGTCGCATGCGGGGCTGGAGGTCGGCGTCCACCATTTCCTTGCCGGCTCGGCTGGAAAAACCCTCGTTGAGCTGTTTTGCGCCCACGTCAAGGCGAACCTCGATCCGGCTTACGTCGAGACGTTCCGCCCGCGCCCTGTCAAACGCTCATTCGTGACCGTGCTGTTTGGAAATAATGAGCCGATTCTGACGCAACCTCTGTTGTTCCGAGAAATGGGCGTGGACTTCGGGGAGTGGATTTACGTCTGCAACTCGCCGGAGGACGGAACCGCCGCGCTGCGTCTTGCTCGCACGATGGCCGAACTTTACGACGTGATGATAACCGTCGTCGTCATGACGGACAACGTCGGCTTCGGCGCCGCCAATAATGTCGCGGTGTCCCTGGCCAAAAGCGACTCGATATACGTCATCAATCCCGACGTGTTTCCCCTGGCGTGCGACGCCGGAATCCTGCGCCGCGCGCTCGACGAACGGCAACTCGGCAGGGCGCTGTGGGGCGGGCTTCTGTTTTACGACGAACGCAATCTCATGCATTCCGGCATGTATATGGAGCATGACGTCTTCATGCGCAGCCCCACTTATAACGGGTCCGCCAGCGGCAAGGACGAGACGCGCGCCGAACTGGTGCGCGTCGAACATTTCGACAAGAGCGCGCCATTCGATCCATCGGAATGGCGGCAGCCGGTCGTCGTTCCCGCGATCTCCGGCGCCGTCATGGCGTTCAATCGACCCATGTTCGAGAAGATTGGGGGCTTTTCAACGCGTTACATCTATGGCCATTATGAAGACGCGGACCTGTCGCTGCGGTGGGCCGAGGAAAACGGTCCGGTCGTCGTCGATCCAGATCTCAGATTTGTCCATCTCGAAGGTCAGGGATCGCGGGCAAGCGGACCCCATTACCATGGCGCCAAGCTTGCCAATCGGTATCTGTTTTCCGTACGGTACAACCCGGTTTTCGCGTTGACGCCCGATTTGATGACGGCGACGCGGCCTACGACCTTCGACGCCATCGCATCCTCGATCTGACCAAGCCGCAAAGCCGCCCGATGCGAATTCTCATCGTCAGTTACATGCATCCTTCCGTCACGCCAGGCGGCGCGCAGCAAATCGCCTTTGAAATGCACCAGGCGGCGCGGGCGCGCGGCCACGAGGCCTTCATGGTCGCCGCCTTGGAGGCCGACCAGGAGGCCGCCTATGGCAAGCCCGGCGCGCCCATCGCGCCCATGCCCGGACACGAGGGGCAGTACTTTTATTTCCCCCAATATTATAACTACCTGCACCTGTCGGTCGGGGACTGGAGATCGCTACAATTCTTCGGCGAGCTTGTGGCGTCGCTGCGGCCGGACGTCATCCATTTTCATCATTACCATCGCCTCGGCGTCGAATCGATCCGGACCGCGCGCCTCGCCGCGCCCCACGCGCATATTACGATGACGTTTCATGAAATGATGGCGATTTGCCTTGCCGACGGCCAAATGGTCAAAACCGGCAGCCGCGATTTGTGCCGGCGCCCGTCGCCCATCGACTGCAATGGTTGCTTCGGCCATCTGCGCCCGGAGTTTTTCACCCTCCGGGCGGCTCGATTGCGCGCGGCGCTGAACGAATGCGACAGTTTCGTCTTTCCCAGCGAATTCATTGCGCAGCGCTATATCGACTGGGGCCTCGACGCGAAAAAATGCGTTGTCGTGCCCAATGGCCAGACCCATCCCGCGCCGATCGCGCGCCGGGACAGGCACAGCCGCGCCGTCAATCGCTTCGGCTTCTTCGGCCAGTTCATCGACAACAAGGGCATCGACGTCGTCCTCGACGCGCTGCTGATCCTGGCGCGCGAGAAGCGCGTCCCGGAATGCGGCGTCGAATTCGTCGTCAACGGCGGCAACCGGCATTACGCGACGAAGGACTATCTCGAAAAGGTCGACGGCCTCATCGCGGAGCTGCGCGCGCTGGACGACGAGCGTATCCGCATCCACGAACTCGGCCGCTACAACCGGGATCAACTGGCCGAGCGGATGACCTCGGTCGACTGGGTCATCGCGCCGTCAACCTGGTGGGAGGTTTTCGGCCTCGTGGTCTCGGAAGCCTGGATGTTCGGCCGGCCCGTCATTGTCAGCGACATCGCGGGCCTGGGCGAACGGGTGCGACACGAGACGAACGGCTTCACCTTCCCGCCCCGCAACAGCGCGGCCCTCGCCGATCTGATCGCGAATCTCGCCGGCAACGAACTCGAATGGCGACGCGCCCACGACGGGATCACGCCCGACTGGAGCGACCTCGACATGTTCGACGCGCATATGGCGTTCTGGCGGCAACCGGAAGCGCCGCGAAAAAAGGCGATCTGAAAGATGCGCGTTCGCGGCGCCATCGAGCGGAAAAACGCCCGGGTCATCAGCGGCTGGCTGGCGGTCGGTCCGGACAACGACGCCGTGACCGTCATCGAGGTCATCGTCGGCGGCAAGGTCATCGGACGACTGCCCGCCAACCAGCCGCGCCCGGACGTGCGCGCGGCCGGCCATGGCGACGGCAGTTGCGGATTCACATTCATGATGCCGCCGGAAATCGGCCCCCACGAGGCGGAAGAAGCCGAATTGCGGATCGCGGGCACCGAAATCTATCTGACCAAATCGAAAGCGTCCGCCGTCGAAGCCGAGGCGCCGTTTGCAGCCGGCGGCGTCTTCATCCTCGGCCCGGCGCGATCGGGAACATCGGTGGTCTTTCTCGCGCTCCAGCGGGTTTGCGGGCTCGACGGTTTGGGCGAGAGCCATGCCCCGCAGATTTTCCAGCGGATTCTCTATCAATTCTACCAGCATGTGAAGCAGTTTGCCGGCGACCCGGGAGTCCTTGCCGCCCGCTTGTCGGTCCCGGACTTGCGGGAGGATCTCATCGCTTTCCTGCGGCGATTCTACGAGAAGCAATATCGCGGCGCGCCCTTTGTGGACAAAACGCCCGGCCTCGAAGCGATTGTCGGGGCGCCGTTCATCAAGCAAACCTTTCCGGGGGCGAAGATCGTCATGATGGAGCGCAACGGGATCGAGGTGATCGAATCCTATCGCAGAAAATTCGGGGCGAGTTTCGACGACGCGCTCAAGGAATGGTCGTCCTGCGCGGTCGAGATCGCCAAACTCAAGGAAACCATGCCGGAGATTTTATTTTTGAGCCAGAACGAATTGCGGACGACCCCGGAAGTGGCGGCGGCCAAACTCGCCCAACATATCGGGCGCGCCGAAAGCGCGGGAGAACTGGCGCAGTTTTTCCGGACAAGCCGAGAGGACGTGCTGTCAAATGCAGACTCTTGGGGGCGACAGCAGATTTTGGACGACGTTCGTTGGGCAGATCGCGAGAAGGATTTGTACGCTCGCGTTTGCGGCCTCTTAAGTCGACACCCCCAATAACTCCAGCCGATAGTCAGCTCTAGGCTCGTGATATCGCGTCCAATTCGTGAATTTGGTCGAACATAGCCTAATTCGAAATACGAGGTAACAAATGCGCGCTTCTCAACTCGACACCGAGCCTAAAGCCTCCTCCGTCGCGGCGATTGTTTTCACATACAATGAAAATATCAACTTGCCGCTGTGGCTAAAGCATTACGGCAGCCAGTTTGGCGAGGAACATCTTTATATCGCGGATCGTGGCTCGAACGATGGAAGCATAGATAATATCGGCAAGGCAAATCTGATCAGGCTGCCGAGGAACGAATTTGATGAATTTGAAAAAACGGAATTCATTAATAGCATGCACGCTGCCCTTCTGAACTTTTATGACGCCGTAATATATACGGACTGCGATGAATTTCTTGTTCCAGATCCAGACAAATATTCCGACCTCCGTCACTACATCGCTGAAATGCCCGGCGATTTCGTTCGCGCCGTCGGTGTCGATGTCCTACATGTTCTCAACAAGGAATTTCCCATCGATCTTACCCGCCCCATCCTTTCCCAGAGGCGCTTCGGGAAATTTGGCTCGGCATCTTGCAAGGCCCTGATATCAAAAGTTCCCTTGCGTTGGCTTCCCGGTTTCCACAGCTGCAACCAGAAGGTTCCGGTCGATCCCGAATTGACGATGTTTCATCTGAAATTCATGGATTACAATATTGCTATGCAGCGGCAACTCATAAACATCGACACGGTGTGGTCCGAGCGCTCGCTAAAGCAGAATTTTGGCCAGCATCATCGATGGGATATTCATACGTTTGTCCACAATGGCTTTTTCGTTCCAACAGATGTCGCCAATAGGAACGCTTATGGCGCCTTTGAATTCTCCGCCGAAATCGCAGCTTTTGAGTCGAGAAGCGAACTAGCGAATGGGTATTGGTATATACCCATGGACATCCACAAATTCGTCACAATTCCAGATCGGTTCGGGGTATCGTTGTGAACAACGATCACATAATAAACACGCTGTCATCTTGCGACAGTAAAACGCCAACTCGGACTGAGCGGCCACCAAACTCGTTGCAATCCGGCGGGCGTTCGTGCTGTTTCAATCAAACTGTGTCATTGCGCAATATTTTGGTAACTGCTCGCACGACGTCAATTATTATTGCATGCCCCACTATTTCGCTGTGTTGATGCGCGAGGGCGCTCAAATACATCTCGTTTAGTATCGATCTCAGAGCCTGACCGTGGATTCCAGCGTGAAGCGCAACGGTTAAGCGAAGCGAATTTGGACGTCTTTTCCGAGTTCGGCAAGGATGGCCTGGACGGCGCCAACATTCCGAATTGGCTTGGACAGAACGATCATCCCCGCTCCAAACTCGGGTTGCTCGCACGGGCTGCGGTCCAGCAAAAATTGCGCATATGACCAAGCGCAGATTCCAGTAACGCAAATTATCAAGGGCACGAGCGCGCGGTGCGGCGTCCATTTTTAGACGGCGGCGGCTGCTCAGCCCCCAGACACGACCATTGCAAATGCCTTTAACATTTCACCTATTAGAAGGCGCCTGGCCGTGAATCTCGTCGTCGCGGAGAGTGACACCCTGCGCTGCCGCGCATTCGAACCAGGAACGCGCTTTCGCAAGATCACGCTGGCCTGCGACGCCATTCGCCAAATATTTACCGAACATAAGCTGTGCCTGGCCATGGCCGGCTTCCGCTGCGGCTTGAAACCAGCCTTTGGCGGCCTCACGGTCCGGGGGCAAGCCGTGACCGCCGCCATGGATGGCGCCCAGCGCGAACATCGCGCCGCTGTGGCCTTTGGCCGCCGCCTTTTCGAACAAGGCGAGCGCCCCGCGAATGTTGCGCGGGCCGCCGCGGCCGTTCAGCATCATTTCCGCGAGAGCAACTTGGGCATCCAATATTCCCGCATCGGCGGCCAAGGCAAGCCATGACCGGGCGCCTTGGAGGTCGGGCGGCGCGGCGCGGCCTTCAGCCAGCATCTGCGCGTAGGCGTGCTGGGCTTCCGGCAAGGTCGCGGCCGCCCATCTTATCCACTCGATCGCGAGTTTTTGGTCGCGCTTGACGCCAATGCCCTTGGCCAGGCAAAGCCCGAGATTGAACGCCGCGACGGGGTCGCCAACCGTTGCGCCTTGTCCGAACCAACCGACGATTCGCCTCGGATCGTCGACGTTTCCACCGCCTTGCAGAATGAGATTCGCGAGATCGACTTGCGACGACGAGTCGCCAGCGTCCGCGGCGACCCTCAGCCAATGGGTGGCTTCGCTCTCGTCGCGTGCAACTCCCGCGCCGGTCAGATAAAGCGTTCCCAGCGCTCTGGCGGCGGCCCGATGGCCGGATTCCGCCGCTTTTCGATACCAGCCTGCCGCCTCGGCGTAATCTTTCGGCGATGCCCCATTCCCGCTATAAAGGTCGCCGACCGCAGCCGCCGCTTCGGAATCGCCCGCCAACGCCGCGCGGCGCAACCAGGATTCGCCGGTTATCGGATCCTGTTTGACATAACGTCCCTCGATGAGGGCGCGTCCCCATTGAACCTGTGCGGCGCGCACTCCTCCTTCGGCGGCGCGTCGGTAAAGATCGATGGCGGCGCCGGGATCGCGCGTCACGCCGATTCCGCGCTCGGTCATCGTCGCCAGCAAATGGATGGCGGTCGGCAGACCAGCCTCGGCCGCGACCCGAAGATGCTCGACCGCCTTACACTGCGCGGCCTCGTCGGAGGATCGCTGAAACAGCGAGAGCGCATAGCCCAGTGCGCCTTGCGGACACCCGCCGCTGGCCGAGCGTTCATACCAGCGATGCGCGTCCTCGAGATCATGCATTTCTTCCGGCCCCTGCGTGCGGAGATAGCCGACCAGCGCCTGGCCTTCGGCGGAACCGGCGTCCGCGGCCAACCGCGCCCATTTCATGGCGGATTGGAAATCCGGCCCCTTCAACGCGACAGCGGCGAAAAGTCGACTGGCCGCGGGAGCCCCTCCCGCTGTCTCCGCTTCTTCGCCACCCGCCAATCCGTGCAAACAAAGAGCCGCCAGCATCGTCTGAGCCTCGACGCTGCCGCGCTCCGCGGCCTTTCGCAGCCATTCAACGCCCTCGGACTGAGAGACCGGGACGCCAAGACCCTGGAGATAGGCCAAGGCGATCCGATAATTGGCGTCGACGCTTCCCGACCGCGCCGCAACCGCAAGAAGCGCAAAAGCTTCGGTAAAGCGGCGCTGCTCGGTGAGCTCCATGGCGCGCCGCAACGCCGCTTTGGGCGAAGCGAGGCCGATCAACCGATCAACGAACGCCATGCTCGTCCCCCAACTTTCCCGTCGCACAGTCGCGCCGATGACCAATTGTCATGGCTCCCGCATCGCCTCGTGGGTCACCGGCAACACCGCGCCAAGCAGATATTGCAGAATCGTTCGCTTGCCCACTTTGATGTCCGCGGTCACGGGCATTCCGGAAATTATATGGAATTCCGCGGGCAAGCCGTGAAGGGACATGCGCGTGATGTTGATCTTCGCGCGGTAAAAGAGCTCGGGGCCATTTCTCTCCGGCGCCCGGCCAGTGGGATTGCGCACCTCTTCCTGGGCGGCGAAACTGCTCGGGCTGACAATCTGCACCGCGCCCTCGGCCATGCCGTATTGGCTATAGGGAAATGTGTCGAACTTGATCGCCACCGGGTCATTGACATGGACAAAGCCGCTTTGGCTGCCGGGAATATCGGCCTCGATTAGAAGCACGGCGTCCGCAGGCACCAGAGTGATGAATTGCTGGCCCGATTGCAGCACCGAGCCCATGGAGACTTTCGCGACAGACTGGACGATGGCGTCGCGTTCGGCGCGAAACTCCACCAGATTGCGGAGCAATTTAGCTTTTCTCAATTGTTCGCGATCCGCGATCGCTTTGTCTTTCGCCTCCGCCAATTGCTCGGCGATCCGCGCCTTCCAACCGCTGACGTTAGCCTGCTGTTCCGCCGCCAAGGCCTGCTTGCCGAGAATGGCTTCAGCCTCGGCCTGTTGCGCGTTGGCCAAGGAACGCTCCATCTCCGCCCGATTGTCCTCGGCGATCAGCGTATTGAGCTTTGTTCCCACTTGTTTGGCCTGGAGCGTGGCGCGCATCTGTTCAACGGCTTGAGCCACGCGAAGCCGCTCCTGAAATCCCGCAATGTCGGATTTGGCGCGCGCGATCTGAGCGTCGAGTTCGCCCAGTCGGCGCTCGAAGTTCTCCGTCGTGGCGTCGAACTCCGCTTTCCGCTGGTCATAAATCGACGCTTGCAGGATCCACTCCGCCTTGGCTCCCGAATATTTGAACGGCGTCCCGTCGGCTTCGGCGGTCAAACGCGCGATTTGCGCCTCGAGCGCCGACGCCTGGTCGCTGATCGAAGCGAAATCGGCTGCGGCAAATGTTGGATCGAGTTTCGCCAGGAGCTGGCCCGCATGCACTTCCTCGCCTTCGTGCACGTCGATCGAACGCACGATGGAGGTCTGCAAGGGTTGCAACAGGATCGTCGGCGACTGAGAAACAACCGTTCCTCTCGTCGTCACCACCCGATCGACCGGCATCACGCCGGTTACAACAATCAAGGCGAGCACCATGCCGGCGATCACCCAAATGATTCCTTGGGCCGATCGCGGGACCGGAGCGTTGACGATGGCGGTCGAGGGTTGCTGAAATTCGAGAATGACCGGCAGAGTCGGGTCTCTCCGATTTCGTCGTTGGTCAAACGGGACAATTTCGGCGGAAGATTTTTTCATCGCGTAATCGCCTTGCCGAGGACGCCGGCGCTCATCGGACCCGAAATTCGTCGCGTCGGCGGCGCCTGGCGTCCTGACCAGATCGCTCCAACACGCGCCCGGCTAGACGCTGGGCGCCAATCGAGGCCTGATCGTTTCATGATGCTGATCTTTACTCTCGAGGTGGCGGTTTTGCTGCCGCCAGAGTTGTTGGTAGATCGAGCAGCGCTCCAGCAATGTGGCGTGCGGCGCGATGTCCTTGACCTGCCCGCCGTCCAGAACCAGGACGAGGTCGCAATCAACCAACGAGGAAAGCCGGTGCGAAACGATGACCATTGTTCGCCCGCTCGCGATACGCTGCAAATTGGCGGTGACCACGGCTTCGCTTTCAGGATCGAGAGCGCTTGTCGCCTCATCGAGAATGAGAATGCGTGGGTCGTGGATGATCGCGCGCGCGATTGCCAGCCGCTGCCGCTGTCCGCCCGAAAGGTTGGGAGAGCCTTCCTCGATGTGGGTGTCGTACCCATTGGGCATGCGTTCGATGAATTCCTCCGCCCCCGCCAGACGCGCGGCGCGCACGGCGTCGACCAAAGTCAACCCCGGGCGGCCAGCGATGATGTTGTCGCGAACAGAGCCGCGAAACAGGAAATTATCCTGCAAGACGACTCCGAGGTTTTGGCGCAGATGCCGGAGGTCGATTTCGCGGACGTCGATTCCGTCGATTTTCAGGAACCCGGTATAATCCCGATTGATCCCCTGCAATAGCCGGGTGATTGTCGATTTTCCGGAGCCGCTTCGCCCGACAACGCCGATCATCGCGCCCTTCGGAACGGAAAAACTCACGCGATCGAGCGCCGGCGTCTTGCTTCCGGAATAGATGAACGTGACCTCGTCGAAGCTGATGGCCCCCGACAATTTCGGGCGCAAGCCGACCGCCCCCGCGGCGGTCTCGGAAGGACGATTGAGCACCGATCCGGCCTCGCCGATGGCCGCGCCCACCTCTTCAAAGTCTTCGACGAGACGCGCCAGTCCGACGAGCGGCTGCGCCACCCGACCGCTCAACATCATGAAAGCGAAAAGAGAGCCGACCATATAGCCCGACGTATCGTTCAGCGCGAGAAAGGCGCCGAACATCATCGTGCCGAGCACCATGAAACGCTCGATCGGCGTGACGAGGGTTTGCGGCCAGTTCACCAGCCGCGCGAAATCCAGGCGCCCCCTGCCCGCTTCGGCGATCCGCTCGTCCCAAAGCGCCTGACGCTGGGGCTCGAGCGCGAGCGCCTTGATCGTCTTCATGCCGACGATCGTCTCGCCCAGGGCCGCGGATTTCAATGTTTCCGCGGTGGTCACGCGCTGATACAGCGCCCGGAGCGGCTTCAGATAAGCGAAAATGACGAGCGAGATCGCGCCCGCGCACAGGAGAACGATCGACGCCAGAATGGCGCTCAAATAAAACAGGAACGGCAGCAGCACGACCAAGGTGACCAGATCCAGAAAGGTCATCAGCAGCCGTCCGGTCAGGAACTCGCGCACGCGATAGACCTGGTTGAGCTGGTACATGGTCTGGCCCGCCGGATGACGCTCGAAATAATCGAGCGGCAGCCGAAGGAGACGGCTAAAAACATGCAAATTGAGCTTGGCGTCGAGCCTCGCCCCGACGACCGCGACGATCAATCGCCGCGCATGGCCCAGAAATGCTTCGTAACCGATGAAAATCACCATCACCGCCGAAAGCAGCTCAAGCGTCGAAACGCTATGGAATTGCAGGACGCGATTGACCGTGGTCATCACCAGCAGCGGCGGAAAGATCGTCAGAAGACTGATGGTGAGAGAGGCAAAACCAATGTCGCGCATCTGCTTGCGCTCTTGCAGCACGAGATCCGCGAGCCAGCTCAGATTGAACAATTTGTCGGCCGACGCCTGTCCGCGCGCGCCGCGCAACAGGATCGCATCGCCATTCCACGCCTTCGACAATCTCAGTTCGTCGACCTCGACCGACGCCGCACCGGCTGGATCGTTGGCCTCTTTCAGCCGCACGGTCCGCTTGCCGGCATCGACGCCGGTCGCCAGCGCGGCGTTCCCGTCGGCCAACAACAGAACGATCGGACCGGACTCGCCGAGTTTCATCAGGTGCCGCCAGCCGATGCGGACGGCGCGCGACCACATGCCGCTGTTTTGCGCCCACATGGAGAGCGCGCCCGGCGTCGGCGCTGGCTCGTCGGTCCCGTCGCGAAACTCCGACGGATCGAGTTCGACGCCATGATATCGAGCGGCGTGGATCATCGCGCTCAAGCGCGGATGGTGGCGAGGCTCGCGGGCTCCATGGTCTGCCGCCTCACCATCGTGGCCTCCGGCCCCATCCGGCGGAGCTTGGGCGGCGATCTCGAGAGCGCCGCCGGCGACGACGATCAATGACGGCTTGGCGCCGCCCTCGATGCCCACGCTTTCCGCCGCGCTGTCAAAAATGCCTTGGTCAGATCGCAGCGCCGCCTCGAATTCGACTCGGCGAAGGGCGGCTTCGAGCGCATCGCTCTCTCGCTCCATCCGTTGCGGCGTGAAGGACGCCCGACGTTCATTCATCTGCTCCAGCAATGCGGCCCGCGCGCGTTGGTAAACGGCTCGCCGTCTTTCTTTTGTATTCGGCTCGAGGGCGGCGACGAAATGCGACACGACCGAATAATAGTCGACCGTATGATTTCGCGCACGCGCCGTGTCCCCGCCGTCTTCGTTTTCCTTTGCGCCGAGCAGACGCCGCGCTTGCTCGACAACGCTCCCGGGCAAGGGAGAGAGGATCACTTCGGCAGCCTGGATCAAGATCGAATTGAACTTCTGGATGAGCACGATCGCTTCCTGACGTTTGTCGCCCGCGCATGGGCGCCAGTTTGGCGTCACCCGCCGTTGACCGGCGGGTGACGAAGTCTGGGGCGACGGAGCGGCTAAGGCTCCGTCGCGCCGAGGGCTTCAGGGCTGTTTAGCCCTGAGGGATGTGGTGGTGTCCGCCACCCAACGAGTTGTTCTGCCCGTTGCCGCTATTGTCGAGGCCGCTGGAGGCGCCGAGGCCGGCTCCGGAAACCTGATCCGTCGTTTGCGGGGTGGCCCCCGACGCCGGCGATGTTCCGGACGACTGCCCCAAGGCCTGGAGCACGCCGCTCAGCACGT
>JAJYCZ010000269.1 GCA_021777915.1 Pseudomonadota bacterium | reverse complement strand
TCCGGATTGTAGACGAACACCTGTCAACGGCGGAGTAAAAGCCGGCCACTGGGGCGGAGTAAAAGTCGGCCAGTTGGCTGCGGGGCGAGAGACGGATGCGAGGCGTCCGCCCACCGTAGCTGGTCAGGGTTGCGCAGGGGGGCGGACGCCGTCTCCGGGAGGCGCAGCGCGATGATTCAGACGCCGTTGTTTTCGTCGGGTTCGGCGACCGACTCTGGCTCTGACGGCTGGGGTTTGCGGCGCTGACGAGCCTTGGATTGGCGCAGGCGATAGCTTTCGCCGTTCATTTCGAGAATATGGACGTGATGGGTCAAGCGGTCGAGCAGAGCGCCGGTCAGGCGCTGATTGCCGAAGACGCTGGTCCATTCCTCAAACGGCAGGTTTGAGGTGACGATGGTCGAGCCGCGCTCATGGCGCTGGCTGAAGGTTTCGAACAGCAGCTCAGCGCCGGTTTGGGAGAGCGGCACATAGCCGAGTTCGTCGACGATCAGCAATTTGACCGCGGCGAGCTGGGCCTGAAGTCGACCGAGACGTCGCTCGTCACGGGCTTCCATCAACTGGCGGGCGAGGCTTGCTGCGGTGAGGAAGGCGACGGAAAAGCCGCGCTGGCAGGCGGCGAGGCCAAGCGCCAGGCTGACATGGGTCTTGCCCGTGCCGCTATTGCCGAGAGCGATGACGTTTTCGCGCGCCACGACATATTCGCAGCGGGCGAGTTCCAGGGCCAGCGGCTTGTTGAGGGATGGAATGGCGGCGAAGTCGAACGTGTCGAAGCTTTTGACCGCAGGGAATTTGGCGGCGCGGATGCGGCGCTCGACCATGCGCCTTTCGCGGTCGATGAGTTCGAGTTCGGCCAGGCGCAGCAGATAGCGGGGATGGTCGAGGCCCTCGCGCGCCGCCTCGGCGGCGACGTGGTCATATTCCCGCAGAAAAGTCGGCAATTTGAGCTGGCGCAGATGATGCGCGAGCAAAACCTGGGGCGGCGCGGGATTGGGCGCGGAGGGGGAAACGGTCATGCCGGCCTCCCGGAAACGAGCGCGGCGTAATCGGCGGCGGATGTCGTTTTGACAGTCGGCGCCGGCAGATAGGGATAGACGGAAAGATCGAGATAGGCTGGCCGGCGTTCGACCTTGGCTACAACGAGTTGCTTGACCGCGTCGAAGGAGACGGCGCCGAGCCTGATGGCGTCGGTCGCTGCGGCGGCCACGACCGCTTCGGGAAAAACCTCGATCAACCGCAAGGCTTGAATGAACTCGCGCTTGCCGCGATTGCCCATGCGCGCCTCCAGAAGCCGGCGCAATTGCCGCAAGGGCTCCGGCAGAGACCAGTTCTGCAAAGGCGCGGCCTGATCGAGCGCGCCCGGCTTTCGCTCCAGAAGGCTGAGATAATGCTTGGGATCGAAGACAAACTGGCCGCGGTCATAGACGCGGACGTGGCGGGCGATCTCCTCGGCGCCGCAGAAGATCGACACCCTGTCGACGAAGCCTTTGACCAGAACATTCTGGAAGGCGAAAGCGGTCGGCGCGGAATAATCGTTCATGCGATAGCGCACGAGCGAGATCGACGACACCCGGGCGGCGCGCTTGTCGCAGGGCTCGAACGGCGTCGTCGGCAAATCCTGCAAGGCCGCCTGATCGGCGACGAGCCGGTCCCCGATCGTCTGTTCGTTGCGCCCGGCGCGCTCGTTCTGGCGGGCGCGGCAGCGTTCTTCCAGCATCTGGTTCAAGGCCTCGAAGGAGGCGGCGTGCGGCACGGGCGTGAGGAAATTGGCGCGGGCGTACTTCACCAGCCCCTCGACCTTGCCTTTGTCATTCCCCTTGCCCGGCCGGCCAAAGCGATCCTTGAACAGATAATGGCTGACGAGTTCGGTGAAGGCCCGGGTGCGCTGGCGCTTGCCGTCGCCCAGGATCTGAGCCACCGCGATTTTGGTGTTGTCGTATAAAATCGACAGCGGAACGCCGCCGAAAAAGGCGAACGCCGAGACATGGCCGTCGAGAAAGGCTTCGGTCGTCTCGGCCGGATAAACCTTGACGAAGCTGGCGTCCGAATGCGGCAGGTCGAAACAGAAAATGTGCAGCTTCATGCGCACGCCGCCGATGACGCCCCAGCACTCGCCAAAATCGATCTGGGCGTGGCCGGGCGGATGAGCCAAGGGAATGAAAACCTCGCGCGAGCGCGCCCGCTTCAGCCGCACGTAATCCTTGACCACCGTATAGCCGCCGTCGAAGCCGTGTTCGTCGCGCAGCCGCTGGAAAATCCGCTTGGCCGTGTGCCGCTGCTTGGCCGGCGCCGTCCTGTCGGCCTCCAGGATCGCGTCGATCACCGGAACCAGCGGTCCGAGCTTTGGCCGCGGCGCCTCCTTGGTGCGCACATAGCCCGGCGGCGCCGAAAACCGGCACATCTTGGCGATCGTGTCCCGGCTCAGGCCAAACGCCCGCGCCGCTTCCCGCCGGCTCTTTCCTTCAATGAAAACAAACTGCCGAACCGCTGCGTAAATCTCCACGGCGAACATCCCCGACCGCCCCCAATCGACCATGCGAAAGGAGGCGATCTTGAAAGTGGCCGGTTTTTAAACCGCCACACGGCGACCCAATGCCGCCGCTCCGTGGCCGACTATTGCTCCGCCGCGTACATCGATCG
>JAJYCZ010000099.1 GCA_021777915.1 Pseudomonadota bacterium | reverse complement strand
ACCTGATCCTTCGGCGCGCCCATCGGGCGGCTCGGGACTGAGACCTGCTGCTGGGAACGATGGCTCATCTGGCTGACCATTTCGGCGCCGCCGATCAGCACGCGCGGGTCGATGCCGAAGGCATAGCCGAGCAGGCCGAGGACGATCATCGCGCCAAGGCCGAGCTGGCCCGACGAGCCGCCGCCCGCCATCATCGGTCCGTCGCCGCGACGGTCCTCGATATTGTCGGACTGACGAAAATCTTCCCATCTCATCGCTCATGGCCTCCGCGAAAAAGCGCGCGTGTTTTAGCAGCCTGGGCCCCGGTTGAGGAAGTCTCCACCATCCCCCTTATTCATAAGCGACATCGAGCCCAAGGCGGTCGAAGGCTTCATCTATCGCTTCGAGGATTCTCTGCAATTCGCGCATCTCGATCTCCGTCCCGTCGTCGGGCGGGTCCCAGCAGACGAGATCGTCGAGGATGACGACGAAATCCGCCGCCTCTTCGCAGCCCGGGGGCGGCGGCCCCGGCAGGATGGTGCGGACGCGGCCCCGCCAGGTGACGCGAATCCCGCCCTCGGTCAGCTCCACTTCCGGCCTGTCGCCACGCGTCCTGCCCATGTCCGCCTCCGGTCCCCGCATCATGGACCGATCCGCGCGTCAGGCAAGACTGCCGGGCCAAGAAATTTTTTCGCCCGCGCCTCCGCCTTGCGCATCACGCTGGGCAGGGCCGCGGCCGCCATCTCTTCAGGCCCACGCCAGCGCCCGCCGGGCGGCGCCTCGGCCCCGCGGGGCGCCTCGCCGACGAAAGCCGCAAGTTTCAGAGCGAAATGGGTGAAAACATGGTCGATCTCCCCGGCGAAAGCCAGATCGACGCCCGCGATCGGCGCCGAATGCGCCTCGGCGAGCCCCTCGCCCCAGTCCGTGCCGAAAAATTCCTCCATGCCGCCGAGCAGGCCGCGCGGCGGGCGGGTGCGGGTCAGCACGGCGCCGTCGGCGCGGCGCAGGTAGAACACCGCGCCGCGCCGCAAGGGCCGCGGCTTTTTCGCCGCCCGGCGCGGAAATTCTTCCGCCTCGCCGCGTCTTCGCGCCGCGCAATCTCCGCTCAGCGGGCACAAGGCGCAGGCCGGACGGCGCGGCGTGCAGACGGTCGCGCCGAGGTCCATCATCGCCTGGGCGAAATCGCCCGGCCTTTTCCGCGACGCGATCTCCGCGACCAGGCGGGGGACCGCCTTTTTGGCCGCCGGAAACGGCGTCTCCAGCGCCCGCAGCCGCGCCATCACCCGTTCGACATTGCCGTCGACCACGATCGCGGGCCGGTCAAAGGCGATTGCCGCGATCGCCGCCGCCGTATAGGGCCCGACGCCGGGCAGGCGGCGCAACTCGGCTTCGTCGGAGGGAAAAATCCCCTCATATTCGGCGGCGACTTTGCGCGCGCAGGCGTGAAGATTGCGGGCGCGCGAATAATAGCCGAGGCCCGCCCAAGCCTGCATCACAGCCTCGACCGGCGCTTCGGCCAGATCCTGCACACGCGGCCAAAGCTTGATGAATTTATCGAAATAAGCCCCGACCGCGGCGACCGTGGTCTGCTGAAGCATGATTTCGGAGAGCCAGACCGCGTAAACGTCGGGCTTTTCGCCCGGCCGCGCGCGCCAGGGCAGGTCGCGCCGGCAGCGGTCGTACCAGCCCAGCAGTCTGGCGCCGATTTCCATCTTGCTTTTGCTCATCGTCCTTCCACAATGGCTGAGCCGGTTCACTTTGAGAACCGGCCAGGCGCGAACGCGATAGGGCGTCGCTAGACGCCCGTCTTCCGACGGGCTATGGCCGAGCTTATGCGAGGGACTCCAACCAAAAAATGCCGCCGAACCCGAAAAAATCCCGCCCGGTTCCGCTCGCCGATCTCGTCGGCGGCGCGGTCGATCCGGTTCTGGCCAAGCTGGGGTTCAGCCAGTCGAGCCTCATTCTGCACTGGGACGACATTGTCGGCGAGCGAATAGCCAGCAGCTGCGAGCCGATCAAGCTGCAATGGCCGCCGCGTCCCGCCAGGCGCGCCGACGATTCCGCGATCGAGCCGGCGACTTTGGTCCTGCGCGTGTCCGGAGCCATGGCGCTCGACGTCCAGCACGAGGCGCCGCAGCTCATCGCCCGGGTCAACGCCCATCTCGGCTGGCGCGCGGTCGGGAGAATCGCGATTCGCCAGGGCCCGCTGACGCGCGCCGCCCAGCCGCCACGCCGCCCCCCGCCGGACGCGCAGGCCCTCGCCCGCGCGGAACAGGCCGTGGCCGGGGTCGAGGACGAAACTTTGCGCAAGGCGTTGACGGCGCTGGGCGCCAGGGCGTTGCGCGGACCGGCGGGCAAGGCTTGAAGGCCAGCTCTGAGCGCCAAGTCCTTGTGCATTGCGGCCGGGCGGCTTTGCGACTCGCCGCCGCAAAGTATATGAAGGTCGCGTCCTTTTCCTCAGGCAGGTTCGCTCCATGTCCATTTTTCGCTCCGGCGCGACGCGCCGTCACATGCTCGGCCTCGGGGCCGCTTTTGCGCTCGCCCCCTTCCTCGGCCCCGTCCTCGGCCCCTTGGCCGCCCGCGCCCAGCAGGCCGCCAGTCCGAATGCGGCGGGCGCCGGCAAATATTCGCCCGAATTGCTGATGGCCTCGCCGCCCCTGCCCGATGTCTGGCTCGGCGACCCCAAGGCCCCGGTCACGATCATCGAATACGCCTCGATGACCTGCGGCCATTGCGCGCGGTTCGAAACGGAAGTCTTTCCGGTCCTGAAAAAGAATTACATCGACACAGGCAAAGCGCGCTACGTCCTGCGCGAATTCCCGCTCGATCCGCTGGCCGCCGCCGCCGCCATGCTGGCGCGCTGCTCGGGCGACAATCGCGAGGCGATGATCGAGCTTCTGTTCGCGCAGCAGGCGCATTGGGCTTATGTCGACAAGCCGCTGGAGGCCTTGCGCGACGTGGTCAGGCAGACCGGCATGGGCCAGAAGGAGTTCGACGCCTGTCTCAACGATCAGACCCTGTTCAACAAGATCGACCGGATGCGCAGCGAAGCCGCGCAAAAATTCGCGATCGACGCCACGCCGACCTTCTTCATCAACGGCGACAAGAAGACCGGCGAAATTCCCGCCGACGCGCTCGACAAGCTGCTCGAACCCTATCTCAAGAAGTGAGATCGTCATGCGTTATCTTCCGCTCAGCGGCCAGGAGCGCGACGACATGCTGGCGCGCATCGGCGTAACTTCGGTCAACGAACTTTACGCCGACGCGCCGCGCGACACCCTTCTCACCGAGCCGCTCGGCCTGCCTCTGCGCAGGACCGAGCTGGAGGTCGAGCGCAGGCTGGCGGCGCTGGCGGCGAAAAATGTCGCGGCGGGCGCGGTTCCCTTTTTCGTTGGCGCCGGCGCCTACAAGCATCATGTTCCGGCGACGGTGGACCATCTGATCCAGCGTTCGGAATTCCTGACCGCCTATACGCCCTACCAGCCGGAAATCTCGCAGGGCACGCTTCAGGTCCTGTTCGAATTCCAGACCCAGGTCGCCAATCTGACCGGCATGGAGGTCGCCAACGCTTCGATGTATGACGGCTCGACCGCGACCGCCGAGGCGATCCTGATGGCGCATCGCGTGACGCGCCGCGGCAAGGCGCTGCTGTCGGGCGGTCTGCATCCGCATTACGCCGAGACCGCGCGCACCGTCTCCGACATGGCCGAGCACGAGATCGCGCTCCTGCCGCCCGACCCGCGCGGGACGGAAGACCTGATCGGCGCGCTGGACGACAGCCTGTCCTGCGTCGTGGCGCAGAACCCGGATTTCTTCGGCAATCTGCGCGACCTCCGCCCCCTCGCCGAAGCCTGCCGCGCCAAGGGCGTGCTGCTGATCGCGGTCGTCAACGAAGTCCTTTCCCTCGGCCTGATCGAATCGCCCGGCGCCATGGGCGCCGATATCGTGGTCGGCGAGGGCCAGTCGATCGGCAACGGATTGAATTTCGGCGGGCCCTATCTCGGCCTGTTCGCCACCCGCGACAAATATGTGCGCCAGTCCCCCGGCCGGCTGTGCGGCCGCAGCGTCGACGCCGACGGGCGGCCGGGCTTCGTGCTGACGCTCTCGACCCGCGAACAGCATATCCGCCGCGAAAAGGCGACCTCGAACATCTGCACCAATTCCGGCCTGTGCGCCCTCGCCTTCTCCATCCATCTGTCGCTGCTCGGCGAAACCGGCCTGAAGCAGCTGGCGCTGATCAATCACGCCAACGCCGTGGCGCTTGCCGAGGCGCTGGAGAAAACGCCGGGCGTCGAAGTGCTGAACCGCGGTTTCTTCAATGAATTCACTTTGCGGGTGAAGGGCTCGGCGGCGGATCTGGTCGAGCGCATGGCGGCGCGCGGCGTGCTGGCCGGGGTTCCGGTTTCGCGGCTCCTGCCTGAGCGCGGCCTCGACGACCTGCTGCTGGTCGCTTCCAGCGAAATCAATACGGACGACGACCGCGCCGCCTTCCTTGCCGCGCTGAGACAGGAGCTTTAGCGCATGCACAGCGAAGGCCGCCCCACCCAGCCGCGCGCCGCCGCGCCGCCCGCCGCGCAAACCTTCACCGGCAACCGGGCCCTGCAAATCCACGAGGCGCTGATCTTCGACATCGGGCGCCGCGATTTTACCGGCGTCGATCTCGACCCGCCCCAAAAATTCACGCCGCGCCTCGGCGGGCTGGAGCGCCAGAGCGAAATCGGCCTGCCCGGCCTGTCCGAGCCGGAGGCGATGCGCCATTACGTCAAGCTGTCGCAGAAGAATTACGCCATCGACATGGGGCCTTATCCGCTCGGCTCCTGCACGATGAAGCACAATCCCCGCCTCAACGAGAAAATGGCGCGGCTGCCCGGTTTCGCCGACATCCACCCGCTCCAGCCGGTCTCGACCGTCCAGGGCGCGCTGGCGCTGATGGAGGAATTGTCTGTCTGGCTGCTCAAGCTCACCGGCATGGAGGCCGTCGCGCTGACGCCCAAGGCGGGCGCGCATGGCGAAATGTGCGGCATGATGGCGATCAAGGCGGCCATTGCCGCACGAGGGGAAGCGTCAACCCGCAAGGTGGTGCTGGCGCCGGAATCCGCCCATGGCACCAATCCCGCCACCGCCGCCGCGCTGGGCTTTTCGGTGCGCGCGGTTCCCGCGGGCCCGGACGGCCTGGTCCACCCGGAAGACGTCGCCGCCGCGCTCGGCCCGGATGTCGCGGCGATCATGCTGACCAATCCCAACACCTGCGGATTGTTCGAGCGCGACATCGTGGAAATCGGCCGGCGGGTCCATGAGGCCGGGGCTTTCTTCTATTGCGACGGCGCCAATTTCAACGCCATCGTGGGAAAGGTGCGGCCCGGCGATCTCGGCATCGACGCCATGCACATCAATCTGCACAAGACCTTTTCGACGCCCCATGGCGGCGGCGGTCCCGGCGCCGGGCCGGTGGTGCTGTCGAGCCGGCTGGCGGCTTTCGCGCCTGTGCCTTTCGTGCGGCGCGACGGCGAAAAACTGACCTTGGTCGAGGAAAGCGAAGGAACGGACTCGTTCGGGCGCATGGCCGCCTTCCACGGCCAGATGGGCATGTTCGTGCGCGCCGTGTCCTACATCCTGTCTCACGGCGCCGACGGCCTCGCCAAGGCCTCGGAAGACGCGGTGATCGCCGCCAATTATGTCCGCGTCAGCCTCAACGACCTGTTCTCCTCGCCCTTCGGCGACCGCGTCTGCATGCACGAGGTCCTGTTCGACGACCGCTGGCTCAAGGACACCGGGATCACCACGCTCGATTTCGCCAAGGCGATGATCGACGAGGGCATCCATCCGATGACCATCTATTTCCCGCTGGTCGTTCATGGCGCCATGCTGATCGAGCCGACCGAATCGGAATCGATCGTGTCGCTGACCCTGTTCATCGCCACCTTGCGCGATCTTGCCATAAGGGCCTTGCGCGGAGAAAGGGAACGATTCCTGGGCGCGCCGCATTACGCCCCGCGCAAGAGGCTCGACGAGACCGCCGCCGCGCGAAAGCCGGTCCTGCGGTGGACTCCGCCCGAGCAGGCGGAGGCGTGAGCCGTTTTTTTGGGGAACTGACATGACCTTTATCGCCATGAACCGTTTTCGCGTCGCGCGCGGGCGGGAGCAGGATTTCGAGGACGTCTGGCGCAACCGCCAGAGCGACCTGCCCGCCATGCCGGGCTTCGTCGTCTTCCATCTCCTGCGCGGCGCAAGCGACGACGAGGCGACGCTTTTCGTCTCCCACACGATCTGGGAGACGCGAAAACATTTCGAGGACTGGACCCGCTCCGAAGCCTTCCGCCGCGCCCATTCCGGCGCCCCCAGAACACAAGGCCTCTATCTCGGCCCGCCCCATTTCGAAGGTTTTGAAGCCGTCGCGGAGACGCGCCGGCCGGGTTGAGCGCCGAAGACTCCCTTGCCCTGACGCGCCTTCAGGCGGGCGCGCCGGGAAAGGCATTCGCGAACCGCGCGAACCGCGCGAACCGGCTCGGCCCCGCGCCGATTCTAGCGAGACGAATCTTACACGCCGCTGACACCGGTCATCAGCGGCTTGTCATTGCGCTTGAGCTAAAAGTCCCGCCATCGCCCGCGATCGAAAGCGTGGGCCCACGGAAAGGGAAAATCATGCGTAAATTAGCTATCCTCGCCAGTCTCGCCGCGCTCGTCGGCACAGCCGGCTTCGCCAATGCCGAGAGCGTTGGCCGGGGCTGCTCGACCGCGGGGGCCAGCGATTATCTGACGGTCGACGCCTTCCTGACCAAAATGATCGACCAGGGCTACAAGGTCCGCCATCTCGAAACCAAAGCCGGTTGCGGCAAAATCCATACCGTCGACCGGAAGGGCCAGGAAGCCGAGCATTTCGTCGATCTGACCTCCGGCGACTCAGCGAAACGCAACGACTAAGCTCCGTTCGGGTTGCGGTGGGAACCGCCGGCAGCGCCACGCCGCCGGCGACGAAATCGTGGGGCGGCATGGCGGAACGGTTTTCGGCGTGGCGGGCGCTGGCGAGCGCG
This sequence comes from Pseudomonadota bacterium, assembly GCA_021777915.1. Classification (GTDB taxonomy): domain Bacteria; phylum Pseudomonadota; class Alphaproteobacteria; order Rhizobiales; family Beijerinckiaceae; genus Rhodoblastus. Next base: position 5,713 of record JAJYCZ010000099.1, on the reverse strand, counting down.
GCGGCGACAGCCTTGCTTTCCTTGAGCGGGTTCGCCGCCAGCGCGGAGGTGGCGAAAAGCACGGATGCGGCAAGCCCCGCCGCTTTCGGCTCTCGTTCAACACTGCCCCTTTGGCCGCCGCGCCACATGCCGATCGGCGCGTGGCCTTCTCGGCGGCCCTTCGAAAATCGCCGGGCAACGCGCCTCTTGCGTGGCGAGCCAAGGCGCGCAAAGGTGGCGGGCCGAAAGGCGTCCGACGCTGATAGTGTCAAGTCGATCGATATTTCGGAGCCGGCGCGGCCTGACCGGTGTGGTCGGGCGATCGTCGTCGCGGAAACAAGAAACGTCGGGAGTTGGCAGGGATCTCCGGGGGAAAAATCGCCATGGTGGTCCCCGAGCAACCGGACGAACCATTGACTCACGTCAGAGAAATGTCAGCTTGGGCGGCCGATCGGCCTCCGACGCTGGAGCCGTGAGCCGATAACTGCTGTCGGCGTGAACGGCGACGGCGCGCGCGACGCCATGCGAGCCAGACCGGAAATCATCATGAGTTGGACCGTCCCTTGTTTCCTGCGCTCGCCGCGGCGCCCAGCCGCCTGGATCGCGGTTTTTTTCGTCGCCCTGGCGCCCTCCGGTCTTCTCGCCAAAGAGCTTCGGCTCACCCCTGAACAGATCAAACAGTTCGACATCCGGCTGGCCGAGACGCGTCCCGCGACGAAAAGCATTGTCGCGACCTTGCCGGCGACCATCGTTCCGCCGGTCAATTCGCGCATAGCGGTGACGGCGCCTTTCGCGGGAACCGTGGTCCAGGTCCACGGCCTGCCCGGCCAGGCGGTTCATAAAGGCGAGCCGCTGGCGCTCCTGACGAGCCGCGACCTTTCCGAGGCGATCGTCCGGCTCAAACAGGCCGAGGCCGATTTGCAGGCGGCGGAGGCGGTCGCGCGGCGCCAACGCGAATTATACGCCAAGAATCTTGTGTCGTCCGGCAAGCTCGGCGAGGCGGAGGCGCAGGTTGGCAAGGTCAAGGCCCTGGTGCGCGAGAGCGAGCGCCTGCTGAAAATCGGCAATATCCAGATCGATCCCGACGGCAGTTACGCCCTGACCGCGCCCAAGGACGGGCGGATCGTCGAAATGCGCGTCGCGCCCGGCGCGGCCCTCCAGGCGATGGACACGGCGGCGGTCATCGACACGAGCGACGAACTCTGGCTTCAGGCGCAGCTTCCCGCGCAACTGGTGGGGAAGGTTCTGGTCGGCGACCGGATCGACCTGCCGGATGGCGACGCCGGCAAGGTCATATCGGTCGGCGTCACCCTCGATCCCATGACCCGTTCGACGTCGCTGCTCGCCGAAATTCCCTTCAGCGCCAAGCATATCGCCGGCCAGACCACCTCGCTGACCATCGTCAAGCCGGTGAACGGCAAGGAACTGGAGATCTCCACGGAAGCCATCGACTGGATCGCCGGCGCGCCTTACGTTTTCGTGCGGACGAAGAACGGATTCCTGCCATTGCCCATTGCCGTCAAGGGCCGCGCCGGCGAGGTCGCCACGATCGAGGCCGATTTGCAGCCGGGCCAGCAGCTTGCCGTCAACGGTCTCGCGCAGCTTGAAAAAATGATGTCCGGGGAATGAACATGCTTCGCCGGCTCGTTGAATTCTCGCTGTCGCAACGCCTGTTCGCTCTCCTGGTCGCCGGGCTGCTGGCGGCAGGCGGCGGCTATGCCCTTTCGCGGCTGCCGATCGACGCCTTTCCCAATATCGCCCAGACGCAGGTCAAGATCATTCTCAAGGCGCCGGGCATGACCCCGGAAGAAGTCGAGACGCGCGTGGTCGCGCCGCTCGAAATGGAACTGCTCGGAATTCCCGGCAAGACCATCCTGCGCTCGTCGGCCAAATACGCCATCGCCGACCTTACCCTGGATTTCGCCGACGGAACCGACATCTACTGGGCGCGCCAGCAGGTCGCCGAACGGCTCGCCGCCGTCCGCCCCGACCTGCCCGCCAATGTCGGCGGCGGGCTGGCGCCGATTTCGACGCCGCTGTCCGATGTCTTCATGTTCACCGTCGAGGGCGGCGGCCTTTCGCTGGAACAGCGCCGCACCCTGCTCGACTGGACGATCCGCCCCGCCCTGCGCACCATTCCGGGCGTCGCCGACGTCAATGCGCTCGGCGGCTTCGTCCGCACTTTCCAGGTCTCGCCCGACGCGCGGCTTCTCGCCGCGGCCGGAATGAGCGTCGCCGATCTGATCGACGCCATTTCCGCCAATAATCGCAACGACGGCGCGGGCCGGCTCAGCGACGGCGAAAAAGCCCTGGTCGTGCGATCGGAAGGCGCAATTCAACAGCCGCGGGATCTCGAACAGATTGTCCTGAAAAACGTCAACGGCCGCGTCTTGCGGGTCGGCGACGTGGCGACGGTTCGCATCGGCGAACTCACCCGCTATGGCGCCGTCACGGAAAACGGCGCGGGCGAAACGGTCGAGGGACTGGTGATCGCCCTGCGCGGCGCCGACGCCAGCGCCGTCGTCAAGGCCGTGAGCGATCGGCTGGCGGAGCTCAAATCGAGCTTTCCGCCGGGCGTGTCGCTGAAAGTCTTTTACGACCGCTCGGACCTCATCCACAAGGCGGTGGGCACGGTCAGGAAGGCCCTGATCGAGGCCACGGTTCTGGTTGTGCTCCTGCTTCTGCTGTTTCTCGGCAATCTGCGCGCCGCGCTGGTCGTCGCCGTGACCTTGCCTATGGCCGCCCTGACGACCTTCCTCATCATGTGGCTCGCGGGCATGTCGGCCAATCTCATGAGTCTCGGCGGCCTGGCCATCGCCATCGGCCTGATCGTCGACGCCGCCGTGGTGGTGGTGGAAAACAATGTCGAACGCCTGGCCCACGCCCAGCACAGCCAGACGCCGGTCATCCACCACATCTATCAATCGGCCGCCGAGGTCACGGCGCCGGTCGCCTCGGGCATTCTCATCATCTGCCTCGTCTTCCTGCCGCTGCTGTCGCTGCAGGGGCTCGAAGGCAAGATGTTCGCCCCGGTGGCGCTCACCATCGTTTTCGCCCTGAGCGGATCGCTGCTGCTGTCGCTTACCCTGATCCCCGTGCTCGCGTCGATGTTTCTGAAGGTCTCGGGCCATGGCGAGCCCTGGCTCATGCGCGTTCTGACTCCCGTTTACCGAAACGTCCTCGACTTTGCGCTGCGCCGGCCGCTGCCCGTCGTCGCCGTCGCGACGGGCGGCCTTGTCGCCGCGGTCGTCGCCTATGGCGCGGTCGGCAAGGCGTTCATGCCGTCCCTGGACGAGGGCGCGATCATCATGCAGACGACGAAGCTTCCGTCGATCAATCTCGACCATAGCGTGGCGCTCGACCTGCTGATCCAGAAAAAGGTGCTCGAACGGGTCCCCGAGGTCGAGCGAATCGTGACGCGCGTCGGCGCGGACGAGCTGGGCCTCGACCCGATGGGCCTCAACGAGGCCGATAATTTCCTGGTGCTGAAGCCGAAGGAGCAGTGGCGGGTCCCGGACAAGGCGTGGCTGCTGTCGCAATTGCGCCAGACCATGTCCGAAATCCCCGGCGTCGAATTCGCCTTCACCCAGCCCATCGAAATGCGCGTGTCGGAAATGCTGACTGGCTCGCGCGGCAATCTGGCGGTCAAGATCTTCGGTCCCGATCTCGACAAGCTCGCCGAGCTCGCCGGCCGCATCAAGGCGGCGCTGGAGAAGGTTCGCGGCGCCGCCGAGGTGATGACTCCTTCCGCCGGCGCGGTCGATTACCTTCAGATCAAGCTCGACCGCATGGCGCTCGGCCGCGCCGGATTGTCGGTCAACCGCGTCCAGGACGAATTGCGCGCGCTGCTCGAGGGCGCGCCCGCCGGATTGGTGATCGAACCCGGACGGCGCACCGATATCCTCGTCCGCGGTCCGCAGCCGGTCCGCGAATCGCCGGAGCTTTTCGCTCAAATGCAGCTCGCGGCGGGTGACGGCGGCATGATCCGCGCCGGCGACATCGCCCAGTTGGCGCGCCGATCCGGCGTGGTGAAGGTCGACCGCGAGGACGGTTCGCGATTCTCGATCATTCAGGCCTATGTCAGCGGCCGCGACCTCGTCGGCTTTGTGGAGGACGCCCAGAAGGCCGTGGCCAGGGACGTTCCCTTGCCGCGCGGCTACAGGCTGGTCTGGGGCGGTGAATTCGAGAACCAGCAGCGCGCGGCCGCGCGCCTCGCCATCGTCGTGCCGATCGCGCTCGGCTTGATTTTCGTCGTCCTTTTCGCCACGCTGGGTTCGATCAAGCAGGCCTTGCTGATCCTTGCCAACGTGCCCTTCGCTTTGGTCGGCGGACTTGTCGCGCTCTGGATCTCGGGACAATATCTGTCGGTCCCGGCGTCGGTCGGCTTCATCGCGCTTCTCGGCATCGCGGTGCTCAACGGCCTGGTGATGGTCGGCTATTTCAATCAGCTCCTGGCGGGGGGCGCGCCGATCGATGTCGCCGTGCGCGACGGAGCCCTGCGCCGGCTGCGGCCGGTCATGATGACCGCGACAATCGCCGCTTTCGGGCTCGTGCCGCTGCTGTTCGCGACCGGCCCCGGATCGGAAATCCAGAAGCCGCTCGCCATCGTGGTGATCGGCGGCCTGATCACTTCGACCATGCTGACGCTGGTGCTTCTGCCGATCTCCTTCCGGCGCTTCGGCGCCCCGGCCGGGCCCTCGCAAGCTGAAACGCGGAAACCGCAATGGACCACGACCTCTGCAAACTGACGCTGGTCTTTCCGATCGCGGCGGAAGACAGAATTCTCGACTTCCTCCTCGATTCGGAGCCTGCGCTGCCGGGCTTCACCAGCCTGCGCGCGGAAGGCCATGGCGCAAGCTTCGAAGGCGTTTCGGCGCGCGAAAAGGTTCGCGGGCGGGTCGAGCGCCGCATGGCCGTGCTGGTGCTGGCGCGGGAGCGGGTGAACAGGCTTCTGGTCGATCTGCGCGAGAAATGCCCGATTGGGGATGTGACCTATTGGGTGGAATCGGTCGAACGTTTCGGTCAGTTCCGGTGACCGCGCCGCCGATGAAATCCGCCGCATCGACGCGTCGCGACCGGTGCGCCGTCTTCATCGCAACCCTCTGGGCTTTCTCGCCCTCCATCGCGGCTTCGGAAACCATCTCGGGCGCGCTGGCGCGCGCATACGAAGCCAATCCGCAACTCAACAGCCAACGCGCGGACGTGCGCGCCAGCGACGAGAACGTCCCGCGGGCCAAGGCCGGCTGGCGGCCGAATATTTCCGCCGCCGCCAGTTCGGCCTACGCGTACAGCGTTTCGATCAACGATCCGCTCGAACCGGGGCTGCAGAAAATGGCGGCGACTCCGCGCGCCTATGGCGTCACGGCCACGCAGACCTTGTTCGACGGACAGCGCACGGCAAATGCGGTCAGCGGCGCCGAGTCCGGCGTGCTGATGGCGCGCGAAAATCTGCGCGATTTCGAATCGACCACCCTGCTCGCAGCGGCGACCGCCTATATGGACGTCTTGAGCGACACCGCGATCCTTGGCCTCCGGCGGAACAATGTCATGGTCCTCGAGGTCCAGTTGCAGGATGCGCAAAGCCGCTTTGACGCGAATGAAGTGACAAGGACCGACGTCGAACAGGCGAAAACGGCGCTGGCTACGGGTCGCGCCGACGTCGCCTTGGCGCGCGCCCGTCTCGACGCCGGCGTCGCCGCTTTTCGTCGCGTGATCGGCGTCGAACCAAGCCGGT
>JAJYCZ010000098.1 GCA_021777915.1 Pseudomonadota bacterium | reverse complement strand
CCGCATCGCCTCGGCCAGCGGCCCGAGCAGCTCCTCGCGCTTGCGGATGAGATGCAAGGCGGCGCGGCGGGCCGAACGCGGACCCAGGCCCGGCAGGCGGGCGAGCAATTGGATCAGCCGCTCGATCTCGGGCCCGGCGATGCGTTCCGCCATGTCAGAACGGCAGTTTCATCCCGGCCGGCAGGCCGAGGCCCGCCGTCATGGCCTTCATCTTTTCTTCGAGCAGGTTTTCCGCCTTGCGCTTGGCGTCGGCATGGGCGGCGACGATCAGGTCTTCGAGAATTTCCTTTTCGTCTTCCTTGAGCAGCGAGGGATCGATGGCAAGGCCCTGGAGCGCCCCCTTGGCGGTCAGCGTCACCTTGACCAGTCCGCCGCCCGAAAGGCCCTCGACCGTGACATTGTCGAGTTCCGCCTGCATTTCGGCCATTTTGGCCTGCATCGCGCCGGCCTTTTTCATCAAGCCCATGATGTCCATTCAAAAATCCTCTTCCTCGGACTCGTCGATATAGGCGACCTCGTCGGCGGGTGTTTCCGGCGCCTCGACGGAGGGCGCCGCCGCTTCGGCCTCGCCGCCGCGCACCCCGACAATCACCGCGCCGGGAAACTGATCGAGCGCCGCGCGCACGAAAGGATGGGCCTGAAGGCCGACCCGTTTCTGATCTTCCGCGGCCTGCGCCTGTTCGATCAGGCTGGGCGCGCCTTCGGCCGAGGACAGGGCGACCATCCAGCGCTGGCCGGTCCAGTCCTGCAATTTGCGGGCTAGCTGCGCCGCAAGACCCGGCGCGCCGCCGGGCGCGAGGGAGAATTCCAGCACGCCGGGCTCGAACCGCGCCAGACGCACATCGCGCTCCAGCGCCGTCTTGATCTGAATATCACGCTTCTGCGCCGCCAGGGCGACCAGTTCGGCAAAGTTCCTGATCGCGACCGTCGGCGGCGCGTCCGGCGCGGGCGCGGGCGCGCTTTGCGCGGCGGCGAGGACCGGCGCGGCGCGCAAGGAAGCCCCCGGTCCCAGCGCGGGCGAGACCGGCGGACGCGAAGGAGCGGGCGCCGGCCCGCTTGACGGCGCGCGCAAAAATTTCTTGAGCGCCTCCTCGGGCGTCGGCAGGTCGGCGGCATAGGCGAGGCGAACCAGAACCATGTCGGCGGCGGCGAGCGGGCGCGGCGAGTCCTTCACCTCCTCGACGCCCTTGACCAGAATCTGCCAGGCGCGCGACAGCACGGCCATTGACAGATTTTCAGCAAAAAAGGCCCCGCGCTCGCGCTCGACCTGGGTGGCGCCCTGATCGACGACCTTGGGCGCGATCTTGGTCTTGGTCACGAAATGGACGAAATGGGCCAGATCGACCAGGACCTGCGTCGGATCGGCGCCGGAGTCATATTGCTCCTTGAGATAGGCCAGAGCCGCCGCGATATCGCCCTTCATCACCGCTTCGAACAGGTCGATGACCCGGGCCCGGTCGGCGAGGCCGAGCATGAGGCGCAGGTTTTCGACCCCGATCGGCGCCCCCGCCCCATGGGCGATGGCCTGATCGAGCAGGGAAAGCGCGTCGCGCACCGAGCCTTCGGAAGCGCGGGCGATCAGGGCGAGGGAATCGGTTTCGATCTCGACCCTTTCCTTGTCGCAAATGGCGGCGAGGTGGCGGACGAGCTCTTCCGTTTCGACCCGGCGCAGGTCGAAGCGCAGGCAGCGCGAGCGCACGGTCACCGGCACCTTGTCGATTTCGGTGGTCGCGAACAGGAATTTTACGTGCTCAGGGGGCTCTTCCAAGGTCTTCAACAGGCCGTTGAAAGCGGATTTCGACAGCATGTGCACTTCGTCGATGATGTAGACCTTGGTGCGCGCCATCGCCGGCTTGTAGCGCGCGCTGTCCACGATCTCGCGAATGTCGTCGATGCTGGTGTGGGAGGCCGCGTCCATCTCGATCACATCGACATGGCGCGATTCCATGATCGCCTGGCAATGAACGCCGATCTCGTCCATGTGGATCGTCGGCCTGTCGATCGCCGGCCGGCCGTCGCGCGCCGGCACTTCGTAATTGAACGCGCGGGCCAGAATACGCGCGGTGGTGGTCTTGCCGACCCCGCGCACCCCGGTCAGCATATAGGCCTGATGGATGCGGCCGATCTTGAAGGCGTTGGACAAGGTGCGGACCATCGGCTCCTGGCCGATCAGGTCCTCGAAGCGCGAGGGGCGGTATTTGCGCGCCAGCACGCGATAGGCGGCCGGCGCCGGTTTTTGCGGCGGGTCCGCGAACAGCGCGCCGGACGCGCCGTCATCTGAATTTGGCGCGGTATCGTCGATCATCGAACCGCCGTGAGAAGGCGCCAGCGGTCGTCGGGCGCGCAAAAATTGCGGAAAAAGGCCACTTTCCGCAGGGCTGACGCCAAAGCGGCCTTCAGTGGGAGGTTGGACGAAGACCCGCCCATTCTCGTTAGGGCTGCTTCCTTCCGGACCTGACCCGGTTGGCGAGTGGAACGTCCACCGCCAACCTCCCGGCGCTTATTTGGACCATGATCGGCTTTCGCGCAAGGGGGAGGCTTGTCCCGATATTCCGAAGGCGCTACCCACGAACGGCTTAAGGAGGCGCCATGACCTTCGCCCTCGACCCCCGCCTTGCCGACGATACTCTCGTGGTTGGCGATTTGCCGCTCAGCCGCGTTCTGCTGATGAACGACAGCCGGTTCCCCTGGCTGATCCTGGTTCCGCGCCGCGGCGGCTTGAGCGAGTTGCACGATCTTTCCCGGCATGAGCGCGCGGCCCTGATCGAGGAGGCGGCGCGCGCGAGCGAAAAACTCAAGCGTCTGACCGGAGCGGCCAAGGTCAATATCGGCGCTTTGGGCAATATGGTGTCCCAGCTTCATGTCCATGTCGTCGCCCGCTTTGAGGCCGACGCCGCCTGGCCCGGGCCGGTCTGGGGCGCCGGCAAGGCGGCGCCTTATTCCGCCGAGGCCGCGAAAGCGCAGGTCCGCGCCTTGGCCGCCGCCCTCGGGCTCGCCGGCGCATGAGCCTGTTCGGTCTCGACATCGGCTTTGCCGGCAATCCGCTCGACCGGCTCTTCCAGGCGCGCGAGGATGCGGCGCAGCTTGCCGAACTGGCCAAAGGAGCAAAAACCCGCGCCGTGGTTTTGGTCCAGTCCATGCCGGTGCTGCGGGTCGAGGGCGAGCGCCTTTCGCCCCTCCATCCGCTTGCGGCGGCGCGGGCCTTCGGCGCCATCCGGGAGGAGGTTCTGCTGGGGCGCGACGAATACGGGCCTGTTTTCGCCTTGCTGCTGCCCGACGACGCGGCTGTCGCCGAAGCGCCGCAAGACGTCGGGGCATTCGTCGATCAGCGACGCCTGGTCCTGCCCGCTTTCCCCGCGCTGCAAATTCGCGACCTGCGGGCGCTGGCCAGCAAGGGCGCCCTGCCCCGCGCGGAGATCGCCATTCTCGCACAGGCCAAGGCGATTCTGCATTATCACGCCCATCATCCCTTTTGCTCGCGCTGCGGAGCGCAGAGCCATTCGGCGCAAGGCGGCTGGCGGCGGGATTGCCCGGCCTGCGGCGCCAAACATTTTCCGCGCACGGATCCCGTCGTCATCATGAATGTGGTGAACCGCGACTTCTGCCTGCTCGGCCGCCAGAAAGACTTTCCCGAAGGCATGTATTCCTGCCTCGCGGGTTTTGTCGAAGCCGGCGAGACTTTTGAAGAGGCGGTGCGGCGCGAGACGATGGAGGAAGCCGGAATCGCGGTCGGCGCGGTGGCTTATGTCGCCTCGCAGCCCTGGCCCTTCCCCGCCTCGGTCATGATCGGCTGCGAGGCCGAGGCCTTGTCGCGCGACATCGTGATGGACCGCGCCGAGCTTGAGGATTGCCGCTGGTTCAGCCGCGCCGAAGTTCGGGCGATGATCGAGGGGCGCCACGACCAGCGTTTTTTCGCGCCCAACGCCACGGCGATCGCGCGCGCCTTGCTTGAACATTGGCTCGACAAAGGAATGCGCTGAACCCGCGCCAGGATTTCTTGCCGGCTCCCTTGTCTGAACCGGTTCGGAGCCAGGACGCCGCCCGGCCGATGTCGACAAGCTGCGACGGCGGCGGGGCGCGATCGGCGAAACCGGGCGTCAGTGCCGGATATAATGGATCAATTGCTCGATGGTGAATTCCTGATGCCCGATGATCGAATTCACCAGATCGCCCATCGAGATCAGTCCGGCGAGTTCGCCTTGATCGAAAACGGGCATGTGGCGCAGGCGCGTCTTCGTCATCACGGCCATGCACTCCTCGACCGATTGCTCGGGCCGGGCATAGGGCACGTCCGTCTCCATCACCTCGCGGACCGGGGTCGTGGGCGACGTCCTGCCTTTGAGCACCACCTCGCGTGCGTAAGTGCGCTCGGTGATGATCCCGACCACCTTGCCCCCCTCCATCACCACCAGCGCGCCGATATTTCTGTCGGCCATTGTTCTGATGGCGTCGAAGACGGTCGCGTTCGGCATGATTGTGACGACGTCTGCGCCTTTTTCCCGTAGCACCTGCCGGATCGTTGTCATTCGCCCCTCCGATCGCAATTTCCTTCGCCTGAAATGCGGCGCCAATGCGAGCGCGAGCCGATCCAGGCCTCGGCCCAGCTAATTGTCGTTTTCCGCGTTCAGGTCTTCTAGAGAGATGATCGCGTCGCGCGATTTCCTTTTCAGCCGGACACCCGCCCCGCCGCCGTTGTCCTCCATGAATTCCACGCCTGCCTTTTCGAGCGCCGCCCGGATCGCCGCGACGGTGCGCGGATGCGTCAACCGCTTGCCTTTTTCGAAATCGGACAGGGTCACTTTCGAAACCTGCGCGCGCTCGGCGACTCGCCTGGCGGTCAGACCCAGGCCCGCCCGCGCCATCCGGCATTGTTCAGGCGAGATGAGTCTGTCACTCAAGACCCGGCCTCCGCTTTGGCTCGCAGCAACTTTGAGCATTTTACTCAGTTTTGAGCCGGAATTATGACACCCGCCTGATCAGCGGGCGCGGGGAAAGGACTTATGCTCTCCCGGCGCGGCCAGTCTCGCGCGCATCAGGCCGCGCACCGAATTTCCGATGAGGAAATCGCCGTTCAGCTTGTCGAGGCGCAAAATTTTTTCGCGGGCGCGGCCTTGCGTCAGCAGATGGGCGCGCAGCACGCCCGGCAGCAGGCCGCTTTCGACGGGCGGCGTCAGCAAAAGGCCATCGCGTTCGACAAAAATATTCGTCCGCGCGCCCTCGCAGGCTTCATCGCGTTCGTTGAAGAAAATGACTTCATCGGCGCCCGACGCCGCGAGCGCGTCCTCATAGAGCGCGCGGCGGGTGGTCTTGTGGCGCAACAGCGGATCGCGGGAGTCGAATTTTTGCGGCGCGACCGCGACGCGCCAGATTTTTGCGCGCGGGTCGGGGGAGAATGGCGCGGAGGTTGTTTCGATCGCGCCATCGCGGGACAGGACCAGCCGCACGCGCAAGCGCGGCGTCGCCGCGCCGGCGCAAGCGCGCGCGAGCGCGCGGTCAAGATTTTCCGGCGCGAAGGAAAATCCCAAGGCCGCCGCCGAGGCCGCCAAGCGGGCGCGATGGCCGTCCAGCAGCCAGAAACCGGCGTCGCGGGTCCATAAAAGGGTTTCGATCAGGCCGTCAGAAAGCGCGCTTTCAGCAGACATTCCTCATATTCCTCCCGCGCCCGCGAATCCGCCACGACCGCCGAGCCGACCGGGCAGGAAAAAGCGCCGTGCGGCGACAAAGTCAGGGTGCGGATGGCGACATTGAAGCGCATGTCGCCGCCCGGCGCGATGACGCCGATCGCCCCGCAATAGACGCCGCGCGAAAAAGTTTCCTGTTCGGCGATGATCTCCATCGCCCTGATCTTCGGCGCGCCGGTGACCGAGCCGCAGGGGAAAAGCCCGGCGAAAATTTCGTGCGGCGACAGGTTTGGGCGCAGCCGCGCCTCCACGCCCGAGGTCAACTGGTGCAGGGTGGGAAAAGTCTCGACCGAGAACAGGTCCGAGACCGTGACCGAGCCGATTTCCGACAGCCGGCCGATATCGTTGCGCAGCAGATCGACGATCATCAGATTTTCGGCGCGGTTCTTTTCGTCCCGGGACAGCGCCTCGGCCAAGGCGCGGTCCTGTTGCGGCGTGGCGCCACGGCGCGCGGTGCCTTTCATCGGCCGCGCGAAAATTTTTCCTTCACGCGTCGAAAAGAAATTTTCCGGCGACAGCGAGAGAACGATGTCGCCGCCGAGCGCCACGATGCCGCCCAGCGCGACGGGCTGGCGGGTCCGCAAGGTCCGGTAAAGGTCGAGCGGCGCGCCGCGCCAGCGGCCGAAAAGCGGAAAAGTCAGGTTGATCTGATAGACGTCGCCGGCGGCGATATAGTCGCGGCAGGCGGCAAACCGCGGCCGGTAATCGTCGAAATCCCAGGCCGGACGCAAATCCTCAAGGGCGCACTCGTCCGGCGCGCCGAAAACCGGCGACGGGCGCGGCGCGTCGAAGACGCCGAACAGGAGCAGAGGTTTGTCCGGCGAGGGCCGCAGCAACGGCGCGAGGCGCGGCTCGAAAACGTAGCCGCATTCGTAGGCGGCGAAGCCCGCGACATAAAAACCTTCGTCCGTCGCCTGCTGCAGCGCGGCGAAAGCCGACAAGACCTCTTCGGCGCGATAAGCGGCGACAATCTGGCGCGGCGCGGCGAACAGCAGCCCGCCGCCCGCCTCGCGGTCTTCGATCAGGCAGAAAGGCGCATCCAGGGACAAGCCGCAGGCCTCGAACTCGCCCGGCTTTGTCATTGCAAACGCGCCGGGACGTGGCGGGGAGTCCTTCCTAGCCGCAACGGACGCGGCGGTCGAGACGCGCGAAAAAAACCTATTGCGCCGCCTCGTAAAAATCCTGTCCGTCGTCGCGCGAAAAATCGATGCGGTCGATGCGGTCGCCGGTCCTCGCGATTTTCTCCGAGGAGGTCAGGATCGCGGAGAGGTCGTCCTGCGACTGCCGGAAATGGCTCTCGAGTTTCAGCACGCGCTGACGCAGGCGCACGACGTCTTCGACAAGGCGGCGGGTTTCGGCCTGGATGACATGGGCCTGATCGCGCACCAGGGCGTCGCGGACCAAAGCCTGCAGAACCTGGATCGCCATCAGCAGCAGCGAGGGCGAGACGATCAGCACCCTGGCGCGATGGGCTTTCTGGATCACGTCGTCGAAATGCTCATGCAATTCGGCGAACAGCGATTCCGAGGGCACGAACAGGATCGCCACGTCCTGGGTCTCGCCGGGCAGAAGGTAGCGCTCGGACACGTCCTTGATATGTTTGGCGAGATCGGCCCGCACCCGCGCCTGCGCCGCCTTTTTTTCCGCCTCGCTTCCTGCTTGCTTGAGCGCGGAAAAGGCTTCGAGCGGAAATTTGGCGTCCAAAGCCAGAATCTTGTCGTCGCCGGGCAGCCTTAGCGCGCAATCCGGCCGGGCGCCGGTCGAAAGCGTGTGCTGGAAGCGAAAGGCATTTGCCGGCAAGGCGTCGCGGATGATCGCCTCCATCCTCCCCTGCCCAAAAGCCCCGCGCGTCTGCTTGTTGGCGAGAATTTCCTTCAGCCCCGCCACTTCCTCGGTCAGGCCGGCGAGGTTTTTTTGCGCGGTGTCGATCAGGCCAAGCCTTTCATTGAGCGCGCTCAAATTGACCAATGTGGCGCGCGCCGACATTTCCAGACGTTCGTTGACCCGATGCGAGGAGGAATCGAGCTTTTCCGCCACCGCGCGGGCGAAGTCGGCCTGACGGCCGCCCAGAATTTCGGCCAGCGTTTGCAGACGCCCCGAAAGTTCGGCGTGAGAGCGCGCCAGCGCCGCCATCTGGGCTTCGTTCCGCGCCCGCCGGCCGCCGCGCGTGAAAAAGACCAGCGCCAGCAGCGCCAACGCCGCGAGCGCCGCCGCAAGCTCAAAAACCGTGACCGGAAAATCGAAAATCTCGAACAGCAGACGATCAGTCATGAGGCCATCCAAGCAGGAAATCATGAACAGAGATAGAACATATGGTGCGATTCGTGCAAAGCCTATTTGACGCGTCCTGCCCGCGCTCTTATCTCAGGAGCCAGAATTTGTCAGAGTTCGCCCAATGGCCAAACGCCCGATCCTGTGCCTCCCCGATCCACGCCTGCGCGCCGTCAGCCAGAATGTCGGCGCGGTGGACGATTCCGTGCGCGCTTTGATGGATGACATGCTGGAGACCATGTATGACGCGCCGGGGATCGGCCTGGCCGCGATCCAGATCGGCGTCGCCAAGAGGGTCATTGTCATCGACCTCGCCAGGAAGGACGAGGAGCCGGCGCCGATGTTCCTCGCCGACCCAGAAATCCTCGAACGCTCGGACGACCAAGCGATCTATGAGGAAGGCTGCCTGTCGGTGCCGGAATATTACGAGGAGGTGAGCCGGCCGGCGAAAATCCGCGTGCGCTTCCTCGACCGCGACAACCAGCGCCGCGAGATCGAGGCGGAAGGCCTGCTCGCGACCTGCCTCCAGCACGAGATCGACCATCTCGACGGCAAATTGTTCATCGACCATCTATCGCGGCTGAAGCGCGAGCGCGCGATCAAGAAATTCTCCAAGGCCGCCCGGCTCAACGAGCCCACTGCTCCCCGTGGGCCGGAAATCCGCGAAAAACTGGGCTGATTGATGCGCGTCATTTTCATGGGCACGCCGGATTTCGCGCTGGCGCCGCTGGCGGAAATTTTTGGGCGCGGCCATGAGATCGTGGCGGTCTATACCCGCGCGCCAAAGCCGGCCGGCCGACGCGGGTTGGAGCTGACGCCCTCGCCCGTCCATGCGGCGGCGGAGAAATACGGCTTGAAAGTCCTGACGCCCAGGAATTTCCGCGAGCCGGAAACGGTGGGGGAATTCCGCGCTCTTGAGGCCGATGTCGCGGTGGTCGTCGCCTATGGCCTGATCCTGCCGAAAGACGTGCTGGAAGCGCCGAAACAGGGCTGCCTCAATCTTCACGCCTCGCTGCTGCCGCGCTGGCGCGGCGCGGCGCCGATCCAGCGCGCGATCATCGCCGGCGACCGGGAGACCGGCGTCGAGGTGATGAAAATGGAGGAAGGGCTCGACACCGGCCCCATCGCCATGGCGGAAAAGCTTAGCCTCACCCCCGACATGACCGCCGGCGAGGCCCATGACCGCCTTTCCACGCTCGGCGCCGACCTGATCGGCCGCGCCCTGGCGGCCCTGGAGCGCGGCGCCCTGCAATTCACGCCGCAAGCGCGGGACGGCGTGGTTTACGCCAGAAAAATCGACAAGGCCGAGGCGCGAGTCGATTTTTCTTTGCCCGCCGACGAACTGCACAATCTCATTCGCGGCCTCTCGCCTTTCCCCGGCGCCTTTTTCGAAGCCGATTTCGGCAAAGGGCCCGAGCGGGTGAAAATTTTACGCGCCTTGCGGGCGCAGGGCGCGGGAAGGCCCGGCGAGATTCTCGACGACACGCCGCGCGTCGCCTGCGGCGAAGGCGCCTTGGACCTGCTGGAGGTTCAGCGCGCGGGGCGCGGCCCGGTTCCGGGCGCGGAATTTTTCCGTGGCGCGCGGCTCGCGGTGGGCGACATTCTGACCCAAGCGCGCCATGCCGCGCTATAAACTGGTCATCGAATATGACGGGACCGGCTATGTCGGCTGGCAGCGCCAGGCCAACGGTCTTTCGGTCCAGGAAGTGATCGAAAGCGCGCTGGCGCGGCTCGATCCGGCGCCGGGCGGCTTGCGCGGCGCCGGACGCACCGACGCCGGGGTCCATGCCTCGGGCCAGGTCGGCCATGTCGATTTGTCGCGCGACTGGCGCCCCGACAAATTGCGCGAGGCGCTCAACGCCCAGATACGGCCGGAAAAGGTCGCGATTCTGCTCATCGAACAAGCGACGGAGAATTTCGACGCACGTTTTTCGGCAAAAGCGCGGCATTATCTCTATCGCATCGTCAACCGCCGCGCGCCTCTGACTTTTGACGCCGGCCGCGCCTGGCTGGTCAAGCGCAAGCTAGACGCCGACGCCATGCATGCGGCGGCGCAATTTTTGATCGGACGCCACGATTTTTCTACCTTTCGCGATTCCGAATGCCAGGCGGAGAATCCGGTGCGCACGCTCGACCGGCTCGACGTGGTCCGCAAGGACGACGAGATTCACATTTTCGCCAGCGCGCGTGCGTTCCTGCATCGACAGGTGCGCTCGATGGTCGGCTCGCTGGAGCATGTCGGCTCGGGCAGATGGCGCGCGGAAGACCTCAAGGCCGCGCTCGACGCCCGCGACCGCGCCCGCTGCGGCCAGGTGGCGCCAGCGGCGGGGCTTTATCTGATCCGCGTCGATTATTGACAGCCCGCCGGCCGGTGCCCTTTACCTGTGTCCGCTGCAAAGAAAAATCCCGCGAGATCGCTCTCGCGGGATGGGTTTTGAGGCGCGGCCGAGGCCCGCGATCAGAAGGTGTAGCGGACGCCGGCTGAGGGCGCGAAGTTCATGTTGTAGATCGAGCCGGCCGCCAGACCGCCGTCATATTCGCTCCACATCATGCCGGCGTAAGCGTCGAACCGCTTGGTGAAGTGGTAATCGACATAACCGGAGATGATGTTCTCCCCGCCGGCGCAGCTGCCGGGGCGCGGCGCGGCTCCGGTAATCGCCGTCTGGTACAACTTGCCTTTATAAAAACCGTTCATGCTTTGCGGCGCGGCGCAGACGGCCGGGGTGTTGGCGATGCCGCCGAAATTGTTCTGGTTTATGTTATAATACGCTAGAGTGAAGTCAGTCTGGGAATTGAACGCGTATTTCACGCCCACCCATTCCGTCTGTAGAATCTTATCACCGTGCGCGAAAGCCGTGTTGCTCACAGAATAGACCGGATAGTCGCCCTGGCCGGTATTAGCGAACACGCCCATCGGATCGCTGGGATCGGAGTAACGGTCGTTGGCGTAGCCGGCATAGAATTTGAACTGGTTCCAGGTATATTTGCCGGCGAGCATGAAGCTGGTGATGTCCGCGACGGTGCCGGCCAAGCCTTGAAGGCCGAGGGTGCTGATGGCGGGAGCGCCGAGAATGCTGATCGTGCCGGGGTTGAACGTACCATAGGTCAGCGCCTGATTGAATTGGCTGACCACGCCGTCGAGTTCAAAGCCGCCATATTTGGCGCCGGCGTCGACCTGATAGCCGTTGTCGTTCAGTCTGCACGGCTGCGCGGTCGCGAAAGTCTTGCCGCCGCAGTCGCCGCCAACGCCGGCGTTGCCTTGGGCGAACCTATACATGGCGCCGACATGGCCGGCGACCTGCCCGAGCGGGAAGTTGACGAGATATTTCAGGGTTTCGTCCTGGCGGCCGAGGTCGGTTTCGCCGAGGCCCGCGACCGGCGTCCCCGAATAGCCGATCGGCGAATAGTCGTAGGCGCCGCCGGCCGGGTCGTAATTGGCGAGCAGATCGTTCGAGAAGGTCTTGTGACGACCGAAGGTCAGTTCGCCGAAGGTCTTGGAGGACACGCCGGCGTAGAGCTGGTCGTTGAAGGCCTGGCCGCCACGGGTGCCGTCGATGTTCATCGACTGGGCGCCGAGCGGCATGCCGTTATTGGCGATCTGGGACCCCGGCGCGTTGGCGAGTTGGCCCGATTGGGGGTTGATGCCCGTCGAGGCGTAAAACACGCCGGCCAAGCCGGGCATGAGCTCTTCTTCGCCCTTGACGCCGAGCGTGGTCTGCGACAGGCCGCTCGGGGCCATGTTCCACTGCGCGCCGTTGTAGAACTTCTGCATCAGAATGTCGCCGGCGTAGAAGCCGCCGCTGAGCGGGGCGCCATGTGTCGCGTAGGAAATACCGGTGTCGAACGTGCCGAAGACCGTGATGCCATGCCAGGTCAGAGGCCCGTCGCCTTCGAGGAGCGAGCTCTTGACGCTGGAGAGATCGGCCATATAGGAGCTGGCGGGAGCCGAAGCCGCGGCGGGCTGACGGGCGAGCTGCGCCTGTTCCTTGGCCTGCTGCTTCTCGATCTTGCCGAGGCGCTTCTCCAACTCGGCGTTCTGCTTCTTCAGCGCCGCGGACTGAGCCTTGAGAGCCTGCAACTCGTCCGCCGAGTCCGCCTTCGCGACGCCAGCGGCGGAAACGAGCGCGACAACGGCGACCGCCGCCATCAGTTTGGTCTTCATGTCTTTCTCCATCATCCGAACCGCCACGGCGCGGCGCGCCCTCGGAAGGATCGTTCACATCGAACCGGGGAACTTGCCGTTGGGAAACCTGATCACGAAAGCGTGAGTGCTCCGCGATAAACATTCGGATATCGGGGCGACCGACCGTTGGCAATCGAAGCGGCGCTGATTTGGACGATTTATGCCTTAAAATTGCCTTGTGTTGCTTTGCCGCAATAGTCGAAGGGCGAACGCATGGCCGGCCCGGACAACGATTTGGCAGTTTTATGACAACACTAAACCTTGGCGCGCAAAACATTCACAAAAATGTCGTAAATCCTGCTTTGCAAAATCGTCATAAATCTCTGGACCAAAGCGTATCCCTCCTTTTTAGTGGGTTTAAGCGGTCCCTTTATTATTCGAGGCAAAGATGGCCGACGACCCGTTAACAGATTGATATAAAAATTAATTTTAGTCTGCAACGCCCTTTTCGCATCCGTCGCGCCACCCATTTCAGAATCGTTGATCGCTCCTTCCGGCCCGGTGGCCACGCGACCGCCGCCGCCAGAAGCCGAGACCTTGTCGGGCCGAGGCCCGGCCCGGCCAAAGGAGGTCAGAACATGCTCCGCTTATCCGATTTCGCCAAGCCGCTCGCGTTCGCCGCGATCATCGGTCTTGGCGCCGTTCCCGCGTCCGCCGCGATGCACATGGTCAATGGGCAAGCTTATTGGTCCGGCGACCCGGGGCCGATCAACCCCGGCGCCTATTGGACCTCCGGGCAACGCTATGCCGATCCCCACCATTACATGAGCTGGTACGGCAAGGATCCGCAGGATTACACGATGACGGTCTATGCCCCGCACGCCGGCGCGAGCCGGTGCGTGTGGCGGGCGCGCGTC
>JAJYCZ010000097.1 GCA_021777915.1 Pseudomonadota bacterium | reverse complement strand
CAAAACAAGTTTACACCGTCAGAGGCCCCGTTGCGCCTCAGCCGCGTGAGAAATGTGGGCTAGCCCGGAATTCTCACGCGCCATCGTTCATAGCCGATAAATTTTGATTGGAATGGTGTCTGGCGCAGGCGGCGGCGACGTCGGCCGTGGCGCGGGACGCGCGGCCGGGGCTGGTAGTTTGGCGGGCTTTTGATTTCTCCGGAGGGCTTTAGGCGGTTCCGCTTTTGGGCGCCGCGGCGGCGGGCGTCAGGCGAGCGAACCGCGCGCGTGAGAGAGGCGTCCGGCGGCAAGCCGCCACTCATACCACGGGGCCTTCTGGTCTGACTCGATAGGGGATGGAACGAAGCCGCTGTCGCGGCCGGTGCGGCGTGATTTTGTGATGGGTCTCCTGTCCGGGAGGAATCGCGCCGTGCCAGAGACGGTTTCGATCAGGACGGGTTATTCAGCTTCGGAGCTTCGACGGCTCGCGGCGAGTTCGAAGGATGCCAACCAAAGCCGGCTGCTACAAATCCCATGCCTTCCGTGAAGCTTGTCGCCGGCTCGGCCTCCGGCACGTCAGGACAAAGCCCTGCACGCCGAAAACCAACGACAAGGCCGAGCGTTTCATCCAGCCTGGGGCCATGGCCCCAGACCGTCAGCATCGTCCTCGACGCCAGCGATGCGGCGCACCTCCAGCAAATCGTCCGCGATCGCAACCAACCTCTCAGACATGTGCAAGGCGCCGAGATCGTTTTGTTCTCGGGCGAGCGATTATCGGTGCTCGACGTCGCGCGCCGCGCCGGCGTCAGCCGACCGGCGGTCTGGCGTTGGCAGCAACGCTTTGTTGGTAAGCGATGGGGGCCCCCGCTCGACGGCATCATCGTGCCAGAATGGTTGCGTTAGAGCCATTCGTGAGGGAGAGCGTCCGTGGCGAAGGTTAGCATAATCGGTTCAGCTCAAATTGTCCCACTCGGGCTGCCCAAACGGTCACCCATTTTCCGACATAGCCCCCTCGACCGAGATGCCTAGTCGGCTGCGAAGATTTTCAATTTCAGTTCTCTAACCGCCTCCGGGTTCATCAAAGAGCTCAAATCGCCAGGATCAGCGCCCATGTACGTCGCCCGGACGGTACGGCGCATGATCTTCATGTTGCGTGTCATCGGCAGATCGGAGACGAGAATGACTTCTTTCGGACGAAACGGAGCCCCGAGGCCCGACGTCACCGCATCGGAAAGCCGCGCGCGCACATCATCGCTGTCGTTCACGCCAGAGGCGGGAACGCACACGCATACGATCGCGGCGCCTTTGACGGCGTCGGGGACGCCGATGGCGGCAGCCGCCCGAACCAGTCCTGTCTGCATGAGCAAAGCCTCAATCTCCGACGGTCCCGTACGTTTGCCGGCGATTTTGAGCGTGTCATCCGAGCGGCCGTGAATGGTCCAGCGCCCGTCGCTGTCTCGACTGGCGTTGTCGCCATGGACCCACATGCCCGGGATCGCGCTCCAATAGCTTTCCAGATACCGCGCTTCATCGTTCCAAAGACCGCGCGTCAATCCTATGGACGGGGTCCGCATGACGAGCTCGCCAATTTCTCCAGTCGCGACGGGCTTTCCCTCGCCCGTGACGATATCCGCCCCAACGCCGGGAACAGGTCCGGTGAAGGCGCAGGGAACCAAGGGTTCGGTGATGAGCGTGGTCAGGATGCCGCCCACTTCCGTGCCGCCGGAATAGTTCAGGATCGGGACCTTTCCCTTGCCCGCATGCTGGAAGAGCCAGAGCCATGAATCTTCCGTCCACGCCTCTCCGGTCGAAGCCACGACCCGAAGCGAGGAGAGATCGAAGCGTTGCAGCGCCTCCGTTCCCCCGGACATGTAGCTGCGCACGATCGTCGGCGCGATGCCCAGAAACGAAATGCGCTGATCCTGAATCAGGCGCCAGAACCGATCCTTCTGCGGATAGTTCGGAGCGCCCTCGACGAGCACGATCGTGCCGCCTAGCAGCAGCCCGCCGAACACCAGGATCGGCCCAACCAGCCAACCCATGTCCGACATCCAGAGAATCCGATCCTCCGGTCTGAAATCCATGCAGATCCCGAGATCGAGCGCTGTTTTGACCGGAAAACCGCAATGAGAGTGAACGACGCCCTTGGGCTTGCCTGTGGTGCCAGAGGTGTAGATGAGCAGAAATGGGGCATCGGCCGGCATTTCCTCGGTTGGCGCGTTTTCAGGCACACCGCTCGTGATGTCGTCCCACCAGCAATCCCGGCCCTCGCGCCAGCCAATCGGGTTGCCCATGTGGCGGCAAACGATCACATGCTTGACGGTCGGCGTATTCGCCAGCGCTTCATCGACGACAGCTTTGGCGTCGACGACCTTGCCTCGGCGCGGACTCCCATCGACGGTTATAACAGCTTTCGCCTCGCCATCGTTTAGCCGCACAGCAATTGCATCGGCGCCAAAGCCCGAAAAGATCGGCAGCGCAATGCCGCCGATCTTCGCGACGGCCAAAAGCGCAATGACAGCCTGAGGGACATTTGGCAGATAAAGCCCCACCACGTCGCCTTTCCCGAGTCCGAGCTCACGAAGGCCGTTCGCAAGGCGGCACGTTTCCCGATCCAGGTCCGCAAAAGAATAGCAAGCCTGCCGGCCGTCCTCGCCCTCCCACTCCAGGGCGACTTTATTTTGGACGGGCCCGTCCAGCCAACGTTCCAAGCAATTCAGAACCACACTCGTGGTCCCGCCCACACACCATTTCACATGCGCAGGACCGGCGCTCGCGTCCATGACGCGCTCGTAGGGACGGTAGAAACGATAGTCGATGAACTGCAAAAGCGACGAATTGAACTCTTCCGGATTCGCATCCGACCAACGGACCAACGCCGGATAGTCGGGTTGATTACAATGCTTGAGGAAAGCCGTCATTCGGGCGCTGGCCCGCTGTTCTTCTGTCGGCGTCCAGATGATATCGTTCATGGTCGCACACTCCTGAAAGGATGGTTGGCGGCACAAAGTGCGTTTACGGTCCGGTCAATCGGCGGCGGAAAGCCCATGCCTCACGGCTAGGTTTTTCCATTTTGTCGGTCATCGATGATATTTGCTCCACGGGATGCGGATTTTGCGCGCCACGCGTTTCGGAAAACCATGCGGATTACCAGCTCGTCCCTTGCCGAGCCATTCGTGCAAGAAGGGGCGATGGCTTGAAATCGTCGCCAAGAACGGCCTGGAACGTCTCCAAACGGACGACCACATTTTCCAAGCCGAGACTGGCGCCATAGAACATTGGCCCTCCGCGATAGACCGGCCAGCCGTAGCCGTTGATCCAGACGACGTCGATGTCCGAAGCGCGCAGCGCCTTGCCTTCATCGAGGATTTTTGCTCCCTCGTTGATCATCGGAAAGATGCAGCGCTCAAGGATCTCTTCATCGGAAATGGCGCGGGGAGCCACGCCCTTGTTCTTGGAAAATTCGCGAACTACTTCCTCGACGAACATTGACGGCCTGGCATTGCGGGCTTCGTCATAGTCGTAATAGCCGGCGCCTGTCTTCTGACCTCTGCGGCCCTCTTCGCAGAGTATCTCGCGAATGGTCGAACGCGTGCTCGTCGACCTGGACCAACCGATGTCGAGGCCGGCAAGATCGCTCATGGCGAAGGGGCCCATTGGAAAGCCGAAATCGACGAGAACCCGATCGACGTCCCAGGGCATCGCCCCTTCCACGATCAGTTTCATCGCCTCACGCTGCCGCGCCGCCAACATGCGGTTCCCGACAAAGCCGTGGCAAACGCCGACGACCACGCCGATCTTGCCGATGCGCAGCGCAAGCTGCATCGCCGTGGCGACGACAGTTTTGGACGTCTTCGCCGCCCGCACGATTTCGAGCAGCCGCATCACGTTGGCCGGAGAAAAGAAATGCAGGCCCACGACATCCTCGGGCCGCTTCGTCGCCGCCGCAATCTGATCGACATCGAGATAGGACGTATTGGTGGCCAGGATGGCGCCGGGCTTCGCGATCACGTCGAGGCGCGCAAAAATATCCTTCTTCAGCGCCATGTCCTCGAACGCCGCTTCGACGATCAGATCTTGGTCCGAGAAGGCGGAATAATCGAGCGCCGCAGTCAAACGGGACATGCGCGCTTCGACGTCGGCGAATGTGAGCCGGCCCTTTCTGGCGGAATTCTCATAGTTGCGCCGAATGGTCTGCAAGCCGCGGCCGAGCGCATCCGAACTGGCATCGACGATGGTCACGGGAATTCCTGCGTTCAGGAAATTCATGGCGATCCCGCCGCCCATCGTCCCGGCGCCGATCACGCCGACGCTGCCGATCGATCGGCCCGGCTCCGCCCCGCCGATGTCTGGTATCTTCGCCGCCTGGCGTTCCGAAAAAAAGACGTATCGCTGGGCTTTCGATTGGTTGCCGGCCTTCAGCGATTCAAACATCTCGCGTTCGCGCGCAATTCCTTCGTCGAACGGAAGGTCGACCGCATTCTTCACCGAGGCGATGGCTCTTTCCCAGGCTTCGAAACCACGAAACTTTCGCGCGTAAGCCTTGCGAATTGTTTCGAAGATCTCGGGCTTGCCGCGCGCCGCGTCGATCTTTTCTGACACGTCGCGGAGCCTGCGCGGCGGCGCTCCGCGATCGATCAGCTTTCGGGCGAAAGCCTTGGCGCTTTCATGCAGGGAGCCCTCCTCCGCCAATTCGTCGAGAATGCCCCATTCCTTCGCCTCCGGCGCGCCAACCGGGTCTCCGGAGAGTATCAGCTCCAGCGCCTTTTGTGCTCCGATCAGACGAGGCAGACGTTGCGTTCCCCCGGCGCCGGGGATGAGCCCGAGCTTGATCTCCGGCAGGCCGAATTTGGCGGAAGGCGCCGCGATGCGATAATGCGCCGCCAGGGCGACTTCGAATCCTCCGCCGAGAGCCGAGCCATGGACGGCGGCGATCACCGGCTTGCCAAGGTTTTCGATGGCGTCGAGCACGCTGGGCAGGAGCGGGGCGGTCGGCGGCTTGCCGAATTCCGAAATATCCGCGCCGGCGATGAAGGTTCGTCCGGCGCAGATCAGCACCACCGCCTTGACGCCCTGAACGTCCGAAGCCAGTTCGACGCCCCGTTTTAGGCCCGCCCGGACCTCCGCCGACAGCGCGTTGACGGGCGGCGAGTCGAGCATGATCGTCGCAATGTCGCCGTCGACCATGAAAGCCGCCGTCGGGTTGATGGATATCATCGCCAAACTCCACGATTTTGCTGCATCATGCGGCCAGCATCGGGCCGGATGCCGCCATTGGACGGCCGTGCGCTCACCACAAGGCCATTGCATTTGGCTCGCAAGATACGCCGAGCCAAAACTCTCCCGAAACGGGCGGCGCGGAGGTTTCCACGCTACACTGCGCCAGGATCAATCCTTGGCTTTTACTGGCGCCGCCGAGTTCATCATTTCCGAAATCGGTAGGATCAAATTGGCCCAGAGCCGCGTCTCGTAGCCGCCGTAATTCGCTTCGACGACGTCTCGGGTCAATTTCAACTGAAGGACGACAGGGTTGAAATGATAGCCAACCAAACCACCGACCGCGAACTGGCTCTGCGTGGCGTAGCCAGCATACGGCGAGCTTAGGTCGGTTGAGCCAAAAGCGACGACGCCAATTTCGACTTTGCCGAACTTTTTCGTCGCGGTCAGGTCAACGTTGAGCCAGTCCGCGGCCCCGGAACCAGGAATTGCGACGCTCCCGGACCGGCCAGTGCCGTAAATCAGTGTGGAGGTCAGATTCCAACCGTCCTTGAGATAGGTGAGCGCGGCGGTGCCTTGGAACGTAGCGAAATTATGCGCGGCGCCGAGGGGCGTTACCGCGTCCTCCATGGGCACATAGACGCCGGCTTGGAAACCGCCAAAGAATCCGCCGCCCAGACTCCATTTGAGCTGCGCGTCGAGATACGGGTTCGCCACACCCTGTTTATGAATCACGTCGTTTACGTCGATGTCAGCCATTCCTGTGGCGGTATCGAAAATAAGCCGTCCGCCACCGAGAAAAGTCCAGGGCGTAGACCAGATCAGCCAGGCTGGCACCAATACGCCAACGTTTGTTGCCGGATTGGTGTTCCGCCAACCGTAGCTCGGCATAGTGACGTCGTAGACGCCTTCTGGAAGCGGATAGCCGAGCGCAAGACCGGTCGAAAGGCCGGGCAAAAGCTGCGAATCCGCGTGGGAGGAGTTCGCCAACCCGCAAGCCGATACAGCTCCGAGCATTATTGCAAATAGTCTATTTTTCATCTTCAGTTTCCTCCCCCTTTAACAAGCGTGCCGCAGAATAATAGTCGTGCTATATGCTTGCGCGTTTTCCACTTCAAAGTTACGCGTCTATTTTAAGCATGCGTAATATTATTACCTATTGTCTGCGCGGCTATTTGGTTTTATTACTAGGAAAGACGGCGTCTAGAATATTTCGAGAAGCCCCGCACAACCCATGCCGCCCGCCACGCACATGGTGACAACAGCCCATTTGGCTTTGCGGCGCCTGCCTTCGAGCAGGGCGTGGCCAACCATGCGCGCGCCGCTCATGCCGAAAGGATGGCCGATCGAGATGGCGCCGCCGTTGACGTTGAGTTTTTCGGCGGGCAGTCCGAGACGGTCGCGGCAATAGATCGCCTGGCTGGCGAAGGCCTCGTTCAGCTCCCATAGATCGATGTCGGCGATCGTCAGGCCAAAACGCTCCAGCAGGCGCGGCACGGCGAATACCGGCCCGATGCCCATTTCCTCCGGTTCGCAGCCGGCGGTCGCATAGCCGCGAAAGGCGCCCAGAGGCGACAGATTGCGCTTTTGCGCCTCGGCGCCGGACATCAGAACGCATAGCGCCGCGCCATCCGACAATTGGCTGGCGTTGCCCGCGGTGACGAACTGCCCCTCGCGCACGGGCTTGAGCTTCGCAAGCCCCTCCAGGGTCGTCGATGGCCGATTGCCCTCATCCTTGGCGAGCGTCGTCTCTTGCTCGCCGACGACAGCGCCGGAATCGTCGAGAATGTTTTTCGATACCGTCATCGGGATGATTTCATCGTCGAACCGCCCCGCCGCCTGCGCCGCGGCAGTCCGCTTCTGGCTCTCCACGGCGAAAATGTCCTGCGCCTCGCGGCCGACGCCATAACGCGCGGCGACCAGATCCGCCGTCTCGATCATCGTCGCATAGACGCCCGGCTTGTTCTTCTCGATCCAGGCGTTGCGCATGTGAATGCGATTGGCGTTGGGTTGAACTAGGCTGATTGATTCAAGCCCGCCGGCGACGCAAACCGGAACATCGTCCGCCACGATACGCCGCGCCGCCGATGCAATCGCCTCCAGCCCAGAGGCGCAAAAGCGCGCGACCATGGACGCTGCTGACGTCGCAGGCAGCCCGGCGCGAAAAGCGGTGTGGCGCGCCACGTTGCCGCCGGTGGCGCCTTCCGGATAGCCGCAGCCGAAGGTGAGCTCTTCGACCTCCTCCGGCTGAACGGCGGCGCGTTTCAAAACCTCCTTGAGGATCGGCGCCGCCAATTCCGCGCCGGCGGTGGCGTTGAAAGCGCCGCGATAGGCCTTGCCGATCGGCGTGCGAGCGACGGAGACGATGACCGCTTCCTGCATGACTTTTCCCCTTAGCATCCGAATTTTTGGGTTACGCAAAGCCAGGCTGCGAAACGATCAGCGGGCGGCGGCGGCTCTTTTGCAAAGCTGACGATCTGGGAACCATTTCTGACCTGAGGCGGCCGACTTCGCGCAACAGATCATCGTCTCTGAAAGGCTTGCCGACGACTACGACTTCGCTGCAATTCGGCGGAAGGTGGTCGGCGTCATTGGCGGTCACGAAGAGAAACGGAAGGTCGCGATGCCGCAGAATTTCGACGACATCATCGACACGTCCACCGTCGATATTGACGTCGAGCAGCGCACCGTCCAGCGTCTCACCCTCGGCCAATTTCCGGGCTTCATCCAGCGTCCCGACGGGACCGACGATCTCAACCTCCTCGTCCTCCAACAACGTTTGGATATGCAAGGCCAAGAAGAATTCGTCTTCGACTACCAATATCCTTCGCATAGCCCTGCCTCTCTCCCGCGTGCATTCTCGAAGAGCAACAAAAAGCGGTTTGACGACGCATGCCTCGTGATCAGGGATACTCTCCCTTTCATTCAGAGAGACACCCGCGCTAGCCGCGCGCCGCCGCGAGTTTTTCGCGGGCGATGATGAGCTTCATGATCTGTGCCGTGCCGTCGCCGATTTCGAGGCCCATCACGTCGCGCAGTCGCTGCTGGTGCGGCATGTCGAGCGACCAGCCGTAATGGCCATGGGTGAGGAGGCACTGGTGGATCACATCCACCGCTGTCTTCGGCGCGAGATATTTGCACATGGCGGCTTCGGCCGTATGCGGCCGTCCCGCGTCGCGCAGGCCCAAGGTGTAGTAGCAAAGCTGCCGCGCCGCGGCGACGGCGGTCTCCGCTTCAGAAAGCGGGAAGGTGACGCCCTGGTTTTTCGACAACGGCCCCCCGAAAGCCTGGCGCTCCTGGACATAGGCCCAGCTCTCGTCGAGCGAGGCCTGGGCGGAGCCGAGAACCTGCAATCCGATCAGAGCGCGGCTGAAATCGAAGCCCTGCATGACCTGGACAAAGCCAGCGCCCTCGTCGGCGATGCGATTGGCCGCGGGAACCACGACATCGTCGTAGAAGATCGAGCTGCGGCCGATCGCCTTGCTGCCAAGGTCGGTGAAACGCAGGGTCGAAACACCCGGCGTGTTCATCGGCACGAGAAAGGCGCTGACGCCGCGCGCGCCGTCTTCCGGGCGGCCGGTTCGGGCGAAAACCACGGCGGCGTCGGCCTGATCGGCCATGCTGATCGAGGATTTCTCGCCCTTGAGAATGTAACGGTCGCCGTCACGGCGGGCGGAAAGCGACAGATTGGCTGCATCCGAGCCGCCGCGCGGCTCGGTGAGGGCGATGCAGAGCACCGCTTCGCCGGCGGTCAGGCGCGGCAGCCATTCATGCGCTATGTCTTTCGAGGCGTGGGTCGCCAGGATCTTGCCGTTGAGCGAGGAGAGGATTTGCAGATAGGCGACATTGACGTCGGCATAGCCGATCGCCTCGGCGATGACTCCGGTGGTGACGCTCGGCGCGCCGAGGCCGCCGAACTCCTCCGGCAGTTCCGGCGCGATCAGGCCGAGTTGGCCGATCTCGCGGATCAGGGCGCGGTCGATCTTCGCCTCGACTTCCCTCTTCTGATACGAGGGCGCAATTTTCTCGCGGGCGAAGCGTGTCGCCATATCGCGGAACTGAAGCTGTTCCTCGGTCAACTGGAACGTCATGTCGTCCTCCGTCATCCGGCCATGGTCAGGCCGCCGGAGACGCTCAGCACCTGGCCGGTGATGAAACTCGCGTCGTCGCTGGCGAAGAACAGCATGGCGCCGGGCAGGTCGTCGGGCGCGCCGAGACGGCCGAGCGGGACAGAGCGGCGGAAGGCTTCCTGCAGCTTTTCCGGATTGCCGGCGGCGTTGATCACTTCGCCCAGCAGCGGCGTGTCGGTCGGGCCGGGGCAGACGACGTTCAAAGTGATTGCATCGCGAGCGTGTTCGCGCGCCAGCGTCTTGGTGAGGCCGATCAGACCGGCCTTGCAGGCGGCGTAGACGGCTTCGCCCGACGAGCCGACGCGGGCGGCGTCGGAGGCGACATTGATGACGCGCCCGCTTTTCCGCGCGGCCATTTCGGGGAGAACCGCATGATGCAGGTTGAGCGCGCCGACCAGATTGATGGCGATCAGCTTGTTCCATTCTTCCGGCGTGGTCTTCAGGAAGGGTTTGAACACGTCCCAGCCGGCATTATTGATCAGCACGTCGATCGGGCCGAGCTTCTCGCGCACCGAAGCGACGGCGGCGTTCACCGCCGCATGGTCGGCGATGTCGCAGACAAAGGCTTCGGCGACGCCACCTTCGGCCCTGATCGCCGCGACGGTGGCTTCGGCGCTCTTGGCCGAAATGTCGAAAATGGCGACCTTGGCGCCGGCTGCGGCAAAACGCTTGCATGCAGCGCCGCCAATGCCGCCGCCGCCGCCGGTCACGATCACACACTTGTCTTTCAATCCGCGCATAGGATCCTCCTTGGAATGGGCCGGCGCGCCCTGAGCGCGCTATATATGACAATGATATGATATAATTTCAGAAATAAGTCAATGAATTGTTCTAACGCGCAACTCGCGGCGTATCATACTGATAAATAATATAAAAATGCATAGAAATGGTTTTGATCGCCCGTGTCGCCCAAAATTTGGTTATTCAACTTTAGTCGCATGTTTGCGAATTGAAAATTTTTATAACAACCGCTTGACATTTTGTCAGTGTCGGTATTTATATCATTGTATTGTTATAACTCGCACCAGCAAGCGAGGGCCGAGACGGCCGCCGATGTCGGTAGGAGGAGAATGGCCTTGCGTGAGAATTTCGAAATGCGCCGCGCCGTCATGACGGCCAGTGGCTACTGGCGCAACGAGACCCTGCTCGATCATTTCGCCCACAATGTCGCGCGCAACCCGCGGAAAGTCGCGCTGATCGCCAAAAGGTCCGAGACCGGCGAGGAAATGAGCTTCACCTTTGCCGATCTGGACCGCCTGTCCGACAATCTTGCCGTCGCCTTGGCGCGGCTGGGCGTGGGCGAAGGCGACGTCGTCTCTTTCCAGTTGCCGAACTGGCGTCATTTCACTCTGCTGCATCTGGCGTCTCTCAAGCTTGGCGCGATCAGCAATCCGATGATGGTGATCTTCCGCGAGCGCGAGCTGAAATTCATGCTCGGCCTGGCGGAATCCAAGGTTCTGGTCGTGCCCTCGACCTTCCGCCGTTTCGATCACGCGGCGCTGGCGCGTGAGGTCAAGGCCGAACTGCCGTCGCTGAAACATGTCCTGGTGGTGGACGGCGCGGGCGCCGAGGCTTTCGATCCGCTGTTCGACACGGTTCCGACCGAAGCCGAGCTGGCCGCGCTTCGGTCGCGGAAATTGTCGCCCGACGCCGTCATCCAGCTGCTCTACACCAGCGGCACGACCGGCGAGCCGAAGGGCGTGACGCACTCGTCCAACACCATCCTGTCCAACCTCGAGCCCTATGCCGAGCGCCTGGGCCTCGGCCGCGACGACGTCATCCACATGGCCTCGCCGATGGCCCACCAGACCGGCTTCATGTATGGCCTGGTCTTGCCGGCCAAGCTCGGCGCCCGCGCGGTGCTCCAGGATATTTTCGAAGCTTCCGAAATGGCGCGTCAGATCGTCAAGCACGGCGCGACCTTCACGATGGGCGCGACGCCGTTCCTCACCGATCTGGCCGCTTACCTCGAACGCGCCCATGTGCGCACGCCGACCCTGCGCATCTTCCTCTCCGCCGGCGCGCCCATTCCGCGTCCGCTGGTCGACAAGGCGCGCAACGTTTTGGGCGCGGCGATCGTTTCCGCTTGGGGGATGTCAGAAAACGGCGCGGTGACGACGACCAGGCTCGACGATCCGGATGAAAAGGTGACCGGGACCGACGGCTGCGCGCTGCCCGGCATGGAAGTCCGCGTGGTTGACGCGGAGGGCCAGCCGGCCCCGGTCGGCGAGGAAGGCCCGCTGCAGGTGCGCGGCTGTTCGAATTTCCTCGGCTATTTCAAGCGGCCCGGCCTCGCCGATCTTTCCGCCGATGGCTGGTTCGACACGGGCGATCTCGCCCGCATGGACGCCGACGGCTACATCCGTATCACCGGGCGCATCAAGGACATCGTCATTCGCGGCGGCGAGAATATTCCGGTCGTCGAGATCGAGGGCCTGCTGTTCAAACACCCGGCGGTGCAAACGGTGGCCATCGTCGGCTTTCCCGATGCGCGCATGGGCGAGCGCGCCTGCGCCTTCGTCACCTTGCGCGAAGGCGCCAAACTGACGTTCGACGACATGGTCGCCTTCCTGAAAGATCAGAAGGTGGCGATGCAATACATTCCCGAACGCCTGGAAATTTTGCCCGACCTGCCGCGCACCCCGAGCGGCAAGATCCAGAAATTCAAGCTGCGCGAAGTCGCCAAGGGCGAGTGAAAAAACTCTCATTTCCAAAGGAGCTGTCGATGACCCATCAATATGAAGACATACTGTATGAAGTGCGCCCCGAAGGCGTCGCGCGCATCACCATCAACCGCCCGCAAAGCTACAACGCCTTTCGCGGACAGACAGTCGACGAACTGATCCACGCCTTCCAGCGCGCCGGCTGGGACAAGAAAATCGGCGTCATCGTGCTTACCGGCGCCGGCGACAAGGCTTTCTGCACCGGCGGCGACCAGGGCGCGCACGACGGCCAATATGATGGACGCGGCACGATCGGCCTACCGATTGACGAATTGCAGAGTCTGATCCGCGACGTGCCCAAGCCCGTCATCGCCCGCGTTAACGGTTTCGCCATCGGCGGCGGCAATGTGCTGGCGACCATCTGCGATCTCACCATTGCCTCCGACAAGGCGCAAATGGGCCAGGTCGGGCCAAAGGTCGGCTCGGTCGATCCGGGCTTCGGCACCGCTTATCTTGCGCGCGTCGTTGGCGAGAAAAAGGCGCGCGAGATCTGGTATCTTAACAAGCGCTACACCGCCGCCGAGGCTCTGGCGATGGGCCTCGTCAATGCGGTCGTTCCGCATGACGAACTGGACGCTGAAGTCGATCGCTGGTGCGCCGAAATCGTAGAACGCAGCCCGACCGCCATCGCGCTGGCCAAACGGTCGTTCAACGCGGACACCGAAAGTATCCGCGGCATCTCCAGCATCGGCATGGCCGCACTGAGCCTCTACTACGATACCGAGGAGTCCAAGGAGGGCGGCGTCGCCTTCCGGGAAAAGCGCAAGCCCGACTTCCGCAAACACGTGAGATGAACCCTTGCGCCGGCCCCTGGCCGGCGCCCCACGCCGCTCGCTGGAGTTTGTCGCGATGAAAATCCTCGTGCCCGTGAAACGGGTTGTCGATTATAACGTGAAGATCAGGGTGAAGACGGACGGGACGGGCGTCGAGCTCGCCAATGTCAAAATGTCGATGAACCCGTTCGACGAAATCGC
>JAJYCZ010000268.1 GCA_021777915.1 Pseudomonadota bacterium | reverse complement strand
CACGATCCAAACCATCGGCCCGAGCATCGAAGCCGCCGTCGCCGGGACCGGGGCGGCCGCCTCGGTTCTGTCGCTGGCCGAGCCCGCCAAGGCCTTGCGCGAGGCGCAGGATTTCATCGCCGAGATCGGCGGAACGCCCGACTCCGCGATCGAAAATCTGCGTCTGGCCGGCGCCCTCCACGCCCTGGACCATATGTCGCGGCTGGTCGACAGCGCTGGCGAGGAGCCCGAATTTCCGATGGCGCGCGAGGACGAGGATGAACGGCGCGCCGCCGCGCTTTGTGTCGAGGCCATGCGTTCGGCCGTGGCGGCGGTTGAGGACATCGCGCGGGAAAAGGCCTTCGGCGCCGCCGCCGCGCCGATCGAAAGTCTGGAGACGCCCGCCGCCGGCGCGGCCCTCGACAGACTTGAAGAAAACGCCCGCCTCCTCAAGCAGCTCAAGCGCGCGCATCGCGGCCCGACCCTGAGAAAGGTCGGCGTCGGCGAAATCAATGTTGAGCGGGCCCTGGGGCGGATCGAAACGATTCGCCGCCTGGAAGCGCTGGCGCGCCATGCCTGGCGGGCAGTGGCGCATCTGTTGGGAGAGGCCGAGGCGCCGAAGTGACGAGCTTTACTCGCCCGCCTCGATCGCCATGACCGATGACCGCAGCGTTGGAGAAGTGCGGATGATCGCCTTTTCCGCCTCGACCGCGAGGAAGAAGATCACGCCGCCGACCAGCAGCCAGGGCCAGACCCAGAACGGAACCGCCTCGTTGCCGAACATCGCCTGGAAGGGCGGCGCATAGGTGAACAGCAATTGCAGAACCACGACCGCGCCGATGCCGAGCGGCAGATAGCGATTGCCCTTGTGCGCTTCGAGCGACAACGAAGAATCGATCAGATATCGGCTGTTCAGCAGGTAGAAAACCTGGCCGAAGGTGATGGCGTTGACCGCCACCGTGCGGGCGAGACCGTCCGAGGCGCCATAGCTCTTCATCTGGAAGAAGGCGGCGAGCGTATACGCCAGCAGCGCCACGCCGATGAACAGGATGCGCCACAGGCCGAAGCCGGTGACGATCGGCCGGTCCACCGCGCGGGGCGGACGGCTCATCACATCGGCCTCGTGCGGCTCGAAGGAGATGACAAGGCCCAACGCCACCGAGGTCACCATATTGACCCACAGAACCTGCGGCGCGGTGATCGGCAGGGTGAAGCCGAACAGGATCGCCACGGCGATGACCAGCGCCTGCGCCACATTAGTCGGCAGCAGGAACAGCATCGCCTTTTCGATATTGTTGTAGACGGTGCGGCCTTCCTTCACCGCCGCGCCGATCGAGGCGAAATTATCGTCGGCGAGAATCATGCCGGCGGCTTCCTTGGTCACTTCCGTGCCCTTGATCCCCATGGCGACGCCGATATCGGCCTTTTTTAGCGCCGGCGCGTCGTTCACCCCGTCGCCCGTCATCGCCACGATCTGGCGGTTGGCCTGGATCGCCTTGACGAGACGCAATTTGTGCTCCGGGCTGGCGCGGGCGAAAACGTCGACGTCGCGCACGCAATCCTGCAATTCCGCCTCGTTCATCGCCTCGATCTCGGCGCCCGAGACCGCCGTCCTGCCGTCGCCGACGCCGAGCATCCTGGCGATGGCCGCGGCGGTGATCTTGTGGTCGCCGGTGATCATGGTGACGCGGATGCCGCCGCCGTGGCATTCCTTGACCGCCTCGATCGCCTCCTTGCGCGGCGGGTCGAGCAGGCCGGCAAGGCCGAGCAGCACCAGGTTATTCGGCAGGTCGGCGGGTTTGAGGCTTCCCGCCTTGAGGCCGGGATTTTCCAGCCAGGCGAGGCCGAGCACGCGCTCGCCCTGCGCCGCGAGCCGGTCGCCCTCGCGCGCGAAACGGTCGCGGTCCATGGGCGCGGGCCCGGCGTCGCCCTGCTGGCGGTCGCAATGTTCGAGAATGACTTCCGGCGCGCCCTTGACCAGCAGGATTTCCGTCCCGTCCGCCGCGCGGTGCAGGGTCGCCATGAACTTGTGTTCGGATTCGAAGGGAATGGCGTCAATGCGGGGGAAGGCCGTCTGTTCCGCCTCGCGCGTCATGCCGAGCTTGGCCGCGAAGGGATAGAGAGCGCCTTCGGTCGGGTCGCCCTCGACCTTCCACGCGGCGCCGTCCTGAAAGAGCTCCGCGTCGTTGCACAGCATGGAGACGCGGCCCATCAGCCTGAGCGCCTCGGCGGTCTCGCCGATCTTCTGGCCGTTTTCCTTCACCTCGCCTTCCGGCGCATAGCCATCGCCGGTCACTTCATAGGCCCTGTTCGCCGTGACCACCGAGGTCACCATCATTTCCATCAGCGTCAGCGTGCCGGTCTTGTCGGAGCAGATGCGCGACACCGAACCGAGCGTCTCGACCGCCGGCAGGCGGCGGATGATGGCGTTGCGCTGCGCCATGCGCTGGACGCCGATGGCGAGCGTGATGGTGATCAGCGCCGGCAGGCCCTCGGGGATCAGCGACACAGCAATGCCGACCACCGCCTGGAACAATTCGACGAAACTCATATGGCCGAGCCAATGGCCATAGGAGAAGATCAGGACGCTGAGCACGCCGATGGCGGCGGTGATCGTATAGCCGAATTTCTTGATCTGGCGCAGGAGCGGAGTCTCCAGCGCGCTGACATTCGCCAGCAGCTGGTTGATGCGGCCGAGTTCCGTTTCGCTGCCCGTGGCGAC
>JAJYCZ010000096.1 GCA_021777915.1 Pseudomonadota bacterium | reverse complement strand
TGGTGCCCAGGAGAGGACTCGAACCTCCACGGCTTGCACCACTGGTACCTGAAACCAGCGCGTCTACCAATTCCGCCACCTGGGCCCGGCGCGTCTTCTACGGGGGCGCCGGGACGCTGTCAACACGATCCGGCGCGCGAATTTCAAGAAAAGATCATCCGGGCGGCATCTGCCCTTCAAGCGATTCGATGGCCTTGGCCAAAGCGTCCAGGTCCTGCGGGCGCGAGAGCCGATGGTCGCCGTCCTTGATGAATGTGATCGTCGCCGGGTCGGCGGCGAGACTTTCCATCAGCCGCAGCGCGTGGCGCCAGGGCACATCCGGATCGGCCATGCCCTGGAGGATCGTCACCGGGCAAAAACTGCGGATTTCGCCGCCGAACAGGCTGTTGGCCTTGCCGTCCTCGAACAGGGCTCTTGTGAGCGGATAGCCGTCGCCATAGGCGTTCGGCGGGCGCGTCCAGGCGCCCTTGGTCAGAATCGTTTCACGCACATTTTCAGGCAGTTGCGGCCAGATCAGTTCATGGGTGAAATCGACTGCCGGCGCGATCAGGACCATGCCGGCGAGCCGCGCGCTTTCGCCATGTTCGGCGAGGGCGCGGGCGAGAAGAAGAGCGATCCAGCCGCCCATCGACGAGCCGACGACGATCTGCGGCCCTTGGGTTTGCGCGCGGAAAATCGCGACGGCCTGTTCCGCCCACAAGCCGACGGCCCCGTCGGCGAAGGCGCCTTCCGATTCGCCATGGCCGGAATAATCGAAGCGCAGGCAGGCGCGCCCCTGTCTTTCAGCGATCTTGTCGAGAAATTCCGCCTTGGAGCCGCGCATGTCGGAGCGAAAACCCCCGAGCCAGAACAGGCCGGGCGGATTTTCCCCCTTGCGGGCGAGGAAGGCGAGGCGAGGCGCGCCGGGGTTCGGCACGAAAAAGGAAGCTGACTCGGTCATTTGGCGATCGGTTCGGGGCGAGGCTAAGGTGCTTCGAGTGATTCGTTTGTCAAGCGGGAGACAGCATGACGCCATGGGGCGCCGAAGGCGAAATGGAGGGTCAGGCCCTGTTCGGCCGCACGATCCTTCAAGTGGTTCCCGCGCTCGATGCGGGCGCCTCGGCCTGTGTCGAACTGGCGGCGAGCCTCGCCGACGCGGGGGCGCGGGCGTTGGTCGCCGGCCCGCCGGGGCTCTTGGCGAGCGAATTGCAGGCCCGCGGCGGCGTTTTCATTCCCTTTGCGGAGGCGACGCGCATTCCCTGGCAGGCGTGGCGCAACCGGAACCGGTTGGCCAAGCTCGCCGTGCGCGAGGGCGTGGAGTTGATCCATGCGCGCGCGGGCGCCGACGTTCCTGGCGCGCTGCAGGCCGCGCGACAGGCGCGCGCGCCTTTGGTGGCCGATTTCGAAGCCGGACAGGATACGGCCGCGCTCGACGCGGATTCGATCGTCTTCTATTCGCGTGAGGAGATGGAGGCGGCGCTCGCCCGCCGTCCCGCGCTCGCGGCCAAGGCTTTTCGCGGGTTTCATGGCGTCGATCTGAGGCTTTTCTCGCCGGAGGCGGTCGATTCGGCGCGGGTGCGCCGCCTGCGCGAGGCCTTGGGCGTCAAGGCTCATGTGCGCCTCGTGGTCGCTCTTGGCCTGCCGGCGGAGCGCCGCCAGACTTTTCTCACGGCGGCGGCCCAGCTCAAGGCGAAACATTTTTTCGCCAATGAGGCGCAGGAAGCGCGTTTCGTCTGGCTGCGCGGCGAGGGCGAGACCGCCTCGCCGACTTTCGACGCCGAAGCGGCGCGGCTGGGCCTCGAAGGCGCGGTGCTGCAAATCGACTGGCCCGACCGCGCCGCCGCCTGCCTCGCGGCGGCGGTCGTCATCGCGCCGGCGAGCAACTCGGCGCTTTGCGCCGAGGCTCAGGCGCTCGGAGCGCCCCTCGTGGTCATGGAGGCCTCGGGAGGGGCGGGCGAGGTCGAGGCGGTGCTGGCCCCGCCGCAGGTCGATCCGGGATCGCGCACTGGCTGGCTGGTCGCGCCCGGTCCGCCAGCCGGACTGATTCGCACGGCGGAGGAAGCCTTGCGCCTCGGGGCGAGCGCGCGGGAAAATCTCGCCCATCGCGCCCGAGCCCACGCCCGGAACTTTTCGACCGAACGGATGAACGCCATCACCATGGCGGTCTATGCGCGTCATTTTGGCGTGGCCGAATAGGCTTGCCGCGGGAAATCGCGCTTTTGTCCAAATGCGCCGTTGACTTTGCGCCGCTTTGTCTCGATCTTGGCGGCGGTTGGTCCTCGTGGTCTCGGTCGCGGGGGTTTTTGCCGTAGCCGAAATACCTTATAGAGTTCTGCAGCGGACCCAGGGCCGCCGCCGCCGCCTTTAACCGCCGCGCGCGCCCGACCCGGTCTTCCAGACCCTTGCCAAGGAGAACACGCCATTCGCCGTCCCATGAAAGCCCCCCCGGTTCCGCAGAAGGAGGGACCCCGCATCAACCGGGATATTCGCGTCCGCGAAGTGCAACTGATCGATGCCGAAGGCCAGAATCGCGGCGTCGTCGAAATTCTGGAGGCCTTGCGGCTGTCCGAGGAGGACGGGCTCGATCTGGTCGAGATCGTGCCCAACGCCAATCCGCCGGTCTGCAAGATCCTCGATTACGGCAAATATCGTTTCAACGAGCAGAAAAAGGCCGCCGAGGCCCGCAAGAAGCAGAAGGTCGTCGAAATCAAGGAGATCAAGCTCCGTCCCGGCATCGACGACCACGACTACGAGACCAAGATGAAGGCGGTGCGCCGCTTCTTCGAGGACGGCGACAAGGTGAAATTCGTGCTGCGCTTCCGCGGCCGCGAAATGGCCCATCAGGAACTCGGCTTCAAGGTGCTCGAACGGGTGAAGGTGGAGACCGCGCCGATCGCCAAGATCGAACTGGAGCCGTCGATGGAAGGTCGCCAGATGATCATGATCCTGGCGCCGAAATAAGCCGGGCGGCTCCCTTCGTCCGGTGAAAGGGTTTCCGCCATGGTCCGCGCCTTCCTGCCGGGCGGAACAGCATCCAGGTCTTTATTGCGCCGCGATCCAGCGGGCGATGTTGGGCCATTCCTGTTTCAGGGTGCGGGCGCCCATGAATAGGCCGATATGGCCGCCCGGCACGGCTTTCCGGACGACCTTGTCTTTGGGCGTCCCGATATATTTTTGGGCGTCGAGCACCTGTTCCAGCGTGGTGATGTCGTCGGCGAGGCCGCCGAGCAGATAGGTCGGACAGGTGATGGCGCGTAGGTCGAGTTTACGACCCAGGGCCACGAATTCGCCCTTGGCGAGGCGGTTCTGCTTGAACAATTGGTTGATCGCCTGAAGATACCAGCGGCCTGGCAGGTCGAGCGGATTTTCATACCAGCTTTCGAATGTTTCTTCCTTGGCGAGATAGGCCGGATCGTCGATATGTTCGTAAAGGTCGATATGCTGCTGGATGTAATGTTGCTCGGGATGCATGTTCTTCCATCCCTGCAGCATGAATTTGCCGCGCATCAGCCCGCCGCCGAGGGCGACCATCTCCTCGTAAAATGAGATCGGCGTTTCATGGGCGAGGCGCTTGATCGGCCCGTCGCCGGCGTCGGTGTCGATCGGCGCCCCCGCCAGCACCAGCGAATTGACCTTTTCGGGGAAGCGCGCCGCGATCATCGCCGACATCCAGCCGCCCTGGCACAGCCCGACCAGATTGACGCGCCCGCCGAGATCGTCGATCGCCGCCACCAGCTCGGCAAGATAATTGTCGATTTCGAGGTCCTTCATGTCCTCGGTCGCCGAGCGCCAGTCGGTCAGAAGAACGCGGCGCGGCCCGTGGGCGAGCAGGGTTTCGACCAGGCTCTGACCCTTCTGGAAATCGGCGATCATCGCGCTGTGCCCGGCATAGGGCGCGTCCACCAGAGTGGGCAGGCCGGTCGTCTCGCCATATTCGCGCAGGATCATGGTGCGCAATTCGAGCCGGACGGTGCTGGGTGTCGCGAGTCGGGGACGCAATTCGCCGTGGAGCTTGATGTCCTCTTCGACGAAGCGGAGGTTTTTGGCGTAAAGGTCCAACCCGGTTTCGACCAGCGACGCCGCCATCGCCATCGGCCAGAAGGCTGGCGCGCCGCCGAGCGAAAAGCCGGCGCCGCCGGCGGATTTGAGTTCTGACATGCTATACTCCTGAAACTGCCCGCTTTTTCGCGCGGACACGAGCTTAGGCGATGATTGCGTCACGCCGTGGGCGGAATTCGGGCGCCGAACGGCAGCGGCCGCGCGCGATTCGGCGATGCGACCGGCGGGAGAGCGAGGTCTGTTTCTTGGTTACGAGGCGGCTTTCGTCAATGGCTTTGTTTGCGCTTGCCAAAAAGCCTCGTTTCCCCGTATAAGCCCGCCTTCGATCCGACCGGCGAGTACAAGGGCTGCCGTGGCGGATTGTTTCGCTCGCAAGAGGGAAAGGCCTTCGGGCCAGACCGCGCGTTCCTCGCGCATCAACATTTGAGAGAGCCAAATGCCCAAGTTGAAGACCAAATCGGGCGCGAAAAAGCGCTTCAAGATCACCGGCTCCGGCAAGGTGGTCTACGCCCAGCGCGGCAAGCGCCATGGCATGATCAAGCGGACCAAAAAGCAGATTCGCAACCTTCGCGGCACCAATATCCTCTTCAAGACCGACGGGGATAACGTGAAGAAGTTCTTCCTGCCCAACGGCTGATTTCCAGCCCGATCCGCAACCCGATAAATCTGGAGATCATCCATGGCTCGCGTCAAACGCGGCGTCACCTCGCACGCCAAGCACAAGAAAGTTTTCAAGGCCGCCAAGGGTTTCTATGGCCGCCGCAAGAACACCATCCGCGCCGCCAAGGCGGCGGTCGACCGCTCGATGCAATATGCGACGCGCGACCGTCGCGCCAAGAAGCGCACCATGCGCGCTTTGTGGATCCAGCGCCTCAACGCCGCCGTGCGCGAATTCGGCCTGACCTACAGCCGCTTCATCGACGGCCTCGCCAAGGCCGGCGTCGAAGTGGACCGCAAGGTCCTGTCCGAACTGGCGATCAGCGAGCCGGCGGCTTTCAAGGCCATCGTCGAAAAGGCCAAGGCGGCCTTGCCGGCAGCCGCTTGATTTTTCGCGCCGACCGCGATGCGGTCGGCGCCCCTCGGCTCGGCCATAGCCCGGCGATGGACGGGCGTCGGTCGACGCCTTATGGCTTCGCTCCTAACCCGACATTGCGGTCGGGCCGAGTCAGCGGCCTTCGAAGCCCGCCGGCGACGGCGGGCTTTTTTGCTTTGCAGCGCCCTTTTCGCATGGCATTACCCCTGCCACACATTTCCTGGACTGATCCATGTCTGACCTGAGCCAACTCGAAAACGAGACCCTCGCCGCGATCGAGTCCGCCGCCGACGAAGCCGCGCTCGAAAACGTCCGCGTTGCGGCGCTCGGCAAGAAGGGCTCGATTTCCGCGCTCCTCGCCACGCTGGGAAAAATGTCGCCGGAAGAGCGCAAGGGCGAGGGCGCCAGGATCAACGCGCTCAAGGACAAGGTCGCCGAGGCGCTGGGCAGCCGCAAGGCCGTGCTGAAGGAGGCGGCGCTGGCCGCGCGGCTGGCGGGCGAAGCCCTCGACGTGACCCTGCCGACCCGCGCATCAGCGCTGGAGAGCGGACGGATTCATCCCATTTCCCAGGTCATGGACGAATTGACCGCCATTTTCTCGGACATGGGCTTTTCCATCGCCGAAGGGCCGGACATCGAAAGCGACGACTTCAACTTCACCAAGCTGAATTTCCCGCCCGGCCATCCGGCGCGCGAAATGCAGGACACCTTCTTCTTCGACGCCAAGGCCGATGGGACGCGCAAATTGTTGCGCACCCATACGTCGCCGGTGCAGGTGCGCACCATGTTGAAGAACCCGCCGCCGATCCGGGTCATCTGTCCAGGGCGCGTCTATCGCTCCGACTTCGACCAGACCCATACGCCCATGTTCCATCAGGTCGAGGGCCTGGTGATCGACCGTCAGGCGCATATGGGCCATCTCAAATGGGTGCTGGAGGAGTTCCTCAAGGCCTTTTTCGAGGTCGAGCATGTGAAGATGCGCTTCCGGCCGAGCTTTTTCCCCTTCACCGAACCGTCGGCGGAAGTGGACATCCAGTGCTCGCGCAAGGGTGGCGAAATGCGGTTCGGCGAGGGCGACGACTGGCTGGAGATTCTGGGCTGCGGCATGGTCCACCCCAATGTCCTGCGCAACTGCGGCGTCGATCCCGACGAATACCAGGGCTTCGCCTGGGGCATCGGCATCGACCGCATCGCCATGCTGAAATATGGCATGCACGACCTGCGGGCCTTTTTCGAAGCCGACGCGCGCTGGTTGTCGCATTACGGTTTCAGGCCGCTCGACCTGCCGACCCTGGCGGGCGGGCTGTCGAGCTGAACCTTCGCCGCCTCGTCATGATGGGCGGGCCAATCCGAGATCAACGCGATGAAATTCACCCTCTCCTGGCTGAAAGAGCATCTCGACACCGAGGCTTCGCTCGAAAAAATCGTCGAGACCCTGACCCGCATCGGGCTTGAGGTCGAGCGCGTCGAAAATCCGGCCGAAACACTTGGCGTGTTCAAGATTGCCGAAATTCTCTCCGCCGCGCCCCATCCCAACGCCGACCGGCTTCGGGTCTGTCAGGTCGGCACGGGCCAAGGCGAACCGCTTCAGGTGGTTTGTGGCGCGCCCAACGCCCGCGCCGGGTTGAAAACTGTATTCGCGCCGCCCGGCGCCTATATTCCGGCCAAGAATTTCACTCTGTCCAAGGGCGTGATTCGCGGCGTCGAATCCGCCGGCATGATGTGTTCGCCCGAGGAACTCGGGCTTGAGGGCGATTCGTCGGGCATTTTCGAACTGGCCCCCGACGCCCCGGTGGGCGCGGCCTATGCGGCTTTCGCGGGGCTCGACGATCCACTCATCGAGATCAACCTGACCCCCAACCGCTCGGACGCCGCCAGCGTTTACGGCATCGCCCGCGATCTTGCCGCCGCCGGCCTTGGCCGGCTGAAAGGCGCCAGCGTCGAAGCGATTGCGGGCAAATTCCCCTGTCCGGTCGGGGTGAATCTGGATTTCGCTCCCGGCGACGCGCGGCTGGCTCCGATCTTCGCTCTTAGGCTGGTGCGCGGCGTCAAGAACGGCCCCAGCCCCGAATGGCTGCAGAAAAGGCTGAAAAGCATCGGCCTGCGTCCGATCAACGCCTTGGTCGACATCACCAATTTCCTCACCTTCGACCGTGGCCGTCCGCTCCATGTCTTCGACGCCGCCAAGGTCGCCGGCGATCTCACCGTGCGCCGCG
Organism: Pseudomonadota bacterium; assembly: GCA_021777915.1. GTDB lineage: Bacteria > Pseudomonadota > Alphaproteobacteria > Rhizobiales > Beijerinckiaceae > Rhodoblastus. The sequence goes on along the minus strand of JAJYCZ010000096.1, from coordinate 5,824 downwards.
CCAGGGCCGGCGAAAGCCTGCTGGCGCTCGACGGGCGCTCTTACGCGCTCGATGGGAACGCGGTGGTCATATCTGACCACCATGGCGTCGAATCGCTCGCCGGGATCATGGGCGGCGAGAGCTCGGGCTGCGGCGACGGAACAACCGACGTGCTGATCGAATCGGCCTTGTGGAACCCGAACAATATCGCTCAGACCGGCCGGAGGCTCGCCATCGTCTCCGACGCGCGCTATCGCTTCGAGCGCGGCGTCGATCCGGCCTTCGTCCTGCCCGGCCTGGAGCTGGCGAGCAGGCTGGTTCTGGACCTTTGCGGCGGCGAACCTTCGGAAGTCGTCGTCGCGGGCCGCCTCCCGGACCCGCCCGCCGGCATTTCCTTCCCCTTGAGCGAGGTCGAAAGACTCACGGGCCTCAAGCTCAACGCCAGCGAAATGGTCGGGGCGCTGGAAAAGCTCGGCTTTTCGGTCGCCGGGCAGATTTCCAATTTCGGCCATATCCATGTCCGCGCGCCAAGCTGGCGCCCGGACGTCGAGGACAAGGCCGACCTGGTCGAGGAAATCGTCCGCATCGCCGGCTTCGACCGCATCGGCTCGGTTCCGCTGGCCCGCGACGCCGCGGTCGCCGGCCCGGTTTTGACCCTACTGCAGCGCCGCGTGCGCGCGTCGCGCCGGGCGCTTGCCGCGCGCGGCATGATCGAGGCGGTCACCTGGTCCTTCGTCGGCAAGGACGAGGCTGAAATTTTCGGCGGCGGCGCGCCGGAGCTGGCGCTGGCCAATCCGATCGCCGCCGACCTTTCCGACATGCGGCCGAGCCTGCTTCCCGGCCTCATCAAGGGCGCCAAGGCCAATGCCGCGCGCGGCTTCGGCGACGTCGCCTTGTTCGAGGTCGGCCAGATTTTCAGAACCGACGACGAAGACGGCCAATACGCCGCCGCCGCCGGGCTGCGCCGGGGAACGGCGAAAGCGCACGGAGCGGGGCGCCATTGGAGCGACAAGGCCGCTGCGGTCGATGTCTTCGACGCCAAGGCCGACGTGCTGGCGCTGCTGTCGGCGCTCGGCGTCGCGGGCGGCGCCGTGCAGGTCGTTCCCGGCGGGCCGGATTTTCTGCATCCGGGCCGCTCCGCGAGTCTCCAGTTCGGCCCACGCCATATCGTCGGCTGGTTCGGCGAGCTGCATCCGAAAACGCTTGAGGCCTTCGACGCGCCCGGGCCGATCGTCGGCTTCGAACTGCTGCTCGACCTGCTGCCGCCGCCTAGACCTAAGCCGACCAAGGCGCGGCCCAAGCTCGAATTGTCCGATTTCCAGCCGGTCGAGCGCGATTTCGCCTTCATCGTGGACAAGAATGTCAAGGCGGCCGATCTGATCAAGGCGGTTCAGGGCGCGGAGCGGACTCTCATCGTCCAGGTCGGGGTGTTCGATCTCTATGAGGGGGCCGGCGTTCCCGAGGGCAAGAAATCCATCGCCGTGAACGTCATTTTGCAGCCGCGCGAAAAAACGCTGACCGACGCCGAGATCGAGGCGGTCGCGGCCAAGGTCGTCGCGGAGGCGGGTAAAAAGGCCGGCGCCGTCTTGCGCGGCTGACCTTTTGCGCAGTCTTCAGGGGAGGGGACCATGGCGCAAGGATTCTGCTGGGTCGAATTGCTGACGAGCGATGTCGAAGCGGCGCAGGCCTTTTACGACGCCATCTTCGGCTGGACCTGCGCGGCGCCCGGCCATGCCCAGCGCGACTACCGCATGTTCTTCCACGAGGGCGCCGCCGCCGCCGGTCTGATGCTGCTCCCCGAGGAAGCCAAGGCGCAGGGCGCGCGGCCGTCCTGGTTCGGCTATATCGCGTCGCCCGACGTGGACGCCGACGCGGCGGGAATCGTCGCGGCGGGCGGCCATTTGTTCCGGGCGCCGGAAACCTTGGAGAAAATCGGCCGTTTCGCGGTGGTTGGCGATCCGCAGGGCGCGGCCTTCGCGCTCTGGGCGGGCCTGAGCGGCGTCGACGCGCGGGACCGGCCGCCCATGACCGTCGGCCATGTCGGCTGGCACGAACTGTTCTGCGACGATGTCGAACAGGCTTTCGCCTTCTATTCCTCGCGTTTCGGCTGGACCAAAGGCGAGGCCCTGGATATGGGGCCGATGGGCGTCTATCAGCTTTTCGCCACCGGCGGCGCGCCGGTCGGCGGCATGATGAGGCGACAGCCCGCCATTCCCCAGCCGTTCTGGAACCATTACTTTACTGTCGCGGCGCTCGACGCGACCCTGGAAAATGTGGCCAAAGCCGGTGGAAATGTCGTCCACGGGCCGGCGGAGGTTCCCGGCGGCGCGTGGATCGCCCAATGTTTCGATCCGCAGGGCGCGTTTTTTTCGCTGGTCGCCGTCAAACGCTGATGGCTCGATTCGCGCTTGCTTTTCTGCTGTTTGCCGCCGCGCCGCTCGCTTGGGCGGCCGGCGATCCCTGCGCCAGGTTCAAGGGCGCCGACGCCTATAACTCCTGCCTCGCGGCCTCCGGGCCCGCGTTTCACCAAGGCCGGTTCAAGGCGGCGCGGAAAGCCGACGGCGCGCCCAGGGGGGCCCGCGCGAAAGGACGGCGCGGTCGATCGCGCCCCGGGTCAGCGTCAAAAACAAGTAGCGGACGCCATTCCCATGGCCGGGTGCGGATCATGATCTATCCGGGCCAATGAGCATTTTTCACGCTTCGTCGGGCCGGTCCAGCTTCGCCAGAGCGGCCGAGTCCGGATATTCGGAAAACTCGACCACCAGGCCGTCGCGAAAACGGAAGAAATCGCAGACGTCGATCGAAACGACGTTGCCGGTTCCGCGATTGCGCAATTTCGACGTGCGATGAACGGCGGCGCGGTCGCCGTCGATCACCAGTTCATGGATGGTCGAGCCGAGATTCTCATACATGGTCTCGATCATCGCCAGCATCTGGGTGGCGGAGGCTTTTCCGCGCGCCGGACGGGAAAACGGGTAGAGCGTCCAGTCGCCCCGCACATGAAAGAGGATGTCCTCGGCGGCATATTCGATGATCCCGGGCATATCGCCCTGCGCACGCCGTTCGAAGATCGTGCGGATACGATGTTCGATCAGTTCGCGGTCGAGAACGCCGAGGTCGCGGAGGAATTGTTCGGTCTGCATTCAGGCGTCTCGGGGTTCCGACAGCGCCGCCCAATCGGCGATCAGGGTGAATTCGACCACCAGGCCGTCGCGGAACCGGAGGAATTCCGCGACATCAAGCTCGACCACCCTGCCGGTCCCATGGTTGCGAACCTTCACGATGCGGCGGAGCGCGACTCGATCGCCGTCGATCACCAGATCTTTGATGACCCATCCGAGATTCTCGAACTGGACCACGGTCGTCAGGGCTTCACTGAGCGCTTTCTTGCCGTGAATCGGCCTTTTGTAAGGGAAAACAGCCCAGTTTCCCCGAATATCGAAAGTGATGTCCTCGGCGGCGAATTCGAGCCACCCGCGCCAATCGCCTTTGGCGCGCAATTCGAGCTGCGTATGAAGGCGCTGCTCGATCGGTTCCCGGTCCACCTCGCCGAGTTTGCGCAGGGCTTGCTCGCTTTGCACCAATGTCTCCGATCTCAGGACAGATGTAGCTCCTTGAAAAAATCATTACCCTTGTCGTCGACGACAATAAAGGCCGGGAAATCCAAAACCTCGATCTTCCAGATCGCCTCCATGCCGAGTTCGGGATATTCCAGCAGTTCGACCTTTCTGATGCAATCCTGCGCAAGGCGCGCCGCCGGGCCGCCAATCGAGCCGAGGTAGAAGCCGCCGTGCTTCGCGCACGCCTCGGTGACCGCGCTTGAGCGATTGCCCTTGGCGAGCATGACCATCGAGCCGCCATGCGACTGGAACAGATCGACATAAGCGTCCATGCGCCCCGCCGTGGTCGGGCCGAACGAGCCAGAAGCATAGCCCGCCGGGGTCTTGGCCGGGCCGGCGTAATAGACCGGATGGTTCTTGAGATAATCCGGCATCGGCTCGCCCGCCTCCAGCCTTTCGCGGATTTTCGCGTGGGCGAGGTCGCGCGCGACAATGATCGTTCCGGTCAGCGACAGCCGGGTCTTGACCGGATATCTTGTCAGAGTCGCCAGAATGTCCTGCATCGGCTGGTTGAGGTCGATTCTGACCACCGGCCCGCCCAGCGCCGCCTCATCGACATGGGGGAGATATTTGGCCGGATCGTGCTCCAGTTCCTCGATGAACACGCCGTCCCTGGTGATCTTGCCCAGAGCCTGGCGGTCGGCGGAGCAGGAGACGCCGATGCCGATCGGCAGCGACGCGCCATGGCGCGGCAGACGGATCACCCGCACGTCGTGGCAAAAATATTTGCCGCCGAACTGGGCGCCGACGCCGAGGTCCTGGGTCAGCTTGTGGACTTCGGCCTCCATGTTCAGATCGCGAAAAGCGTGGCCGTCCTCGCCGCCCTCGGTCGGCAGATTGTCCAAAAAGCGCGCCGAGGCGAGTTTTACGGTTTTCAGGTTCAGCTCGGCGGACAGGCCGCCAATGACGATGGCGAGGTGATAGGGCGGACAGGCGGCGGTGCCGAGCGCCAGAATCTGCTTCTTCAGCACCTCCAGCAGCCGGTCGTGGGTCAGCATCGAGGGCGTTCCCTGGACCAGATAGGTCTTGTTGGCCGAGCCGCCGCCCTTGGCCATGAACAGGAATTTGTAGGCGTCTTCCCCCTCCTCGAAAATGTCGATCTGGGCGGGGAGATTGGTTCGGGTGTTTTTTTCCTCGAACATGGAGAGCGGCGCAAGTTGCGAATAGCGCAGGTTTTTCTTTTCATAGGCGTCTTTGACGCCCTGCGACAAAGCCGCCTCGTCGCCGCCCCTGGTGAAAACGCGGCGGCCTTTTTTTCCCATGATGATCGCGGTGCCGGTGTCCTGGCACATGGGCAGCACGCCGCCGGCGGCGATATTGGCGTTTTTCAGCAGGTCGAAGGCGACGAATTTGTCGTTGGAGGTCGCTTCCGGATCGTCGAGGATTTTTCGCAACTGGGCGAGATGGCCGGGGCGCAGCAAATGGTTGATGTCGGCCATCGCGGTTTCCGCCAGCAGGCGCAAGGCCTCGGGCTCGACCACCAGAATTTCCTCGCCCTCGAAATTTTTTACGCTCACGCCTTTTTCGGTGAGCTTGCGGAAGGGCGTCTCGTCCTTGCCAAGAGGAAAAAGCGGGGCGTAAGCGGTCATCGCGGCGATCCTGAAATTTTGCGTGGATGCGCCGGTTTACGCCTTTGCGGGACCCGTTCCAAGTTCGGCTAAGGACGGAGACCGGCCGCCCACGAAGGCGCGCAACCTTTCCGCCAGCGCCGCCTCGTCCCGCATTTCGCATTCCCAGATCGTCAGCACCTCAAAGCTCATTTCAGCATAGGCCGCGCGGTGTTTTTCGTCTCGCGCGCGGTTTCGAGCGATCTTGGTCCGCCAGTACTCAGCATTGGCCTTCGGCATGCGCGCGCCGCGCTTGCATTCGTGCCCGTGCCAAAAACAGCCGTGGACGAAAATCACCTTTTTCCGCCCGATGTAAGCAATGTCCGGCGCGCCGGGCAGGTCGCGGCGGTGCAGCCGATAGCCGGGCGCAATGTCGCGTAGAATCCGGCGCACCGCGCGTTCTGGCGTGGTGTCGCGCCCCTTGACCGCGCGCATGACATCGGAACGCTCCATCGCGTCCCTCACCCCTTGGGCGGTGGCAGCAGAAGCATTTTCTCGGTTTTTTGCGCGATCAGGCTCTTGGCCTTTTCCGCGACGAGCGCCAGAACCCAGGGCAGTTCGAGCGAGACGCGCACGCAATCGGGCAGGAAATCGAAAGCGCCCTTGAGCGCATGGCCC
>JAJYCZ010000003.1 GCA_021777915.1 Pseudomonadota bacterium | reverse complement strand
GGCCGAGCATTGGTCCAGAGACAGAGGCCGCGATCCGCGCCGACTTGAAGGCCGGAACCGCAGGGATTTTGAAGCTGGCCGCGAAGCATAAAGTCGGCGTCGGAACGGTTCAGCGGATCAAGGCCGCGCTGGCGGCGTGAGGGGAAGCCGGGAAGGCTGCAAACAGCGCCGCCCACCCCCCGGCCTTCGCTTTCGACACTTCCAGGCGGCGGCTTTCCAAAATCGCGCCGACGACCCCGCCCCGGCCCATGCGGACTTTTACCGGCGGCTTTTCTAAATTAGGTTTTTGGTCCGCCATCGTCCGAAGGCGAAGGCGTTTTCTTTGAAGGAATTTGCCACGAAGAGATTGTTGCTGCTCGCTGCGCTCTTGTCGGCCGACGCCAACGCGCGGAATTGCGAGATGGTGCCGCGCACGCACGAGCTACAGCCTCCCGAGGGGATGCCGCAGCCATATGATGTTCACTGCGATGACGAGCCTTCGGACGATGACCGCTGAGCATTGGATGCAAGGCGCGCCGAACCGGGATTTCTGCTTACCGGATGCTTACCGGAGCGAAACCTCTAGACACCAAGCGTCGCAAAAACAGATGCAACTTATTGATTTTAATGGCGCGCCCGAAAGGATTCGAACCTCTGACCCCCAGATTCGTAGTCTGGTGCTCTATCCAGCTGAGCTACGGGCGCGTTGTGCGGCGGGCTCGACGGCCCGGCGACAGTGGCGCGCTGTTTAGCTGCTCTCGGGGGACTTGGCAATAGGCAAGTTCGGCGGCGGTCGGAGGCGGCGCGATTTCAGGATTCGGCGTCGCGCCCGGGGCTTTGCGCGGGCCGTGGCCGGGTGAGTCGGCGGGCGTTGGCGCGGACTTTCCGGCGCGCCGGCCGCGTGGCCGCGGCGGCGACGTCCATCATATGGCCGGCGACGGCCACCGGGTGCGTCTGGCCGGTCATGACCTTCAGCGCCGCCTTGGCGGTTTCGAGCGCGCCGGCCTCGGCGCCCGCGGCGGCCGCGCGCCATTTTTCGGTCACCATCGTCTGCGCCTCCCGGCGCGCATCGTGATCGCCGAAGCCCGTCGCGGCCTGCGCGACGATCGGCAGACGCGCCGAAATCGTCGCGACGGTCGCGAAATAGACGTCGACGAACTCAAGCCAAGTCCGCCAGAGGCGAAATTGGAGGTCTAAAAAATCAATCATCCCGGGAACCTTCGTCTGTTGTCGAAAAGTCTCGGGCGTCGCCCCCGTCGCGCCATTGGCAGACGCGCCGTAATTTGTTATAGCGCGCACGGTTTCCCGGCCTTGCCGACGAACCATATAAAGCGCGGATATTATTCATCGCGCCATCGCGGACGCGACCGGATGGCTGTTTCGCCTGTTTGATCGAAATCAACCGCAATGGCAAGGCGACTTCCGGCCCAGTCCGCCATCTGCTCGAAATGGCGCGGTCCGGCGCGGAGTCGCCAGCACTGCAAGGATTCAGATGTCGAAAGAAGAACTGTTGGAGTTTCCCGGCGTTGTCAGCGAACTGCTGCCTAACGCCACTTTTCGGGTGACACTCGAAAACGACCATGAAATCATCGCCCATACGGCGGGGAAGATGCGCAAGAACCGCATTCGCGTTCTCACGGGAGACCGCGTGCTCGTGGAAATGACGCCCTATGACCTGACCAAGGGGCGAATCACATATCGATTCAAATAACCGCAACGCTTGAGTCCCGACCGCCCGTGAACGCAGAGCCGAAACCCCGCGCCGCGCGCCTCGCGCTTGCCTCCGGCTCGCCGCGCCGCCTGGCCCTGCTCCAGCAGATCGGGATCGAACCCGACGCGCTCCTGCCCGCCGATCTCGACGAATCGCCAGGCCGCAACGAATCGCCGCGCAAGCTCGCCGCGCGGCTGGCGCTCGAAAAAGCCCGGGTCGGGGCCAAGACGGCGCGGATGCGCCCCGAATTGCAGGACGCCTATGTCGTGGCCGCCGACACCGTGGTCTGCGTCGGCCGACGCATCCTTCCGAAATGCGAATCTGTCGACGAGGCCGATCACTGCCTGCGGCTGCTGTCGGGCCGCGCTCATCGCGTCTATACCGGCGTCACGGTGATCGACCCTTCGGGCCGCGAGCGCTCGCGCCTGGCGGAGGCAAGGTTGCGTTTCAAGCGTCTGTCGGGTCGCGAAATCGCCGCCTTTCTCGCCTCGCGCGAGTGGCATGGCAAGGCGGGCGGCTACGCCATCCAGGGGCTGGCTGGCGGCTTTGTGGTCAAGCTGGTCGGCTCCTACAGCGCCGTGGTCGGCTTGCCGCTTTACGAAACCATGACCCTGCTCGACGGGCTTGGCTATCGCGCCCATGAACTCTGGGCCGCGCCCGAGGAGCGAGGCTGATGGCGCGGGGGACGAAACACGCGCCGTCCTGTCCGATCTGCGGCAAGCCGGCGGCGGCGCCTTATAGGCCCTTCTGCTCGAAACGCTGCGCCGATGTCGATCTGCATCGCTGGATGAAGGGGGCCTATGTCATCGCCGGAGAGGCGATCGACGACGAAACCTCGCCTTCGCCCACGGGCGAGATGGTCCGGGAGGACGCCAAACATTAAAACGCGTCTAAACTGCGCATGTCGAGATTGCCAGTCGCCGCCAGCGGCGCCAAGAGAGGGCGCATGAGCTTTTTCGAGGACGCCGGACTATGACCGATCTGAGCGTAGCAACCCCGCGCGGCGCAAGGCTGCGGAATTTCCTTGCCGTCGCGGGGCCGGGTCTCGTGGTCATGCTCGCCGACACCGACGCCGGCAGCGTCATCACCGCCGCGCAGAGCGGCGCCGCCTGGGGCTACCGCCTGCTCTGGCTGCAGGTCGCGCTGATTCCCGTCCTTTATATTGTTCAGGAGCTGACGGTCAGGCTCGGCCTGGTCACCGGCCAGGGCCATGCGCAACTGATTGAAAAACATTTCGGGCGTTTCTGGGCCTGGTTTTCGGTCCTGACCCTGCTGCTCAGTTGCGCCGGCGCGCTGCTTTCCGAACTGGCCGGACTTGCCGGCGTGGGCGCCCTGATGGGCCTGTCGGCGCCGCTCACCATGGTCCTCGTCGCCTCGTCGCTGCTGGTGATGGCCTATACCCATTCCTATCTCACGGTCGAGCGCATCGCCATCGGCGTCGGCGCTTTCGAACTGGTGTTCATTGTCGTGGCGGTCCTTGCGCGCCCCGATCCCGCCGCGATCGCGGCGCAGGCAGTCGACATTCCCTTTCGCGATCCCAAATATCTCTACCTGATCGCGGCCAATATCGGCGCGGTCATCATGCCCTGGATGGTGTTCTTCCAGCAGAGCGCGGTGGTCGAGAAAAGGCTGACCGTGGAGAGTCTGGGCGCGGCGCGCCTCGATACCGTGATCGGCTCCTTTCTGACTCAGATCATCATGGCGGCCATTCTGGTCGCCACCGCGGCGACGCTGGGGGCGGCGGGCAAAAGCGGCAGTCTCGACACGGTGCAGCAGATCGCCGAGGCGATCACGCCCTTCCTCGGCGGGTTCGCCGGCAAGCTTCTGTTCGGCCTCGGACTTTCCGGCGCGGCCCTGGTGGCGGCCATCGTGGTGACGGTCACGGCGGCGCGCACCCTGGGCGAAACGCTCAAGGTCAATTGCAGCCTCGACCATTCCCCCCGCGAGGCGCCCTGGTTCTACGGCGCCTATACGGTCGTTCTCATCGGCTGCGCCGCGACCGTGGCCTCGGGCGCCAATCTGGTTTCGTTGAGCGTCGGCGTTCAGGTCATGAACGCCATGCTGCTGCCGACGGTTCTCGGTTTTCTCTACCTTCTCGCGCGCCGCCTGCCGGAGCCCTATCGCCTGCGCGGCGGCTATGCCGCGCTGTGCGCCGCGATCATCGCCCTCTCGGCGGGTTTCGGCGTCTATTCGGGCCTTGCCGGCCTGTTCTCGTGACGAGGCGGGCGGTTTCCCGCCTTCCGTCCACTTTCCTTTGACGAGACCATTTTCCGGCTTTATGAGGCGTCATCCGAATTTCCAGAAGCGGCGAGACCGCGCCCCAAGAACCGGAAAGCAGCACAATGCGCGTTTATTACGATAGCGATGCCGACATCAACCTGATCAAGGGCAAGAAGGTCGCCGTGGTCGGCTATGGCTCGCAGGGCCACGCCCATGTCCTGAACCTGCGCGATTCCGGCGTGAAGGACATCGCCGTCGCCCTGCGCCCCGGCTCGGCCACCGCCAAGAAGGCCGAGGGCGAGGGCGTCAAGGTGATGAGCGTCGCCGAGGCCGCCAAGTGGGCCGACGTGCTGATGATGCTGACGCCGGACGAACTTCAGGCCGACATCTACAGATGCGAGATCGCCGACAATATCCGTCCCGGCGCGGCGCTTCTGTTCGCCCATGGCCTCAACGTCCATTTCGCCTTGATCGAGCCGCGCAAGGACATCGACGTGCTGATGGTCGCCCCCAAGGGGCCCGGCCATACGGTGCGCGGCGAATATCTCAAGGGCGGCGGCGTGCCCTGCCTGATCGCGATCCACCAGGACGCCTCGGGCAACGCCCATGACATCGGCCTGTCCTATGCCTCGGCGATCGGCGGCGGCCGTTCCGGCATCATCGAGACGACCTTCAAGGAAGAATGCGAGACCGATCTGTTCGGCGAGCAGGCGGTGCTGTGCGGCGGCCTGGTCGAACTGATCCGCGCCGGTTTCGAAACCCTGGTCGAGGCCGGCTATGCCCCGGAAATGGCCTATTTCGAGTGCCTGCACGAGGTGAAGCTGATCGTCGACCTCATTTATGAGGGCGGCATCGCCAATATGAACTATTCGATCTCCAACACGGCGGAATGGGGCGAATATGTCACCGGCCCGCGCATCATCACGCCCGAAACCAAGGCGGAAATGAAGCGCGTCCTCACCGACATCCAGACCGGCAAGTTCACCTCGGAATGGATGCAGGAATACAAGGCCGGCGCCGCCCGTTTCAAGGGCATCCGCCGCGTCAACGACGCGCATCAGATCGAGGAAGTCGGCGCGCGCTTACGCGGCATGATGCCCTGGATCGGCAAGAACAAACTGGTCGACAAGGCCAAGAACTGATTTTTCCGCGGAGCGCGCCCGACTGGGCGCGCAACTTGCGTCAACCGCTCGGACCCTCTATTGCGAAAGCGACGGAGACGAAAAGTGAGCGGCGACAGCGAAAGCATGGCTCCCCCGATCACGCGGCTGCGCTTCGAGCAGGTCGTCGCGTCCCTGCTCGACCGCCGCGGCGATCCCGCGCGGCTCGCGCCCTTGTTCGCGCCCGAGGCCGAGTGGACCTTGAACGGCGATCAGGCGCATTGGGCCTATGCCGGCCTGCGTTGCCGCCGGGAGTCGATCCTCGCTTATCTCAAGGCTTTTTCGGTCGAATTCGAGCAGAAGACCCTCCGGCTTCACGAAATGCTGATCGAGGGCGAGCAGGCTTGCGTCCGCTATGAAATGGAATTGCGTCATCGCGGGACCGGCCGCGAGAATGTCCTGCAAGGCCTGAGCTTCATCCGCTTCGAAGGCGATGCTGTGGTCGAGGCGCACGAATTCATCGACAGCGCCCTGCTGTTCGGCCTGCGCGACAGCGTCGGGCCTTAACGTCGGACCAATCCCTCCAGAAAACCCGTCAGATCGTCGGTCACAAAATCGACATGGGGCGGCGTGTCGTCGTGCTTTTCCCAGGCCTCGCGATGGTCGTCGGCGCCTTCCTTCGGCCGCACCAGCACGGTCAGCATGCCGGCGCCGTGGGGAACCGCGAGATTATGCGCAATGTCCTCGAACATGGCGGCGCGCGACGGCTCGATGGCGTGGCGCGCGAAAAATTTCTGATAGGTTTCGAGATGCGGCTTGGGCAAATAGTCGCCGTGCTCGATGGCGAACATGCCTTCGAACAGATGGTCGATTCCGAGCTGTTTCGCGGTGGCGAGCGCATGGCCGTGCGAGCCGTTGGTGAGAATGAGCTTGCGGCCGGGCAGGGCCTCGATGGCCTTGGCCAAGGCCGGATCGGGATCGAGGGCGGAGCGGTCGATGTCATGGACGAAATGAAGAAAATCGTCCGGCGCGACGCCGTATTCGCGGATCAGGCCGGCGAGCGTCGTGCCATAGACGCGGTAATAGTGTTTCTGCAGGGCGCGCGCGGACTGGCCGTCGAGCCCGAACAAAGCGATCATGTAAGCGGTGATGCGGGCGTCGATCCGCGGCCAGAGGTCGCTGTGCGGCGGATAGAGCGTATTGTCGAGGTCGAAAACCCAGGTGTCGACATGCCGAAAGACGTCGACCCGGCGGACATCCGCCAGGTCGCGCCGGTCGGTCGTGGGCGGGTTGCTCACCTTGTGATCAGCGTGCCGGCGCCGTGGTCGGTGAGCAGTTCGATCAGCACGGCGTGGGGGATCTTGCCGTCGAGGATGACGACGCCCTCGACGCCCTGTTCGATGGCGTAGATGCAGGTCTCGACCTTGGGGATCATGCCGCCGGTAATCGTCCCGTCGGCGATCAGCGCCGGGATTTCGCTGATCCGCAGTTCCTTGATCAGGTTCTTGTCCTTGTCGAGGACGCCGGGAACGTCAGTCAGCAGCAGCAGACGCTTGGCGTTCAAGGCGCCCGCGATCGCGCCCGCGAAAGTGTCGGCGTTGACATTATAGGTCTCGCCCTCGGCGCCGAGCGCCACCGGCGCGAGCACGGGGATCAGTTCGCGGCCCAGCACCTGCTCCAGCACGGTCGCGTCCACCTTGGCTGGATCGCCGACGAAGCCGAGATCTATCGCCGGCTTGCCGTCGCTTTCGCTCCGCTCGACCTTGCGGGCGGTGACCATGTTGCCGTCCTTGCCGCACAGGCCGATGGCGCGCCCGCCGGCATTGTTGATGAAGCCGACGATTTGCTTGTTGATCGAGCCCGCCAGCACCATTTCGACCACTTCGACCGTGGCCTTGTCGGTCACCCGCAGTCCGTCGGCGAATTCCGACTTGATGCCGAGCTTGCCGAGCATGGCGCCGATCTGCGGGCCGCCGCCATGGACGACGACCGGATTGACGCCGGATTGTTCGAGCAGGACCATGTCGCGGGCGAAATCGCGCGCGGTCGCTTCGTCGCCCATGGCGTGGCCGCCATATTTCACCACCACGACGGTGTCGTCGTAATGCAGCATATGGGGCAGCGCCTGCATCAGGATTCGCGCCTGTTCGATCGCGGCGGCTTGGCTGAGGGGGGCGGATTTGGCCGGCGTGTCGCTCATTTTGCTGCCTCTTGGGGAACTCTTTGGAGCAATTTTGGGCTGTTTAGCCGATTTGCGTCGGCGCGAAAATCGTTCTGTCGCGTTCATGGAGCAGCCGCGCGACCGTGGCGCGCAACTCGGCCAGACCTTCGCCCTGGTGCGATGACAGGAAAATGACGTCGGGATGGGCGGCGGGATGGCCGCGCAGGACCGCGTTCGTCTCGGCGACGGTCTTTTCGATCAGGCTCTTTTTCACTTCGTCACGCTTGGTCAACACGATTTGATAGGACAGGGCCGCCTGATCCAGGCGCTTGAGCATGTCGCGATCGGCGTCCTTGATCCCGTGGCGCCCGTCGATCAGCACGAAGACCCGGGCGAGCGACGCCCGCCCGCGCAGAAAATCCTGCATCAGCCTGGTCCAGCCGGCGATTTTCTCCTTGGAGACGGCGGCATAGCCATAGCCGGGCATGTCGACCAGCCGCAGCAGGGGCGCCGTGGGGTCCGGGCCGAGGGCGAAGAAATTGAGCTGCTGGGTGCGGCCAGGCGTGTGCGAGGTCCGCGCCAGGGTTTTCCGGCCGGTCAGGGCGTTGAGCAGGGAGGATTTGCCGACATTGGAGCGGCCGGCGAAAGCGATTTCCGCCGGCCCAATCGGCGGCAGATCGCCGATTTTTCCCGCCGCCCAGACGAAGTCGCACGGCTGGGCGAAGAGTTTGCGGCCGATCTCGGCGAAATCCGGGCCTGTTTCAACGTCGGTCAAGGCTGTGTTCCGGCTGCGCCCCGATCCAAACGCTGGATCCAAGGTCCGAGATCGAAAACTCACGCTTGTCCCGGCGCGGGCGCGGTGGTCGAGGCGCTGCTCGCGACGGTCTTCGCGTCAGGCGCCGCCATTCCGTAAAGCGCGCATTCCTTGAATACCCGCAGCGAACAGCGGCTGCAAATGTCATGGTCGAGCTTCTTGGTGATTTCCGTCAGCGCACGGGTCTTGCCGAGGAAAATATTCGAGCGGCCGATCTGATCGACATAGCCGCCCTTTTCGAGATATTCCAGCGGCCGCTCCTTGATGTTGATGAGATAAAGGTCGCCGCCGTTGGCGCGCAGCCGCCGCGTTTCGATGGCCAGCGCCTCGGCGCCGGCGAGATCGATGAAATTCACGCCGCGCATGATGATCCCGTAGCGCTTGCAGTTCGGCCTTTCGCGTTCGAAGGCGTTGAGCGCGTCACGGAAGGAATTGACGGCGCCGAAATAGATCGAGCCGTCGAGGCGGGCGAGACGGAATTGCGGGCATTCCGGTTTTCCCGGGCCGGCGTCGACGAATTTGCGGTTCTCGTCGGCCGGATCGGGGACGCGCGGACGAATCTCGGGGTTGGACGTCCGGTAGAGATAGACCACCAGCGACAGCGCGACGCCGGCGAGGATCGCCGCCTGAATCTGGATGAACAGAGCGACGCCGATGGTGGCGAGCAGCACGCCGCGCTCGGCCCAGCCGCTGCGCCAGATGCCGCGCAGGCTCCTGCGGTCGATCAGGCTCCAGCCGACCAGCTCCAGCGAGGCGGCCATGGCGGCATGGGGCAGATAAGCGGCGAGCGGCGCGGCGAAGACCAGGACGCCGGCGAGAATCAGGCCGGCGGATACGGCCGAAACCTGAGTGCGCGCGCCCGATTCATAATTGAGCGCGCTGCGGTTGAAGGAGCCGGAGACGACATAACCTGAGAAGAACGAGCCGATGAGATTGGCGAGGCCCTGGCCGATGAACTCCTGGTTGATGTCGAGCCTCTGCTCCGAGCGGATGGCCAGCGCCCGGCCGATCGACACCACTTCGTTGAGCGCCGAAATGGCGATGGCGAGCGCCGTCGGCAGCAGCATGCCCAAAGTCGCCGGATCGAAGCTCGGCGCCGAAAGCGGCGGCAGGGTGCGGGGCAGGGCGCCGACGGTCGAGACGGAATTCGGGATAATCAGATTGGCGATCACGCCGGCGAAACAGCCGGCCAGGATCGCCGGTATCATATAGGGCACTTTCGCGGTGAGGCGGCGCGAAATGACGCCGGCGGCAAGCGTCACCAGGGCGACGAGAGTCACTTCGACCGACAGAGTCGGGGCCGCGCGGATCGTGCCGACGACAGCTTCGACGAAAATGCTGGTGCGCGGAATGTGGAGGCCGAGGAAATTGCGCATCTGCGTCGTCATGATCAGGATGCCGACGCCCGCGGTATAGCCGACCACGACGGTATGGGAGATGAAATTGACCAGCGCGCCGAGGCGGAAGACGCCGAGCGCCAGCTCCATGACGCCGGTCATGGCGCCCAGCGTGATGGCCAGCTCAACGTAATGCTGGCTGCCGACGGTGGCGAAGGCGGAGAGCGAGGCGAAGAGCACGAGGGAGGCCGTCGTGCTCGGCCCCGCCACCAGGTGGCGGGAGGAGCCGAACAGGGCGGCGATGACCGTCGGGACGATGCTGGCGTAAAGGCCATATTGCGGCGGCATGCCGGCGATGGTGGCGAAGGCCACGCCCTGCGGCAGCACGACCAGGGCGCCGGTGAGGCCGGCGAGAAGGTCGGCCCGGATCTGCGCGCCGGAAAACAGGGACCCCCAGGACAGGAAGGGAAAGATCGTCGCTGGCCCGAACCGGCGCGCGGATGCTGTATCAGCCTGCGTCATGGTTGAAATTCGAACCTCCTCCGGCTTGTTGGTCTTCTTTATCCCGACAGGGCTCCGCGCCGCCCGGCCAAGCGGCGCCGCCCAGCCAAGCCGCGCCGTCCCTCATATCGTTTGGCTTACTTCATATTCATTCCGGCGACGCGGGCCAAACGGGATTCGCGCCGGCCTTTGTTTTTTTTGCAGCCGCCCGGCCGCCACGACATCCTCGCCCGACCCGGATCAAGCGGACGGCGATTCCGCTCGTTCTTTTTCCAGCGCCGCCTCCGCGGCGAACTCCCGCTCCAGTTCCTCTGGAAGAATCTTCTCTTCGAGAGCCGAAAGCCCCCGATAATGACTCTGCATCTTGCGGAAGCGGCGGAATCCGTAAAGGAAGACCCCAACGGCCGTGAAGACGAAGACCCAGCCCGTTCCGATGGCGAAATCCGATTTGAACACCTTGATCAGGGTCACGCCGGAGAGAAACAGCCCCAACGACGTCCGCCCGTAAGCGAGAAAGGTGCGCTCGTTGGCCAACACGGTCCGGTCCAGCGCCAGCCAGTCGCGCAAGATGAATTCATGGGCGCTGTAATTGTCATAGGGCAATCTGCTCAACGGCTCCGTTCTCCCCGACGCCAGATCAGGGCCTGCCGGTGGCGGCGGCCCGGGATTGGTTGTGAGTTCATATCGCAATATCAGAATATTGCAATTTTGTCACATGAGCGCCGATCGGTCTTGATCCGCCGATCCGTCGGGGTTGTCCGGTCTTGCGCGCCGGCTGATCAGTCCTTCGCTCGTGATGGCCTTCGCGACCATGGAATGGGCGATGGCGTGATAGACCGGATATTTGCACACCATCCGCGACACGGCGAAGCCGAGAAGGCTCGTCGCCATCAGGGGCAGCATCATGTTGTGGTCGCCGGTCATTTCCATGACGATGACAAAAGCCGTCAGCGGCGACTGCACCACCCCGGAAAAATAGCCGACCACGCCGAGCAGGGCGACGGTCGCGGGCGGGACCATCGGCAGGAACGGCTCCAACGCATGGCCGAAGCCGGCGCCGGCCGAAAGCGAGGGCGCGAACAAGCCGCCGGGAATGCCGCACATGCTGGAAAGCAAGGTGACGATCAGTTTGAGAGGGCCGAAATACCAGGGCAGATGGCTGGCGCCCTGAATGATGTCCTTCGCCTGGGAATAGCCTGTCCCGAACGTCGCGCCTCCCGTGGCCAGGCCGATGACGCCCACCGCCAGTCCGCATGCTCCGGCAAAAAAAGCCATTCTTTTATAGGTCCAGCCGCCCCACAGGCGGGGAAGATTGACGATTCCCCAGATGAGCAACTGGCTGAACAGGCCGCCCAAGGCCCCGCCGGCGACACCGCAGACGACCACGGCGAGAATGTCCGGCCAGCCGCTGAGATTGGCGGTCGAGACGCCGAAATAGGTGTAGTTTCCGGCCAGCATGACCGAGGCGGCGCCGGCGAGCAGGACGGCGAGAATCACCGTGCCGTTGGTGCGCTGCTCGAAACGGCGCCCGAGTTCCTCGATGGCGAAAACCACGCCGGCCAGCGGCGTGTTGAAGGCCCCGGCGACGCCGGCCGCGCCGCCCGCGAGAAGCAGCGCGCCCTCGCGGCGAATGCCTCCGAGCCGGCCGGCGAACAGCATGAGCGCGGCGCCGATCTGGACGCTCGGGCCTTCGCGCCCGATCGAGGCGCCGCAGACCAGCAGGAAAATGAGGAGAAAGGCCTTGCCGATCGCCACCCGCATCGACACCATGTCGCCGCGGGTCTTCGATGTGGACGGGAGTTCGCTGGCGGCGATGATCTGGGGAATGCCGGAGCCCTGGGCGCCGTTGAACCAGCGCATGGTGACATAAGCCGCGACGGCGTATCCCAGCGGCGTGATGACCAGCGGCGCCGCCGGCTGCCCGGCCAGGATCCGGTCGAGCGCCCATTGCGCCGCGTCGGCGCCCTTGGCCAGCGCCACCGCCACGGCGCCGACCGTCAGTCCGCCGCCGAAAAACACGGTCTGCCGCCGCCAATGCCGGCCCGACAGCCACATCAGCAGGCTAGCGCGCAGGCGGCGGAGGTCGATTCGGAAAGGGCGGGCCATGGGTCCTCGTCAGTCAAAGACGCAGCGGGTTGGAAACAGGCGCGCGCGGGCAATCGCGCCGCGCGCCTGGAAAGGTCCCGACCTGATAGGCAAAAAGGCGGATTCTTTGCAAGAGGCCAGAGACTTAGCTGCGCGAAAACGCCGGACTTTTGCGGCTGTCGCTTTTTTGATCTAGGAGGATAGACATATTCGCATTCATTGAAGTATAGATGCGGCAGGCCGCTTGCGTCCGCCCCCCGACGGGTGAAAAGGCGAAGCGCGGCCGTTGCTCTCCGTCGTTCAACGACAAGCGAACCGCTGGCCAGCGACGGGGATGAAGGCAGGAACAGGCCGGCAGGGAGGTAGAGGAATGGCGGCGGGTCAGAATGGCGCCGGTCCGGCGAGTCAAACGATTCTCGTCGTCGGCGGCGGAATCGCCGGGGTCACGGCGGCCGTGGAAGCGGCGGAAGCCGGACAGGACGTCATCTTGATCGAACGCGACGCCGCGCTCGGTGGCCGCGTGACGAAATTGAACCGCTATTTCCCAAAACTTTGCCATCCCACTTGCGGCCTGGAGATCAATTACCAGCGCATCCGCAAGAATCCGCGCATCCGCGTCATGACCATGTGCGAGGTTCAGGGAATTTCCGGCGGCCGCGGCGATTATAAAGTCTCGGTCCAGCGTCATCCGCGTTTCGTCAACGAACGCTGCACCGCCTGCGGCGCCTGCGCCAACGCCACCGAAATGATGGTGGACAATCCCTTCAATTACGGTCTCGACAAGGTCAAGGCCGCCTATCTGCCGCACGAACACGCGTTCCCCATGCGCTATGTCGTCGCGCCCGAGGCGATCGCCGCCGGCGAGGGCGAGAAGCTCAAGGCCGCCTGCGCCTATGGCGCCCTCGATCCCGACGACAAGGGCGAGACCTTCGATCTCCATGTCGGCGCGGTGGTCTGGGCGACCGGCTGGCAGCCCTACGATCCCAAGAAGCTCGACGTCTACAGCTACGTCCACAGCCGCGACATCATCACCAATGTCGAAATGGAGCGTCTGGCCGCGCATGACGGCCCGACCCATGGCAAGATCCTGCGCCCGTCGAACGGCGAGCCGGCGAAAAAGGTGGCGCTGATCCAATGCGCCGGGTCGCGCGACCTCAACCACCTGCCTTATTGTTCGCGCATCTGCTGCCTGGGCTCGCTCAAGCACGCGGCCTATGTGCGCGAACAATATCCGGACGCCGAAGTCCATATCTATTACATCGACATTCGCGCCCACGATAAGCTCGAAGCCTTTTACGACCGCGTGCGCGCCGACCCGCAGGTGAAATTCGTCAAGTCGAAGCCGGCGCATATCCGCGTCGGGGAGGACGGCCGGCCGATGCTCCACGGTGAGCGCACGATCGACCGCGAAATCTACGCCGAGCCTTATGATCTCGTGGTTCTGGCGACCGGCATGCAGCCGAGCGCCGTCGCGGGCTACCGCCCGACGATGGGCCTGGTCGCGGACGAATACGGCTTCCTCGTGCCGGTTGAAGGCGACGGCGAGGGCATGTTCTCGGCCGGCGTCGCCTCCGGGCCGCTCGATGTGTCGATGTCGGTGCAGTCGGCCACGGCCGCCGCGTTGAAGGCCATTCAGGCGGTCAGGAACGCCTGAGGCGCCGCGAACCAAGCTGAAGCGCCTCGCTTGCCTGTGAAGGGCGAGCGCGGCCAGGAACAAGAGCGCCGGAGCGAACGGCGCGTGACAAATGGAGATGGAAGCGTGTCCGAGAAAAAACCGGGCGTCTATCTTTGCAAGGGCTGCGGCATTGCTGACGCCGTGGATGTAGGCGCGCTCGAAAAGGTCGGCAAGAACGAATTCCGCATCGGGCATTGCGTCGTGAGCGACGCGCTCTGCTCCCCCGAAAGCGTGGCGTCCATGCAGAAGGACGTGGCCGACGGCGCGGTCAACCGCATGGTGGTCGGCGCCTGCTCGCCGCGCGTCATGGCGGAAAAATTCCGCTTCGATGGCGTGCCGGTGGTGCGCGCCAACCTGCGCGAACAGGTCGCCTGGTCGCAGCCCGCCCATGAGGAAGACACCGAAATGCTCGCCGCGGACTCGATCCGCATGGCGGCGGCGCAGCTCGCCAAGACCCAGCAGCCCACCCCTGCCGCGCTCGGCGAGGTTTCGCGGACCATTCTGGTGGTCGGCGGCGGCGTCACCGGCCTGACCGCCGCGCTCGAAGCGGCGCAGTCCGGCTATGACGCCCTGGTGGTGGAAAAGAGCGACGCGCTCGGCGGCTGGTCGAGCAAATGGCCAATGCGCGCCCCGCATGCGCCGCCTTATCGCGACATCTATGGCAACGACATCGAGGCTCTGATCGCCAAGGTCAAGGCGAACGGCCGCGTCCGCATCCTCACCAACGCCACCGTCGCCAAGACCTCGGGCCAGCCCGGCGCCTTCGACGTCGTCATTTCGCACGGCGGCCAGGACGTCACGGAAAAGGTCGGCGCCATCGTCGTCGCCACCGGCTGGCGGCCCTATGACGCGACCAAGCTGACCCATCTCGGCTATGGCGCCTCGCCCGACGTCGTCACCGGCATCGAATTCGAGGCCATGCTGGCCAAGGGCGCCCCGGTCAAGCCGTCCAACGGCGCGCCGGTCAAAACAATCGCCTTCGTGCAATGCGCCGGCAGCCGCGATCCCAACCATCTGCCCTATTGCTCGTCGGTCTGCTGCACCGCCTCGATCAAACAGGCTCTGCAGGTGGTCAAGGGCGACCAGGACGCGATGGCCTACATCGTCTACGAGGAATTGCGCACCCCGGGAACGGCCGAGGAATTCTATCGCGAGGCCCAGCGCAACGGCGTCGTCTTCATGAAGGGCAAGGCGACCTCGGTCGACGGCAAGGCCATGACCGTGTCCTATTCCGACGAGCTGCTCGGCCAGGAGGTTCCGCTCGGCGGGCTCGACCTGATCGTTCTGGCCACCGGCATGGTCCCGAACTCGACCAATGTCGACGCGCCCGCCGCCGCCGATCCGGAAAAAGACAAGGCGCAACTCACCGACGACATCAATCCCGTCGCGCCGATCGCGGTCGCTGGCTACGCCAAGGGCGAGGGAACACCTTGGCCCCACATCGACAAAGGCATTCCGCCCGGCGGCCCGATCCTCAACCTGCAATATCGCCAGGGCCCGCATATTCCGATCCTGGCCGACGGTTTTTCGGACAGCCATTACATCTGCTTCCCCTATGAGACGCGCCGCACCGGCATTTACACCGCCGGCCCCGTCCGTCGTCCGATGGACATGGCGGAAAGCGCGGAAGACGCGACCGGCGCCGTGCTCAAGGCGATCCAGGCGCTCGAAGGCGGCGCGGTCGGCGCCGCGGTTCACCCGCGCGTCGGCGACCTGACCTATCCGAAGATCGGCCACGAGAAATGCACCAAATGCCGCCGCTGCACGGTGGAATGCCCGTTTGGCGCCATCGACGAGGACGAGCAGGGCCGTCCGGTGGTCAATTTCGCCCGCTGCCGCCGGTGCGGCACCTGCATGGGCGCGTGCCCGGTCCAGACCATCACCTTCGACAATTACAATCCGCAGATGGTCAACGACATGATCGAGGCCAACGAGATTCCAGACGAATTCTCGGAAAAGCCCCGTATCCTCGTCCTCGCCTGCGAGAACGACGCCTATCCCGCGATCGACATGGCCGGCATCGCCCGTTCGCATTGGTCGCCTTTCGTGCGCATCGTTCCGGTGCGCTGCCTCGGCTCGGTCACGCTGCAATGGGTCTCGACCGCGCTGCAGAAGGGCTATGACGGCATCATGCTGATGGGCTGCAAGTCGGGCGACGACTATCAGTGCCATTTCGTCAAGGGCTCGGCCCTGGCCAAGGAGCGCCTGAGCAAGGTCGGCGAGACGCTGAAGAGCCTGGCGCTCGAACAGGAGCGCATCACTTTCGAGGAAATGTCGATCGCGGATTCCTGCCGCGCCCCGACGGTTCTCGACGCGTTCGCCAAACTGATCGGCGATCTGCCGCCCAATCCGATGAAGGGGTTCTAAATGACGACTCCCGCCCCGGCCGCCGGCAAGACCTACGACCTGTCCTTCGCGCGATGGGTCCGCGACAATATCAACGGCGGCGACAAGCTCAACCTGTGCATGCAATGCGGGGCCTGCTCGGGCTCCTGCCCGATCGGCGTCCAGATGGACTATGGTCCGCGCAAATTGTTCATGATGATCCGCGCCGGGATGAAGGAGGAGGTGCTCTCCGCCAACACCCAGTGGAACTGCACCAGCTGCTATCGCTGCGTGGTGCGCTGCCCGCGCGGCGTGCCGGTCACCTATATTTTGCAGGATCTGGCCGCCAAATCGGCCGAATTCGGCTATGCCAAGGGACCACACGAAAACAAGAATTTCGCCCAGTCCTTCTGGTGGTCGGCGGCGACTTTCGGGCGGACCGACGAGCGTCTCGTCACCATGCGCTATTTCTTCTCGCTCGGCCTTGGCGAGGGTTTCAAGCGCGCCATGGCCAATCTCAAGGTTGCGCTCGGCATGGTCAAGACCGGCCGCATGCATATCGGCCTGCCGCATATGACCAAGGGGCGCAAGGGGCTGAAGGCGATTCTCGCCAAGGCGCGCGAAATCGAAGCGCGGCATTAAGCGGCTGAGGAAAAGGACATGACCGAGAAAAAGACCATGACCTATTATCCCGGCTGCTCGTCCCAGGGCAGCGGGAAGCATCTCGACGAATCCCTGCGCGCGGTGATGCCCGAAGTCGGGATCGAGATGGAGGATATCGAGGACTGGAACTGCTGCGGCGCCTCGATCGGCCATATCGGCGGCGGGCAGTTGCCCAATCTTGCCTTGACCGGGCGCAATCTCGCCCAGGCGCGCAAGCGCGGCACGCAGGACGTGATCACCGGCTGCGCCGCCTGCTATCTCAACACCCATGGCGGCAATGAGAAGATCAAGGCCGATGTGAAGAAAAAGGCGGAGGTGAACGAAGCCCTCGCCGAAGCCGGCATGAGCTATGACGGCGATCTCAAGGTGCGTCACGCCTGCGAAGTGCTGGTCAATGACGTCGGCGTCGAAGCGATCGAAAAGCGGGTCACCAATCCGCTCAAGGGCCTCAAGGTCGCCGGCTACGTCGGCTGCCAGACGGTGCGGCCCTTCGCCGGCACCGAAGCCGGCGGCGATTACGACGCCTATGACGATCCGACCTTCCTCGACGATTTCACCAAGGCCTGCGGCGCCGAGGCGGTGCCGTTCAAGCACAAGACCTCGTGCTGCGGCGGCTCGGTGGCGGTGATGAGCCCCGACCGCACCTTGCATCTGATGAAGGCGATCGTCGAAGAGGCCGCGAAACAGGGCGCCGATGTCATTTCGACGCCCTGTCCTCTGTGCCAGACCAATGTCGAAATGTACCAGCCGCTGATCAACGAGAAGTTTGGCACCGATTACCATATTCCGGTGGTGTTCTATTCCCAGCTGATGGCGGTGGCCTTCGGCATGGACGGGGAAAAGGACGCCGCGCTCCAGCGCAACACCATCCGCTCGGAAAAGCTGGAAGGCATGGCGAAGAAGAAATGATCCGCGTTCCGCGACATCCGTGCGGCGTTCCTTTTTTCATGGCGTGAGACTCCAGCAGGGACTGCGTGGAGCCTCGCGCCAAATCTTTTTTGGCAGCGTGCATCGCGAATTCACGCCCGGATCAGGCTTTGCGTCTTCCCCAAACGGCAAAAACCGGGTCGGAAAGATCGGTTTCGCGGATATGCGCGTCGTCCGCCGGACGCGGATCGCCCATCAGGCTGAAGGTATGGAGGTCGGTGAAGGCTTCGCTGCGCAGGAACAGCTCCAGCACATAGCCGAGTCGCTCCCAGGGATGCATGTCTTTCCACACCCGGATCGCCTTGGGCGGAAACCAGCGGTTGGAGA
Source organism: Pseudomonadota bacterium (assembly GCA_021777915.1). Lineage (GTDB taxonomy): Bacteria > Pseudomonadota > Alphaproteobacteria > Rhizobiales > Beijerinckiaceae > Rhodoblastus. Next base: position 34,393 of record JAJYCZ010000003.1, on the reverse strand, counting down.
AGGTCACGACGAAAGGCGCGTCGGGTTTTAACACGCGCGCGACGTCGCGGACGACGTCCACCGGTTGCGTAAGATATTCGATCGAGGCCGTGCACAAGGCGGCGTCGAAACTGGCGTCGGCGAAGGGCAATACGGAAGTTGTATTGAGGTCCTGGACGATCCGTTCGGTCAATGCGGGATTATTGTCGAGTTCCTGGCGGTTGAGCCCGAGGCCAGCGACGCGATCGAATTTCCGCCCCTCGGGCAAATGGGATTCGACGCTGCTCATCAGATCGAGAACGGCGCCTGCGCGGGGCAGCAGATCGGCGTAAAGATCGCGAATCGTCTCCAAAGCGCGCCGGTCGAGGTGAACCACCATGCGCGGGACCGCGTAAAAAACCGCGTCGTCGTCCTCGACCGCGCGCGCGGACCAGCCGCGCGCGAAAAAATCGGTGGGCGCGCCGCCGGCGCGCATCTGAATGCCGGGCCCGTCGGTCAGGTCAGCGATCAAATCCCGGCTGCGCCCGCCGACTTCCGACCGTTTTTTCCGCGCGCCGAGCACTTTCGCGGAGAGTCGTAGTCTTGTTCCCGCGAGCGGGTGGTTGAGGTCGGCGGCAAAGGCATTGGCGCCGACGTCGAGCACGCGGAAGGGCCGGCGGTTGCTGCTGTGCACGCCCGCAATTCCCGCCTTGTGCAAAACCCCTTGGGGCAGGAAGCGCCCGCGCGCCGGGCGTGGATCGGCGAGGCCGGCGGCGGGGGGATCGAAGGACGCCAAAGGGATTTCGCGGGCCAGCGTCGCGCGTCGATCCTCCACCAGTGCGCCGGGAGCGAATTCGAGGGAGACCGTCTCGCCGACCGTCCTGCCGAAAAGGGCGGCGTCGAGACCGGGCGGGAGGAAGTCGCGCCACATGTTCACGCCGAAGGCGCGGCGCCGGTCCACATGGCGCGCGTCGGGTCCCACCCAGTTCAGTTCGAATTCGAGATCGGCCAGGCCGTCCTCCGACACGATCTGCTGGTCCGCGCCGGACGCGGCCGCGCCCGGATCGAGCATGAAATCCGTCGACATTTTCTCCTCCCGCCCTTTCGACGCAAAATATTTCACCGGCTGCGCGGCAAGCGCAAAGGGAATACGCGCGGTGCGGAGAAAAGGTTCAGTCGCGCCGCGTCAGGCGGCGGCGGCGCGCCGAAGGCGTTTCGTGATCGCTTCCAGGGATGTTGGCGCATAGAAATGGCTGTCGACGCCGACATCCATGCTCAGGCCGTGCGGATCGTGATCGTATTTGCCGTGGACGTGGCCGAACAGATGCCACGCGCCGCGCCAGGCGTTGGGCCACTCGCGCAAGGGATAATGGCAGAGGAACACACGCTGGTCGCCGATGGTCAGCTCGCGCATTTCGGCGGTGGTCTCCCAGCGCCCGGTCGCCTCCATCGCCTCTCGGCGGTCGTTATTGCCGAGAATGAGGTGCAGACGCCCGTTGAGCCGCGCCAGCACGTCGGGCAACCCGTCATGTTCGAGATGGGCGACGTCGCCGAGGTGAAAAACTTCGTCATTCACGCCCACCGTCTCGTTCCAGCGCGCGACCAGATGCTCGTCCATCGCCTGGACGGAAGGAAAGGGGCGCTTGCGCTTGGTCAGCGCGAACTGATGGCCGAAATGCGTGTCCGAAGTGAAAAAAATCACCGATGGGTTCCTCTAATGCGCCGGCAAAGGCGCCCCTCTCCCCTTGCGGGAGAGGGGCCGGGGGTAAGGGGAAATCACGTCCCCCCGAGGCCCGCGCGGGCCTTGGCGATGGAGTCCTGCAGGACTTCCTCGCGCAAGGGCAGGGTCGGCTCGTTGAACAGGATGGTGCGCAGCCAGTCGAGCGCCAGGAGGAGCAAGGTCTCGTCGTCTTCCTGCAGCTTCTGATGCATCTCGGGATCGATCGCATAGCGCTGGAGGAAGGAGGTGCCGAAAACGAACTTGCGGAACGCATCGAGATCGGTGGTCGCCATGAAGAACATTTTCTTCGTCCGCTCGTCCGTCTCCTTGCCGAAGGGGCCGCCGAGCATCTTCCACGAGGCGAGCTTCATCAGGATGTGAATCCAGCTGCGATTGCGCTCGTCATAGATTTCGACGCCCTGGTCGGCGCGGAATTCGGCGACGGTCTGCTCGCGGTTTTCCTCATGGCCCTTGCAATGCGGCTCCTTGACGAGGAAATAGAAATCCTCCGGCGCGTCATGGCCCTTCATTTTCACCGAAGCAAGGCCGAGGGGGTAATAGCGGCAGGCGGCCGGGCGGTCGCCATAGATCGTGCAGCCCTTTTCCGGATCGAGGAAGACGCAGGGGCGTTTTTCCTCGCCCGTGTCGACGCGCTTCAATTTCAGGATCGGCATGCCGGAGGCTTCATGCACGGCCTCGGTCCCGAACATGCGGCCGGCCTCGCCGGAAGACATGCCGACGGCCCGCCCGATGCGAATAAGGTCGTAGGGCGTCAGCGTGATGTCGGTGTCATGGCAGCATTCGTTGAAGCAGGACACGCCGGGATGACAATGGAAGCAGAAGGAGGCCGAACCGGTCAGCCGGACGGGCACGACGGGGGTGTCCGCGGCGCCGCGAATGGCCGACACGATCGGCACGTCGAGGTCGGATTCCGCCTGCCGGCGCCGCTCTTCCTCTTGCCGATATTCGAGATCGGCGTCCGCCGCGTTCTTGGTCAAATCGTCGTCGTCAGGTTTAGTCGGCACTTGCGTCCTCACACTCTTTTTACTCGACGGCGCGGCGCGCCGTTCGCGGGGGGCAATATGGTCTCATATAACGCCAAAACGCGCTCGACGAACATCCGTTCGGCAAACGCGTTCAGGCCCGGGGCCGTTCAATCCGTTGCAGGCGCGCCGAAACGGCGCGTGAACCGTCGCGTTCAACGCGAGACAATCGCGACCTCGCGCGTTCAGCGCGAGACAATCGCCATGTCGCGCAGGACGTTCAACTCGACTTTCGTTTCCTGAATGCGCCAGGCCATCACGTCGCGGATCGACAGCAGGCCGACCACTTTTCCGGCGTCAACGACCGGCAGGTGGCGCACGCGCTTCTGGTACATCAGCTTTTCAGCCTCGGCCATGGTCGTGTTCTGGTCGCAGACGACCACTTCCCGGGTCATCAGATCGCGGACGCGGCGCTCGGCGAGCTTGCAGCCATCCTTGGCCATGCCACGGACGACGTCGCGCTCGGAAATGACGCCGACCAGCGAACTATTGGCGCCGCAAACGGGCAGGGCGCCGATATTGAGCGCGCTCAACCGCTTCGCGACGGATTCAATCGTTTCCTCGGGCGCGCAGGTGGTGAGCTTTTGCTGTTCGGCTTGCAGAAAACTGACGACTTTCATGACGATATCCCCCAGTCATAACGTCACGGTCCCGCCTGGCTCTATTTTTGTTTTAGTATTCAGCCGGTCCCGAACTCTAGGCGCTTACATTGCCACACGAAAACGTGGCGCAATTTCGGCAGAGAGCGTGCATGCGAACAATAAATTCGGGGCCGGTTGAACCAGGCCCCGAACTTTTATTGCATTAGTGCTTGGCTGCGCCATAGACCTTCGGCACAAGATCCTTGTGCGGAACCTTTTTGAGGCTCCAGGTCTTGGTCTCGGGGTCGAAGCGCGAATTGACGAACACTTTCCAGTTGGCGTCGTCGAGATTGGGATAATCGGCGCGATAATAGAAGCCCGGATAACGGGTTTCTTCGCGGAACTGGATGTGGCGCATATGCGCCTCGCCGGTCCACAACCGATGGTAATTCTCCCAAGCGCGCATCAGCTCATGCAGATCCTTGGCGCGCATGTTGATGCTGTCTTCTTTCAGCATCGTGAGGTAATGCGTCGCCCTCTTCAGCATTTCGCCATTGGTCTGGTAGTAGGTGGCGACACCGGCGACATATTCGTCCATGATCTTCTGCAGACGCATCTGGAACATGCGCGGCGTGATATAGAACGGATTGATGTCTTCGGCGGTCGTCTTGTCCTTGTGCTCGAAGTAGTTGCGCACCGGACGATAGATCTCTTCCGTGATCGCCTTGATGTCGCCCTTGAGCTCCGGCTTGAAGTCGGCATGGTCGAGGCAGAACTTGACCATGTTCTTGCCGGCGATGCGGCCTTCGGCATGCGAGCCCGACGAGAACTTGTGTCCCGAGGCGCCGACGCCGTCACCCGCGGTGAACAGGCCCTTGACCGTGGTCATGCGGTTGTAGCCCCACTGCCATTCCGGCGGCGCGATGTCCGACGGACCCGACACCCAGATGCCGCAGCAGCCGGAATGCGAGCCGAGCAGATAGGGCTCGGTCGGCATCAGTTCGGAAACCTGCTGTTCCGGACGGATGTTCAGACCCGCCCAAACGCCGGCCTGGCCGATGCACATGTCGAGGAAGTCTTCCCAGGCCTCGGCTTCGAGGTGCTTGACTTCCTTCGGCGTGAGGGTCTCGGCGAGCTTCTTCATCGCTGCGGGCGTATCCATCAGGATCGGGCCGCGACCATCCTTCATTTCCTTGAGCATCGCGTGGTTGCGCAGGCAGGACGGCACCACGACCGCCTTGTCGTAGGGCGCGAAGGCGGTGAGCATGTCCGCGTTCTTGACCACATAGTCCTCGCCGAAGGCGTTGGTCGCCTTGGACTTGAACAGCAGGAACCACGCGCCGACCGGGCCGTAGCCGTCCTTGAAGCGGGTCGGGACGAAGCGGTTTTCCATCATGGTCAGTTCGGCGCCGACTTCCGCCGCCATGGCGTAGGTCGAGCCGGCGTTCCACACCGGATACCACACGCGGCCCATGCCCTCACCCGTGGTGCGGGGACGGAACACGTTCACCGCGCCGCCGGCGACGTTGAGGATCGCCTTGGCCTTGAAGACATAGAGCTTGTGCTCGCGAACCGAGAAGCCGACCGCGCCCGCGACCTGGTTGGGGTTGTTGGCGTCGAGCAGGTACTTCACGATGAAGACGCGCTCGTAGATGTTCTCCATCCCGAGGGCCTTCTTGGCGGCTTCGGCGACGATCGGCTTGTAGCCTTCGCCGTTGATCATGATCTGCCATTTGCCGGAACGCACCGGCTTGCCGCCGTCCTTGAGGGACAGGCCGCCGGCCTTCTGCCAGCTCGCGCCATCGACGCGGCCGCCTTCCATTTCCTTCCAGACCGGCAGACCCCATTCTTCGAACAGGTGCACCGAATCGTCGACGTGACGGCCGACGTCATAGACGAGGTCGTCGCGGGTGATGCCCATAAGGTCAGCCGAAACGTAGCGGCAGTAGTCTTCCGGGGTGTTCTGGCCGAGGTAGGTGTTGATCGCCGAAAGGCCCATCGCGACCGCGCCGGAGCGGTCCATGGCGGCCTTGTCGACCAGGGTGATCTTCACCTTGTCGCCGGCCCAGCGCTTGGCCTCATAGGCGGCGCCGCAAGCGGCCATGCCGCCGCCAACGAGGAGGATGTCGGTTTCGATCTCAACGATCTCGGGATTGCCAAAGCTCGGTTCGCTCATTTTTCACTAAACTCCCGTAACGCGACTCCCGGCACAATGCAGCCGGACCCACGCGCTCAAGTCAGATGATGTTCTTGTTTCGCGGATAATCAGCAGCCGTGCCTCACGAGATGCGCGGCAGTTCCTTGCCTTCCTCGGTGAAGAAGCGGTGGTCGTTGAGGTCGCCCGGGGCCGGCTTGTTGCCGTAGGGGTCGATCGAGCTGACCGGGGTGGTGCGAACCGGGAACTTGAAGCGCTTGATCTCGCCGTCGCGGAACTTGATGGTCCACATGATGGCGTTGTCGGTGCGCAGCGGGATCGCGGCGCCGCCCATCGGAACCCAATCCTGGAAGGCGCGGACCTCGATGGCCTGCTGCGGGCAAGCCTTGACGCAGCACTGGCATTCCCAGCACTGATCCGGCTCCTGGTTGAACGCCTTCATGCGTATTGTGTCGAGCTTCATCAGATCATTCGGGCAGATATACATGCACGCAGTGACCTGTCCCCCTTTGCAGCCGTCACACTTGTCCGTGTGTACAAAAGTCGGCATCGTTGTCCTCCCAACTCATTTAAGTTTGGCGCTTCATAAGTGAACTCGCGCGGGCGCGCCACCCAAGCCCGTGAAGGCCCGGACCGCGCATCGCAGCGTCGCTTATATCATGGGGACAGGATATTACAATGTTGGAATATATGCCCGGATCGCGCTTGTGGAGCGTTGGCGCGGCCGCGGTTTGAGTAGATGCCGCGAAAACCCTTGATTCCGCGCAAGGCGCCGCAAATTGTTTCTGAAAAAGCGATCAAATCATCAAAAATTATTCATCAAGGAAAACTTCGCCTCCGCTGTTGAGACCTGTGCGCGTAATCTAGAGTTATTCTAAAAGCGCAAAGTTCCAGAACGGAGCCGCGTCCAGCGGGCAGAACAATCGCTGATAGCCCGCGCAGGATAATGCCGTCCGCAAAACAGGCAAGAGGATTTCGACGAAATCGGGCGCCGGACGATGCGGTCAACGCGCGCCGCGGCTTCGCAGCAGATCGGCGACCTCTTTTTTGCCGCGCGCCTCGGCCACCGTGAGCGCCGAACGCCCCGAGGCGTCGAGCGCGGCGATGTCGGCGCCCTGGTTCAGCAGCAGGTCGACGACGCTCGCTTCGCCGCGCGACGCCGCCCAATGCAGGGCGCGCCCGCCCTTGTTGTCGGCGGCGTTGGCCGAAGCGCCCTTGGCGAGGAAAGCGTGAACGATCTCCACCCGTCCTTTCTTGATCGCCTCGATCAGGTCGCGGTCGAGGCCGAATCGCCCGGTGTCCCAGCCGCCGACCGGCCCGAGCACGAGGCGCAATTCGCCGTCGCAGCGCTCGACGACCTGCAGCATCGGCATATAGGCCTGGGCCAGGGTGTCGATGAGCGCCGCGCCGACCCCATATTCGAGCGCGACCGAGGTCGCGACCTGTTCGCGCTCGAAGCCATAGGCGACGCGCCCGTCGGGCGAGCGGACCCAATAGCGGTGGGCGGTGGTCATTTTCAGGCTCCTTTCGCGGATCGCGCGGCATTCTCAAAATAAAAAGCGCCTGGATTTTGAAAAAAATCCAGGCGCCGGGTTTTCAAGGGCGCGTCAACGTGATGCGCAGCCGCTCTGGCTTCAGCTGACGCGGCTGTCCAGCTCCTGATAATAGCCGATCAGGATTTCGGCCACTTCGGCGCGCGAGAATTCCGGCGGCGGGGCGAGGCCCTGGCCGAGCATTTCGCGAACCTTGGTTCCCGACAAAGCGATGAAGTCTTCCTTGGTGTGGCCGGGAGCCTCGCACATCATCACCACCTTGTTCAGTTTTTTCGAATAGGCGGTATTGTCGGCGCGGAAGATATCGATCTTCAGGCTTCCGGGCGGAAGCTCGTCGAAAATGGTCTGCGCATCGAACGGGCCGTAATAATCGCCGACGCCGGCGTGGTCGCGGCCGACGATCAGATAGGACGCGCCCATGTTCTGGCGGAAGACCGCGTGCAACAGCGCCTCGCGCGGGCCGGCGTAGAGCATGTCGAAGCCATAGCCCGTCACCATCACCGTGTTCGGCGGGAAATAGATTTCGACCATCTTGCGGATCGCGGCGTCGCGCACCGGGGCCGGAATGTCGCCCGCCTTGAGCTTGCCGAGCAGCATGTGGATGACGAGGCCGTCGGCGCCGAGGCGCTCCATCGCCATCCGGCACAGTTCCTCGTGGGCGCGGTGCATCGGGTTGCGGGTCTGGAAGGCGACGACCTTTTTCCAGCCGCGCTCCTTGATTTCATTGCGGATTTCAACCGCCGTGCGGAACGTGTCGGGGAATTCAGTCTGGAAATAACTGAAATTCAGAACCTTGATCGGGCCGGAGACGACCGCGCGGCCCTGCGCCTCGAAGGCGGCGACGCCGGGGTGCTTGGGATCCGAGGTGCGGTAGACCTTTTCGATGATCAGCGCGACATCTTCATCGTTCAGCGTCTCGATGGCCTCGACGTCCATCACCGCCAAAACGGGATTGCCCGGGACATTGGGGTCGCGCAGCGCGATCCGGCTTCCGACCTTCACGGTCGAGGCGTCCTTGAGCAGATTGAGGACCGGAACCGGCCAGAACAGCCCCTTGGCGGTCTTCATGTCGCGGGCCACGGAGAGGGCGTCCGCCTTGTTCATATAGCCGGTCAAGGGATTGAAATAGCCAGCGCCCAGCATCACCGCATTGGCGGCGGCGGCGGAGCTGACGACGATCGACGGCAGGCTTTCCGCCTCCTGCCGCAGCTTCTCGTTCTCGACCGAGTCGGCGACGAAGAGCGGATGAAGCTCTTTCGAGCCATGAGGTTCAATAAGATTAACCACTTAGTTTCCTCCGTTGTTGTGCCGGCATCTCCGTGCCGACAAGTCTCGGCTCGCGCTCCGCGGCCAGCCCAGCGGCCGCGCTAAAGGCTAAGCTCAAGCTTATATTTACGCACCATCATATTCGAATGCGACAAAATGAAAATACCCCGCCGCGCGGAATCCTTCCCACCGGCGGCGCCTTCGCGAGGTGAAAATGATCAGCCTTTCACGAAACGCCGGGCGAAGCGCGCGAGCGTCGGCGCCAGTTTCGGGCGCAGCAGCCTTTCATCATAGCCGGCCATGCGGCGGTCGTTTTCGGCGAGGCAGAGATCGATCAGCTCCGCCGGCGACAGGTCCACGCCGAGGGCGCCCGATCCCTGCATGGCGAAATTGGCGTCCTGCATGTCGCCGGCGCTGTCTATGCCGCGCGCGATGCCGATCCGTTCATAGATCAGGAACATCCAGACCGCGATTTCGGTCAGCCGGAACGACAGGCGCTTCCAGATCGGCAGGTTGCGCCGACGCCAGGCGACCCAGTTGACGAAAAACAGGATATGGCGCGCCTCCTCCTGGATCACCGGCTCAAAGGTCTCCACCAGCTCAATGGGGAAATAGCCGGAGCGGCGCGCGGTCTCGAACAGGCCGAAGGCGAAGAAACTGTCGATGCATTCGCTGTAGCCGGTCACCAGCCAGGCCCAGAGCGCATGTTTGGGCGCGGCGTAATGCGGCTCGGGCGCGAGCTTGATCCCATAGGCCTCGACCAGTTTGGACAGCACGACCTTGTGACGCTCCTCTTCGCCCGCATCCATCTCCAGTGCCTGGCGCAGCAGGGGCTCGGCCACGGTGGCGGCGAAGCTTTTCACCCGGATCGAGGCGCGGCCCTCGGTTTGCACCGCTATGTCCCAGATCGGCAGCGAGGTCACCCGCGCCAAAGCGTCCGGCGCCAGTTTCGGCCATTCGATCACTGCCGGCTTGTAGGGATTATGGGTGTCGAGCAGCATTTGCGCGAACATGCGCAGATGTTCGGGCGAGCCGATCCGAATCGGGCCGGCGTCCTTCGCCTTCCAGTTGCGCATCGCGAAATCGCTGGCCTCGACGGCCGCCAAATCTCCGGTCATGGGCCCGGTTCTCCGTCCCGAATCTTCGCTGTTGTGGTTCGGGCCGATCCATAGACCAGGAGTCGGCCGGCGTCAGCCCTCGACCCGGTCAGGCTCCCGTTGGCGGGATTTGACCGCGCCGGGACCGGTGGGGCTCAATTCGGATGATCCGCCCGCCACTTGCGCACGACCGCCAGGCTGTTGGCGATATGCCTGTAGGGCGAGGAATCCTCGTAGACATAAAGAATCCGGCCGTCCGGCGCGATGACGTAGGAAACCCGGCTCGCCATCGACGGCCCCAGCCCGCCGAGCTTCAGCATCTGCGAATCATAGGCGCGAATGACCTTGCCGTCGGAATCGGCGCCGACCGGGAATTTGTCGCGGCATTCGCGCGAGGAAAAATCGATCTGGGTCGCCATCGTGTCGTTCGAGACGCCGATCAGGCTCGCGCCCGCTTCCGCGAAATTGGCCGCGTTCTCGGCGAATTCATGCGCCTCGATCGTGCAGCCGGGGGTGAAGGACTTGGGATAGAAATAAAGCACCACCGGGCCCTTCTTCAGCGCCTCGGCGAGATGGAAGGAAAAGGTCTTGCCGCCGACGGCGGCCTGAAGGGTGAAATCGGGCGCCATGGCGCCGGCCTTCATTTCCGCCCGGCTCGCGGTCGCGCACAGCAGGCCGACGAGCACTCCTGCGACCAGCTTTTTCATCATGCGTCCCCTTTCCGGCGTTTCGACTCATAGTCTACGCGCCGGAGCGTCCGAAAGTTTGACCTTTTCGACAAGGAAAGGCGGCTTTCCAGATCATCGTGGAACGCCGCCCTGCATTTCCGGAGTCTCCGCGCCGGTCAGGCGAGATCGAAGCGGTCGGCGTTCATCACCTTGGTCCAGGCGGCGACGAAGTCGCGGACGAATTTTTCCTTGTTGTCGTCCTGGGCGTAGACTTCCGCATAGGCGCGCAGGATCGCGTTCGAGCCGAAAACGAGATCGACCCTCGTCGCCGTCCATTTGACCTTGCCGGTCTTGCGGTCGCGCACCTCATAGAGATTGGCGCCCGCCGGAACCCATGTGTTGGCCATGTCGGTGAGGTTGACGAAGAAGTCATTGGTCAGGACCCCTTCGCGGTCGGTGAAGACGCCATGTTTCGCGCCGCCGTGATTGGCGCCGAGCGCGCGCATGCCGCCGATCAGGCAGGTCATTTCAACCGCCGTGAGGCCCATCAGCTGGCTGCGGTCGAGCAGCATTTCCTCCGGCGCGACGACATAATCCTTCTTCAGCCAGTTGCGGTAGCCGTCATGGAGCGGCTCCAGCACCTCGAAGGAGGCGGCGTCGGTCATGGCCTCGGTCGCGTCGCCGCGTCCCGGCGCGAAGGGAACATCCATGTTGAACCCGGCGGCCTTGATCGCCTGTTCCAGGCCGACATTGCCGGCGAGAACGATCGCGTCGGCGAGGCTCGCGCCGCTTTCCCGGGCGATCGGCTCCAGCACGCCCAGAACCCTGGCGAGGCGCGCCGGCTCGTCGCCTTCCCAGTCCTTCTGGGGGCTGAGGCGGATGCGCGCGCCATTGGCGCCGCCGCGCTTGTCGGAACCGCGGAAAGTTCGGGCGCTGTCCCAGGCGGTCGTCACCATGTCAGCGACCGACAGGCCGCTCCCGGCGATGCGCGCCTTGACCGCGTTCACGTCATAGTCGCGCCGCCCAGCGGGAACGGGGTCCTGCCAGATCAGGTCCTCAGCCGGGACATCGGGGCCGATGTAACGGGACTTCGGACCCATGTCGCGGTGGGTGAGCTTGAACCAGGCCCGCGCGAAAGCATCGGAGAAGGCGGCCGGGTCCTTGTGGAAGCGCTCCGAAATCCGGCGATAGTCGGGGTCCATCTTCATCGCCATGTCGGCGTCGGTCATGATCGGCTTGCGGCGGATCGAAGGATTGTCGACATCGACCGGCATGTCCTCTTCCCTGATGGCGACCGGCTCCCATTGCCACGCGCCGGCGGGGCTTTTCTTCAGCTCCCACTCGTGGTTGAGCAGCATGTCGAAATAGCCGTTGTCCCATCGGGTCGGATTTGTGGTCCAGGCCCCCTCCAGGCCGCTCGACACGGCATTGCCGCCAACGCTCCGGCTGGCGTGGTTCATCCAGCCCAGGCCCTGTTCCTGCACGTCGGCGCCTTCGGGAACCGGGCCGAGCTTGGCCGCGTCGCCATTGCCGTGGGTCTTGCCGACGGTGTGGCCGCCCGCGGTCAGGGCCACGGTTTCCTCGTCGTTCATCGCCATGCGGGCGAAGGTCACGCGGACGTCTTGGGCGGTCTTCAGCGGATCGGGCTTGCCGTCCACGCCTTCCGGATTCACATAGATCAGGCCCATCATCACCGCGGCCAGGGGATTCTCCAGGTCGCGCTCGCCGGAATAGCGGCTGCCCTCGCTCCCCGTCGGGGCGAGCCATTGTTTCTCCGAACCCCAATAGGTGTCCTTGTCCGGATGCCAGATGTCCTCGCGGCCGAAGCCATAGCCGAAGGTTTTGAAGCCCATCGACTCATAGGCGACATTGCCGGCAAGGATGATCAGATCGGCCCAGCTTAGCTTGTTGCCGTATTTTTTCTTGATCGGCCACAGCAACCGGCGCGCCTTGTCGAGATTGACATTGTCCGGCCAGGAATTGATCGGGGCGAAACGCTGATTGCCCCTGCCGCCGCCGCCGCGCCCGTCGGCGATGCGGTAGGTGCCCGCCGAATGCCAGGCCATGCGGATCATCAACCCGCCGTAATGGCCCCAATCCGCCGGCCACCAGTCCTGGCTGTCGGTCATCAGGGCATGCAGGTCGTTTTTCAGCGCCGCGAAATCGAGCTTTTTCACCTCGTCCCGGTAATTAAAGCCCTTCGGCATGGGGTCGGTCTTGGCGTCATGCTGATGAAGGATGTCGAGATTGAGCGTATTCGGCCACCAGTCCGCGGCGGCGCCCGCGGATGTGACGGCGCCATGCATCACGGGGCATTTTCCCTGAGCCTTCGACAGTTCATTCATGGTCTTCCTCCTCCCGAAACTTTTTCGGATGTCGCCGCGCACGAGATAAGCCCGACGCGACAGCCCTCGCCATTCATGTCCTCAATGCTGGCGATACAGTGACACGGGCCGGCGATTGCACGCCAACCGATTAAAAATGATTTTTTAATCTGCTTTTCCGATTACTCGAATGGCGTTCTGCATCGCAGCTCACGGCGCGATGGGTTGATTCCCCATGCGGAAAAGGCCAATCTCACCGATATTCCGAATATTGGAGCGCTTGATGGCCGCCAGTCCCACCGACATCGAGCTGGATATTCCGGCGCCCGCTTTTTCCCTGCCCGGCGTCGACGGCAAGACCTATGCCTTCGCCGATATCGCCGGCCCGAAAGGAACCGTGGTCGTCTTCATCTGCAATCATTGCCCCTATGTGCTCGCGGTTCTCGACCGCCTGGTGAAGGACGCCCGCGCGCTGATGGCGGAGGGGATCGGCTTCGCCGCCATCTGCTCCAACGACGCCGCGGCCTATCCCGACGATTCGTTTCCCAAGATGAAGGAATTTGCCCAGCAGCACGCGCTGCCCTTCCCCTATCTGCACGACGAATCGCAGCAGGTCGCGCGGGCCTATGGCGCCGTCTGCACCCCGGATTTTTTCGGCTATGGCGCCGACGGCCAGCTGAAATATCGCGGCCGTCTGGACGAGGGCCGCAGGGACCCGCCGCCGCCCGGCGCGCGCCGTGAATTGCTCGTCGCCATGCGCGGGATCGCGGCGGCCAATGAAATCCCGGCCGATCAGACGCCGTCGATCGGCTGCTCGATCAAGTGGAAGCCTTCTCCGACAGCCTGACACAAGTCTGCCGCGTTCTTCTCGAGCGGAAGGACGGCCGATCCATCGCGGCGCGTCGCGACGGAACCGGCGAAAATGCTTCTCACCGCGACAAGGACCCCCGCGCCGGGCGAACCGAGGCGCGCACGCGACGCGAGCCTTGCCGCCGCGCTTGTCTCCGGCGGCGATGAGCGCCTCGCCGCCGATCCGGTCAGCGGACGCAATCGTTACGGCCTGACCGCGCCGCCCGCCCCGGACGAAACCTTCTTTTCCTCCTCGACCGCTTCCGCGATCGCCCCGCGCGGCTGGCGAGCCGCCGCAACGGCGTGGCGGCGGCTCAGTTCCGACGACCCGCGTGAGCGCCAGAACTTTCCCGCCTGGTTCGAAGACATTCGTCGCCGCATCGCCGCTTTCACCGGGGCGGGCGAGGCGATCCTGACCGCCTCGGGCGCCGACGCCGAATTGGTGGCGCTGGCGATCGCGGACGATGCGGCGGCCCGGCCGCTCACCAATATCGTGGTTGGACCGGGCGAGACCGGGCGCGGCGTTCCGCTGGCGGCGGGCGGCCTGCATTTCCAGTCGTCAGCACCCCGCGGCCGGCTCTCTGGCTGGGAAGATCATGACATCGCGGTCGAGACCGTCGAAATCCGAAACCCGGACGGTTCCGCCCGCCCGGCCGGCGCCGTGGACGCCGAGGTCCGCGCCAGGGCCGAGGCCGCTTTGGCGGAAAACCGCGCCGTCATCGCCCACCTGCTCGACGTGTCCAAGACCGGCCTTTCCGGTTTCTCCCGCGCCGCGGCGCTGGATTTGCGCGCCCGCGCGCCCGAAAAGATTTTCGTGCTGGCCGATTGCTGTCAGATGCGCGGGCCGCCATCGCGCGTCGGCGAGTTGCTCGATTGCGGCTTTCTGGTCGCGGTCACCGGCTCCAAATTTTTCTGCGGACCGCCCTTATGCGGCGCGCTGCTCCTTCCAGAAATTTTGCGCGCGCGGCTGAAAAATTTTCGCTTGCCCGAGGGACTGGCCGCGCAAACCGCTCTTTACGACTGGCCTGCCTTTCTGCGCGCCGGCTCGGAAGGTTTCGCCAGTCACGCCAATATCGGGCTCGGCCTGCGCTGGGAGGCCGCGCTCGCGGAAATGGAGTCTTTTGCCGCTGTTCCTCCGGCGCTCGCCGAAAACATCGCGCGGGATTTTCGCATGCTCGCGGTCGAGCGCGCCCGCCGGGCCGGGCTGAGACTCCTCGACGAGCCGAGCGAAGGATCGGACTGGGCGCGGACCATCCTGTCCATCGCCGCGCCTGGTTCGGCCGAACAGGCGGCTGGGCTCCAGCGCGCCCTGCGGCGGCCGGCCGGCGCCTGGGGCAATGCCGCGCGCATCTTTCATGTCGGCCAGGCGGTGGCCGTCGGACCGGATCAGGCCCTGCGGGTCTGCCTCGGCGCGCCGACGATCAGCGACATTGCCGCGCTCCATGCCTCGGGCGTTCCGTTCGAACGCGCGCTGGCGCCTCTTGCCGCCGATCTCTCGGCTCTGTTCGCCAAATGGACCTTTTTGTTGAACGCGCGCCCGTGACGGGCGGCGAAACGAGGGAGAGTTTTTTGCGTTTTTCGATTTCCAATTCCGGCGTCGCGACGACCTCGGCGCCTTTGGCCGGTCTCGCGGCGATCACCCGCCACGCCATGCAGGGCGGCGATTTCACAGCCGTCGTTTCCCAACTCGTCGCGCGGATCGAGCGGAACAGTGACGACGCGGCGGCCTGGCTCGATCTTTCGACGGTCCAGCAGGTGCTGGGCAACGGCGCCAATCGCATCGCGCTCCAGGCCGACGCCTTGCGCCGCGCCCGCCATTTCACCCACGCACAGAGGGCGGAAGCGCCCCTGCGCCTGCTCGCCCTGACGGCGCCGGGCGATTTCATGGCCAATACGCCGCTGGAATTCCTGCTCGAACACAGCGACGTCGCCCTCGACGCGCTTTATCTTCCGCCCGACGAGCCTTTGCCCGAAAAGCTTCCCGAGCACGACATCGCCTTTGTCGCGGTCGCGGAATCCGACGCCAATCTGCCGCTGCTGCAAAAACTCGCGGCGGCGGCGCCCTTCTGGCCGCGCCCGCTGGTCAACGCCCCCGAAAAGATCGCCGCCCTGACCCGCGACGGCTTTTCCGTCCTCATGCGCGACGCGCCCGGCGTTCTTGTCCCGCCGACGCGCCGGCTCGAACGGGCGGCGCTGGCGAAAATCGAGGGGATGGGGTTTCCCTTCATCGCCCGGCCAGCCGGCTCTCATGCCGGGGACGGCCTGCGCAAGATCGAAAACCGTTCCGATCTCGATCTTTATCTCGCCGAAACCGATGGCCCGGCCCATTATGTCGCGCCCTTTGTCGATTACAGCGGCGCGGACGGGCTTTTCCGCAAAACGCGCGTCGTCCTGATCGAAGGCGCGCCTCATCCCGTCCACATGGCGGTCTCGCCGCGCTGGATGGTCCATTATCTCAACGCCGACATGATGGACAATCCCGCCCACCGCGCGGAGGAGGCGCGTTTCATGGCGAATTTCAACGCCGGTTTCGCCCGCCGCCATGCGCGCGCTTTCGAGGAGGTCACGCGGCGCGCCGGGCTCGATTACGTCCTGCTCGACTGCGCCGAGACCCGCGACGGCGAACTGTTGATCTTCGAGGCCGGGACGGCGATGATCATCCATGCGCTCGATCCGCAACACCTCTTTCCTTACAAGCCGCCGCAGATGACGAAAATTTTCTCCGCCTTCCAGGACATGCTGCGCCGCCGCGCCGCGCCCCGCGTCAGGGCGGCTTCGTGACGGCGGGCTCAGAGCTCGACCCTGACGACTGGGAAGAATTCCGCGCCCTCGCCCATGAGGCGCTGGACGGCATGATCGACCATATCAGGACAGTGCGGGAGCGTCCGGTCTGGACCCCCGCGCCGGCGGAAATCCGCGCGCGCTTCGCGGCCGACCTGCCGCAAAAAGGCGCTTCTCTCGCCGAGGCGCTCGAAATTTTCGACGAGGCGATCAAGCCTTATTCCACCGGCAATCTCCATCCCGCCTTCATGGGCTGGGTTCATGGCGCCGGGACGCCGGTCGGCATGGTCGCGGAAATGCTCAGCGCGGGGCTCAACGCCAATTGCGGCGGCCGCGACCACATCGGCGTCGAGGTCGAGCGCCAGATCACGCACTGGATGCGCCAGGCTTTCGGCTTTCCCGAAACTTCCGCCGGGCTTTTCGTCACCGGGACCTCGATGGCCAATTTCCTCGCGGTTCTGATCGCCCGCTTCGCCCTGTTGGGCGACGAAGTCCGGCGCTCCGGCGCGCCGGCGTCCCTCAAGCTTCGCGCGTATACGTCCGAAGCCGCCCATGGCTGCATCGCCCAGGCGATGGAAATGGCGGGCATAGGCTCCGACAATCTGCGCCGCGCGCCCTGTGGCCCGGACGGCGCCGTGCAGGTTGAAGCTCTGCGGGCGATGATCGCGGAGGATCGGGCGCGGGGCGCGACGCCGTTCCTGTTGGTCGGGACGGCGGGCACGGTCAATCTCGGCGCGCTCGACCCGTTGATTGAGATGGCCGATCTCGCGGCGCAAGAAAAAATCTGGTTTCATGTCGATGGGGCCTTCGGCGCGCTCGCCGCTTTTTCGCCCCGCCTCGCGCCGTTATTGAAGGGCCTGGAGCGCGCCGATTCGATCGCCTTCGATTTCCATAAATGGGGTCAGGTTCCCTATTCGGCGGGTTTTCTCCTCACCCGCGACGGCGCGATGCAGAAAAAGACTTTTGTCAGCTCCAACGCCTATCTGACGCGGGCGGCGCGCGGCCTCGCGGCGGGCGACTTCTGGCCCTGCGATTACGGACCCGATCTCTCGCGCGGCTTTCAGGCGCTCAAGGTCTGGTTCACAATAAAAGTGTTCGGAACCGAGGCGCTCGGCCGCTCCATCGAGGACACGTGCGATCTCGCGTTTTATCTCGCGCAACGCCTGAGCGAAGGCGAAAAATTCGAGGTCAAGGCGCCGGTGACCCTGAACATCGTCTGTTTCGGTCTGCGCGGCGAAAACCCCGGCCCGCGCAACCGCTCGTTGGTCGAAAACCTGCATCTCTCCGGCGCCGCCGCCCCATCCCTGACCATGCTGAACGGCGAGCCGGTGATCCGCTGCGCCGTGGTCAATCACCGCACCCGCCGCGAGGACATCGACGATTTTGTCGCGGCGTTGGAGAAGGAAGCGGCTGCCCGCGCCGGCTGATGGTCCGAATTTGATACGCGGCGCCCGGGCGCGCGTGGGCTCGACTGGCGGAGTGCGACGCTGAGTCGCCGTTTTTTCTCGGGCGTCTCGGGGGGGATTCCCAACGCGTTGCCGAGTTTATGGAATCGGCGCGTGGTACGGCTTCCAAATGATCCATTCGGACGCCGTATCAAACCTGCCGGATTGGCCCCGGATATTGCGCCACCAGCGCGTCGCCGGTCAGAAGCGTGATCGATTCCGCAATGGCCTGGGCGACCAGCATGCGGTCGAACGGGTCCTTGTGCAAAGGCGGCAGAAGGTCGACGGCGACGGCGTGGGCGCCCGTGACCGCCAGTTCGACATAGCCGTTTTCGGCGAGGCCGCGCCGCAGCAGGCGCGGATCGACGCGAAAATCCGCACGCCCGAGCCCGCGCTTGATGGCGATTTCCCACAGGCTGGCGGCGCTGAACCACAGTTCGACGCCCGGGTCCTCGATGATTTTTCGCGCGGCGTCAGGGAGTTTTTCGGGCGCGCCAGCCGCCCAGAGCAGCAAATGGGTGTCGAGAAGGACTTTCACGCCTCGCCGCCGAACATTTTTTCGATTGTTTCCGCCCCCATCCGGTCGAAATCCTCCGGCACGGCGATTTCTCCGGCCAAGAAACCCGTTCGGCGCATCGCCTTCGCCTCCGGCGCGGCGAGCGCGGTCACCTTCACCAGCGGCTTGCCCGCCTTGGCGATGACGAAGGACTCCCCCGCCGCCGCCTGTTCGACCAGGCGGGACAGATGGGTCTTGGCTTCGTGGATGTTGACTTGGCGCATGAACGGGCTCTTATTTGACTAAGTCTCATTAGTCTAGTTCGTCGCGCCGGTCAAATCGAGGGCGTTGCCGGGCCAGCTCGCGCCATCGAGCGCCCCATTCAGCCAGCCGCTCACACGTCCAGATTGGCCACGTTCAGCGCATTGTCCTGGATGAATTCGCGGCGGGGCTCCACCACGTCGCCCATCAGTTTGACGAAAAGGTCCTCGGCCTCGTCGCCTTCCTTGATTTTCACCTGCAGCAGCGAGCGGGCGTTGCGGTCGAGCGTGGTTTCCCACAGCTGTTCGGGGTTCATCTCGCCCAGGCCTTTGTAGCGCTGCTGGGTGACGCCCTTGCCGCCCGCGGCAAGCACCGCGTCGAGCAGGTAGGTCGGGCCGATGACCCGGTGTTCCTCGCTCTTGCGCAGCAGCGCCGCCGGCGCGCCATAGACCTGACGCAGATTGGCGCCGCGCTCGTCGAGCCGGCGCGCTTCCGCCGAAGCGAGCAGGCCGGCGTCGAGCATGACCGCCTGTTTCACCCCGCGTAACGTGCGGGTGAGCACGAAGCCGCCATTTTCGACCCGCCCTTCCCAGCCGCGCTCGATCTCGTCGGCGAGCGCGTCGAGCCGCGCCGCGATTTCCCGGGCGCGCGCCGCGGCCTCGTCGTCGCCGAGCGCCGAAATCGGTTTCAGGGCGCCGACGATCGCCGCCTGTTCGACCACGCAGCGATTGTAGCGATTGTGCAGCTGGGCCAGAACATTGCGCACCAGCCGCGCCTCCTCGACCAGAGCGCGCAGATCGGCGCCGGCGCGCTCCTCGCCGCTCGCCAGCCGCAACACCGCGCCATCGACGCCGTTTTCGATCAGATAATCGTCCATCGCCTTTTCGTCCTTGAGATATTGCTCGGAGGAGCCGCGCTTGACCTTAAAAAGGGGCGGCTGGGCGATATAGAGATAGCCGTTCTCGATCAGCGGCCGCATCTGGCGATAGAAGAAAGTGAGCAGCAGGGTGCGGATATGGGAGCCGTCCACGTCCGCGTCGGTCATCACGATGATCTTGTGATAGCGCAGCTTTTCGAGATTGAACTCGTCAGCGCCGATGCCGGCGCCGAGCGCGGTGATCAAAGTGCCGATCTGCTCGCTCGACAGCATCTTGTCGAAACGCGCCCGCTCGACATTGAGAATCTTGCCGCGCAACGGCAGGACCGCCTGATATTCGCGGGCGCGGCCCTGTTTGGCGGAGCCGCCCGCTGAATCGCCCTCGACGATGAAAAGCTCGGCCTTGGCCGGGTCGCGCTCCTGGCAGTCGGCGAGTTTTCCCGGCAGATTGGCCACGTCGAGCGCGCCCTTGCGGCGCGTGAGTTCGCGGGCCTTGCGCGCGGCCTCGCGCGCCGAGGCGGCCTCGACCACCTTGCCGACCACGGTCCTGGCCTCGCCGGGATTTTCCTCCAGCCATTGGCCCAGAAACTCGTTGACGATCCCCTCGACCACCGGGCGCACCTCGGACGAAACCAGCTTGTCCTTGGTCTGCGACGAGAATTTCGGGTCCGGCACCTTGACCGAGACGACGCAGGTCAGCCCTTCGCGGCAATCGTCGCCGGCAAGCTCCACCTTTTCCTTCTTGCTCAGGCCCGAGCTTTCGGCGTAGCCGGTGATCTGGCGGGTCAGCCCGGCGCGGAAACCGGCGAGATGCGTGCCGCCGTCGCGCTGCGGGATGTTGTTGGTGAAGACCAGCACGTTCTCGTGATAGGAATCGTTCCACCACAGCGCGATTTCGACGCTGACGCCGTCGCGCTCGCCGCGTATCAGCACCGGCTTGCCGATCAGCGGGCTCTTGGCGCGGTCGAGATAGCGCACGAAGGCTTCCAGCCCGCCCTCGTAGAACAGGTCTTCGGTCCTGGTTTCGGCATGGCGGGCGTCGGTCAGGACGATATGGACGCCGGAATTCAGGAAGGCGAGTTCGCGCAGCCGGTGCTCGATGGTCGCGTAGTCGAATTCGGTGTGGGTAAAGGTTTCCGGGCTTGGCAGGAAGGTCACCGACGTGCCGCGCTTGGGCTTGCCGTCGATGATCGGCGCGTCGGCGACCACTTTCAGCGGCGCGACCGCCTCGCCATGGGCGAAATGGATTTCATGCTCCAGCCCGTCGCGCCAGATGCGCAGATCGAGCTTGGAGGACAGAGCGTTGACGACCGAGACGCCGACGCCATGCAGGCCGCCCGACACCTTGTAGGAATTCTGGTCGAATTTCCCTCCCGCGTGGAGCTGGGTCATGATCACCTCGGCCGCCGAGACGCCTTCCTCGGGGTGCAAGCCGGTCGGGACGCCGCGCCCATTGTCGGTGACGGTGCAGGAGCCGTCGGCGTTGAGGGTCACGGTGACGAGGGTGGCGTGGCCGGCGAGCGCCTCGTCGATGGCGTTGTCCACCACTTCATAGACCATATGGTGGAGGCCGGAGCCGTCGTCGGTGTCGCCGATATACATGCCGGGACGCTTGCGCACCGCGTCCAGTCCGCGCAAGACCTTGATCGATTCGGCCCCGTATTCCTCGTGGTTCGGCTCCGGCGCATTGTCCTTGGCGGCTGTCAAAGCGTTTGTTCCTCGATCGGTCACGGCGCGCGGAATTGATTCGCGCGCGCGGCATCATAGCGGAAAATATGGAGAAACGGCGGGTTAAAGCGAGCGCGGCGCCGGGCTGATGACGGAGGTCGCGCCATGGCTGATCTGCACCACGGCGAGCGCCCGCTCGTTGCCGCCGTCCGCCCTGAAGCGGAACACGCCGTCGGCGCCGTTGAAGCCGGTCGGATTGGTCAGGACGTCGTCGCTATAGGCGCGCGATCCTTGCGTGCGGGCCAGCGCCGCGGCGAGCGAGACCGAATCATAGGCGAGCGTCGCCACGCGCGCCGGATCGGCGCCGTATTTGGCGCGATAGCGCTGGGCGAAGGCGGTGAAGCCGGCGGTGTCCGGCGTGGCGAACCAGGCGCCCTGCAAGGCCGGCAGGCTGAGCACCCGGGGGTCGTTCCACAGGCCGGTGCCGAGGATCTGGACTTTTCGGGAATCGAGACCAGCCGCGGTCAGCGCCTGGGCGACCTCGGGCATGGCCGCCGCCTGTTCGGGGATGAACAGGCTGTCGATCTGGGGCCCGAGGGCCGCCACACGGGCGACGGAGGCTTTCACCGCGCCGGGCTTGTAGCGCTCGATGAGTTCGACGCGCAGGCCGCGACGGGCGGCCGCCTGTTGCAGGGCGGCGGTGGCGACATTGGCGTAATCGTTCTCGGGCGCGAGAATGGCGACGGATTTCTTGCCCTGCCCGGCCGCATAATCGACGATCCGGTCGACATAGCCTTCGACCAGGAAGGACAGGAGATAGACGCCGCGCGAGGCGATCGAAAGGTCGGTCGAAAAGGCGATGATCGGCTTGCCGGCGGGACGGGCGACCGCGGCCGCGGCGCGAACGTCGGCGGCGAACAGGGGGCCGAGGATCAGCGCGGCGCCTTCGCCGATCGCTCCTTGCGTGGCGTCGCGCGCGCCGTCCGGGGTCGAACGGTCGTCCTTGACGATCAGCGTGATGTCGTTCCCGCCCGAATCCTGGATCGCCAGTTCGGCGGCGTTGCGCATCGACAGGCCGACGGCGCTCTGGCCCGCGCCCTGGGTCAGGGGCAGGATCAGCGCAACCTTGGTCGGGCCGCTGCCAAAGCTGGCCGCGTCCGGCGCCGCGGGCGGCGGCGCGTTGGGTCGTTCGGAAGGACCGAGGCCCGTCATCGAGCAGGCGGACAGGGTTGCCGCTCCGCCCAGCAAAGCCGCGCGCAGAAAAAAACGCCGGCCCGCGGCGAAAGGAGTTTTTGGCATGCGCAATATGTTCTCTCGCCCACCACCCGCGCCGCGGCGCCGAAAATGCGTTTCAGCCCGCGAAACCCTGGGCATTGTCTTAAGGCAAAGGCGCCGGTTCTGGCAACATCGCGCGAGGCGGTCCCGAGTCCGTCCCGAGTCTGTCTCAAGTCTTGCGGACAGGCGCGCGTTTCGCTATAAGGCGTTCTATAAACAGAACGAAAATAAGTTTTATCGAACGAAAGGCGCGCCAATGGCGCAATCTGCGCCTTCCTCTCCCCAAAATCCCGCCTCTTTCGTCGCCTTCGGCCTGCGCGCCGAAGCGGAGCCGATCGCGCCGGGGCTTCATGTCGTGGCGACGCCGATCGGCAATCTGCGCGACATCACCTTGCGCGCCCTGGCGACGCTCGCCGCCGCCGACGCGGTGATCGCCGAGGACACCCGCGTCAGCCGGGGCCTGCTCGCCCATTACGGCATCGCGACCCCGCTGATCGCCTATCACGAGCACAACGCCGAGGCCATGCGTCCGGTCCTGCTGGCGCGGCTGAAAAAGGGCGAAAGGCTGGCGCTGATTTCCGACGCCGGCACGCCTCTGGTGTCCGATCCGGGCTTCAAGCTGGTCGGCGAGGCGCTGGCCGCCGGCCTGCCGGTGACGTCCGCGCCCGGCCCCTCCGCGGTGCTCGCGGCCCTTGTCGTCGCCGGTCTGCCGACCGACCGTTTCTTTTTCGAGGGTTTCCTGCCGGCCAAAAGCGGCGCCCGGCGCGCGCGGATCGCCGAACTGGCCGCCATTCCCGGCACTTTGGTCTTTTTCGAATCGCCGCGACGCCTCGCCGAGACTCTTGGCGATCTCGCCGCTGTGCTGGGGTCGCGTCAGGCGGCGGTGGCGCGCGAACTGACCAAACATTTCGAATCGGTGCGGCGCGGCGGCCTCGACGCGCTGGCGGCGGATTACGAGCGCGACGGGCCGCCCAAGGGCGAGATCGTCCTGCTGGTGGCGCCGCCCGCCGACGACGCGCCGGCGCTCGACGGCGCCGCGCTCGACCAGAAAATTCGCGCCGCGCTGGAAAAATTCTCGCTCAAGGACGCGGCCAGCGTCGTCGCCGCCGAAACCGGCCAGCCGCGCCGCAAGGTTTACGCGAGGGCGCTGGAATTGTCCGGCGCCGCGCAGGACGAATGAGAAGGCGCGTCGCGGCTCGCGCCTTCGGCCTGCGCGCCGAGGTTCTTGCCGCCTTCTGGCTCCGGCTCCAGTTCTTCCGTGTGCTGGCGCGCAATTATTCCGCCGCCGGCGGCGAGATCGACCTGATCGCCCGGCGCGGCGATCTGGTGGTCTTTGTCGAGGTCAAGGCGCGGCCGTCCGTCGAGGCGGCGCGGATCGCGATCGATGCGCGGAAGATCGCGCGGATTTCCCGCGCCGCCCGGGTGTGGCTCGCGGCCAATCCGTTCGCGGCCGATTGCGCCCTGCGCGGCGACGCCGTTCTGGTCGCGCCGGGCCGCCTGCCGCGCCACGCCCCGGGGGCCTTCGAGCTCGACCTTTTTGTCTGATTCCTTTTTTTCGCGCGGCTCTAGCCTTTTCGGCTTTTTGCCTGTATGGAACCCGCTCTCGAATTTTTCCGCGCGCTATCACGGTCGTCTTCGGCTCGCGGCGCGGCTGGACTGGAGTTTTGAAATGGCTGTTCCGAAAAGAAAAACCTCGCCGATGAAGCGCGGCTTCCGCCGCTCGGCCGACGCGCTGGCCGCCCCGACCTATGTCGAGGACAAGGACTCGGGCGAACTGCGCCGTCCGCACCACGTTGACCTGAAGACCGGCATGTACAGGGGCCGTCAGGTCCTCAAGGTCAAGTCCCAGGAAGACTGAGCTTTCGGCGCTCCGCTGATCAAGGGCCGGCCTCGCGCCGGCCTTTTTGTTGGGCGCGCGCTCGCTCTGGCGTCCGCCAACCGCTCGCGTGATGTCGGGGCTCAATCGTCTGGAAGCACGTCGGGCGCCAGCATCCGGCGCAGCGGGATCTGCTTGCGGAATTTCACGTCGAGCCCGTCATAATATTTCTCGATCAGGCTCACGAACTCCACGCCGTCCACCAGTTTCAGATTGCCCTTGGTGCGGGCGAAGTCCCGCGCCGCGGCGGTATAGCCGCCGGTGGTGATGAAAATGCCGACATCGCGGTCATGGACCATGGCGTAAAAGGCTTTCACCAGGTCCGGCCCGATCTTGCCGTCATGGGCCTTGACCTGGATTTTCAGGATCGGCGGTTCGATGCCCAGTTCGTCGCGATGGGCGATCACGTCGATCCCCTCGTCGCGCACGGCCCGGGTGGCGTGGGCGTTATAGCCCATCGCCCGGAACAGGTCGGCCACGAAAGGTTCGAGCGCAAATCCTTTCAGATCGGTCTTGATCTTCTTGGAGATGAAATCCCTCGTGGTCTCGGCGATGTCGCGCGCCACGCGAACCTGAGTCTCGTCCTCGGTCAGGCTGGACGAGCTGGCCGGGCCTGCGTCGGAAGGCGGCTCGAAGCGGCGGATGAATTCGCCCGCGAAGTTGCGCACCTCGAACAGGGTCAGCACCGATCCCAGTTCGTAAAGCGCGCCCTGCGAAAAGACGTCGCGGCTGAGCGAGGCGCGCCAGCGCACGCCGCGGCGGTGGGGAAAATTGGCGTTGCCGGAGGCGTCGTAGAAATAGGGGGTCGAGATTTCGCCCCACATCAAGGTCCGGTCGGGCTTGCGCGGATAGATCACGCGGTCGCCGATCTTCATTTCGTGGACGAAGCGGAACAATTGGCCGGCCTGGATCGGAACCGCGCCGGGCGTCGTTTCGCTATTCGTGCGTGCAACCATATCCTTGAAGGCGGCGCGCTGGGCGGGCACCGCGCTCAAATCCTCGTTGGCGTCGCGGAAGCTGACCGCGATCTGCCCATTTTCGATGAACAGGGGGTCGGCCTCGCTGTCGCCGCCGGCGCGGACCGCCCAGACCCGAAAGCTCATTCCCGGCAATCCGAAACGAAACGGCCGGATCCGCTCCGGCCGTAACGTCAATGTAGCTGGGTCGGGAGCGTGACGACACCCACCCGCCGGTTGTATCGGCGCGGTCGAAAGCCCTTATCCGATATATGGTTAAATCATATATTGCCCGCCGTTGACGCTGAGCGTCGAGCCGGTGATGAAGCCGGCGTCGTCGGCAGCGAGGAACACCACCGCGCGGGCGATTTCCTCGGGCTCGCCGAGGCGTCCGACCGGGATGTGCGGCAGGATCGCCTTCTCGACCACGGCCGGGTCGATCGCCTTGACCATTTCGGTGGCGATATAGCCGGGGCAGATGGCGTTGACGGTGATGCCGGCGCGCGCGCCTTCCTGGGCGAGCGCCTTGACGAAGCCGATGTCGCCGGCCTTGGCGGCGGAATAATTGGCCTGGCCCATCTGGCCCTTCTGGCCGTTGATCGAGGAAATGCAGACGACGCGGCCGAATTTGCGGGCGCGCATGCCCTCCCATACCGGGCGGGTCATGTTGAACAGCGAGTTCAGATTGGTGTTGATGACCGCGTACCATTGCTCCTTGGTCATCTTGTGGAACATGCCGTCCTTGGTGATGCCGGCGTTGTTGACCAGGATGTCGATGGGGCCGAGATCGGCCTCGACCTTGGCGATTCCCGCCGCGCAGGCGTCATAGTCGGACACGTCCCACTTATAGACATGGATGCCGGTTTCGGCGTGAAAGGCCTTGGCGGCTTCGTCGTTGCCGGCGTAGCTCGCCGCGACCTTGTGGCCGGCCGCCTTCAGGGCCCTGGAAATGGCGGCGCCAATGCCGCGCGTGCCGCCGGTGACGAGTGCGACTCGAGACATGTTGTTCCCCTTTGGAATTTTTCTGTTGAGAAGAAAAAGCGCCGGCCTTCGACGGCCGGCGCTCATTGATCAGAAAATGTTCAGCGTTCGACGCACATGGCGACGCCCATGCCGCCGCCGATGCACAGAGTGGCGAGGCCTTTTTTCGCGTCGCGCTTCAGCATTTCATGCAGCAGGCTCACGAGCACGCGCGCGCCCGAAGCGCCGATCGGGTGACCAATGGCGATGGCGCCGCCATTGACGTTCACCTTGGCGACGTCCCAGCCGAGTTCCTTGTTCACCGAGATCGCCTGGGCGGCGAAGGCCTCGTTGGCTTCGATGAGGTCGAGGTCCTGGACGTTCCAGCCGGCCTTGGCCAGCGCCTTGCGGGAGGCGGGAATCGGCCCGGTGCCCATGATCGCCGGATCGACGCCGGCGGTCGCCCAGGAGGCGATGCGGGCGATGGTGGTCAGCCCGCGGCGCGCCGCTTCGGCGGCGGTCATCAGGACCATGGCGGCGGCGCCGTCATTGATGCCGGAGGCGTTGCCGGCCGTCACCGTGCCTTCCTTGCTGAAGGCCGGACGCAGTTTGGCGAGCGCGTCATAGGTCACGCCGTCGCGGATGAATTCGTCGGTGTCGACGACAATGTCGCCTTTCCTGGTCTTGATCGTGAAGGGAACGATCTCGTCCTTGAAGCGGCCCGACTTCTTGGCGGCTTCCGCCTTGTTCTGCGAGGCGACGGCGAAACGGTCCTGCTCCTCGCGGGTGATCTGGTATTTGGTGGCGACGTTCTCCGCCGTATTGCCCATGTGGTAGCCATGGAATGCGTCGGTCAGGCCGTCCTTGAGCATGGTGTCGATCAGTTTCAGTTCGCCCATTTTCACGCCGGAGCGCAAATAAGCCGCGTGCTGGGCCTGGGACATGCTCTCCATGCCGCCCGCCACGATGACATTGGCGTCGCCATTGACGATCTGCTGCAGGCCGAGCGCGACCGTGCGCAGCCCCGAGCCGCAGAGCTGGTTGATGCCGAAGGCGGTCTTTTCGTCGGGAATCCCGGCGGCCCGAGCCGCCTGGCGGGCGGGATTCTGGCCCTCGCCGGCGGCGAGGATCTGGCCGAGGATGACCTCGTCGACATCGCCGGCGGCGACGGAGGCGCGCTCCAGCGCGGCCTTGACGGCGGCGGCGCCGAGCTCATGGGCGGGCGTATTGGCGAAAGCGCCGTTGAAGGAGCCCACGGCAGTGCGCGCGGCGGAAACGATCACGACATCGGTCGACATGGAAAATCCTCCGGAACTTGGCCGCCGCCCCTTTGGCGCGGCTGGCATGCCTTAGTCAGTATGGCGATGTGGGCGCTAGTTTGACCATTTCCGCTTGGGCCCGGTCAAGGCGCCCGGCGCGCCGGACCATGGTCATTTGGTTGTAGACGGTCGGGATTCGGGGCTTGACGAAGAAGGCGCTTTGCCTTTGGGATCGCCGGGGCTATCGTTTCGCGCCACGGGCGCGGGCGGAGGCTGGCGCCTTATGGCAGGGCGGAGCGGCGGCCGGCGCGCATGGGAACGAAAATGACGAACGAGAAGCAACCCGTCACCATCAAGAAATATGCGAACCGGCGGCTCTACAATACCGGCGCCAGCACTTATGTGACGCTCGAAGACCTGGCCGAAATGGTGAAAATCGGCGAGGATTTCGTCGTTTTCGACGCCAAGAGCGGCGACGACATCACCCGGTCCGTCCTCGGGCAGATCATTTTCGAGCAGGAAGGCAAGACCGGGCAGAACCTGCTGCCGATCCGGTTCCTGCGCCAGCTGATCCGCTTCTATGGCGACAGCATGCAGATGTTCGTGCCGAGCTATCTCGAATTTTCGATCGAGCGGCTGACCAAGGACAGCCAGAAATTCCGCGATCAGTTCGAGGCGGCGATGAGCGCCAATCCGCTCGCCGGCCCGTCGCGCCAGATGTTCCAGTCGATGGAGGAGCAGGCGCGCAAGAACATGGCCATGTTCCGCGAAGCGCTCGAAATGTTCTCGCCTTTCGGCGCGGCGGCGGAAGCCGCCAAGGCGGCGCGGGCGCCGGCCCAGCCGTCGAACGAGCTCGACGAGATGCGGGCGCAGCTCACCGAAATGCAGAAGCGCATCGACGGGCTGGTCAAGAAGGATTGACACCAATTCCGCGTGAAGGGAGACGCGCGCATTGTTCTGGCGTGAGAGCGAATCCGAGCCGGTTCGGCTCTACCGGGTCTTGCGCGGCATGGCGCAGGACAAGCTGTCGCACGGCGTGGCGGCGGGGGCCGATAGCCGCTATGTCGCTTTTTCGCGCGGCTGCGGCGGCGGCCCGAGCTTCGTCGTTCGCGAGGAGGAGGGCGGCGGAAACTGCCGCGCTTACGCCATTCTCGCGACCTATGAGTCGAGCGGCGTCGAGGAGTCGAGCTTTCCTTCGCCGGACGAAGCTCTGGCCTTTGTCGCGCGCGCGGTCGAGGCTCTGCGCCGCGGCTGAAATTCAGCCGTCGGCCGCGACGGACCGGCTGGTCGGCAAGGTCGCCGCGGCGAAAAAATCGCCCTGGAGATAGTCGACGCCCCAGTCGCGCAGCATGTCGGCGGTGGCCTTGTCCTCGACCCATTCCGCCACCACCGGAATGCCGACATGGCGCGCGAGGTCGATCAGGGTGCGCACGAAAAAGCGGTCGTCTTCCGACCGCGCCATGTTCTGCACAAAAGCGCCGTCGATCTTGACCATGTCAAAGTTGAAGCGACGCAGGTTTTTGAACGAGGTGTGGCCGGCGCCGAAATCGTCCATCACGACCTTGGCTCCGAACTGCTTGAGGCCCGACACCGCCCTGATGGTCGCCTCGACGTCTTCGATGGCGCAGGTTTCGGTGAGTTCGATGGTCAGTCGGTGGACGAGATCCGGATTTGGGTCGAGCAGAACGCGCAGGCGCGAGAAAAAATCGGGTTCATGCAGGGTTTGGCCGGAAACATTCACGGCGATCCGCATCTCGGAATGTTCCGCGAGCTTTTTAAGGGCGAGTTCGAGCACGCGCTGATCGATCATCTGGATCAATCCCGACTTCTCCGCCGTCGGGAGGACGCTGGCGGGGGCGACCAGCGAGCCGTCGGGACGGCGCAGACGCATCAAGGCCTCGTAAAGCTCGGCCTCGCCGGTCGTCGCGCGGACCAGAGGCTGGAGCGCGATGAGGATTCGGTCTTCATTCAGCGCGGAGACGATTTCGTCCGATATTTTCAACGCCCGCATCCGCGAATCTTCGCGCGCCAGCGAGGGTTCGTAGAGCACGAAACGCGCCGCGCCGGGCTGGCGGGCGAGATCCAGCGCCTCCTCGGCGTGCTGGAACAGAACATGCGCCGCCCGGCCGTTGCGGGGCGCCACGGCGCCGCCGATGCGCAATGAAACCGGGGCTGGCCCGGCGCTGGTCTCGAACGGCGTCGTGGCGGCGGCCTCGATCAGCCGTTCGGCGACGGCGGTCAATGGTTCGGCGTCGGCATTGTGTATGATGAGCCCGAACTTGTTGCCGGCGTAGCGGGCGAGAAGATCGCGCTCGCGGCAGTTGGCGCGCAGCAGCCTGGCGAGGCTGGCGATCACCTGGTCGGCGACATCGTAGCCATAGGTGCGGTTGAGCATGAACAGATTGTCCACGCTCACCAGGAGCGCCCCGAAAGGCTGCTTGTGCTTGGCCGCGGCGGCGAAGAAATGACCGGTCTGCTCCAGCAGGCTCGCGCGGTTCAGCGCGCCGGTCAGCGGATCGAAGCGGGACGTGAAGGCGAATTGCCGTTCTTGCCGGAAACGGTCGGTGACGACGCGAATCAGGCCGTGCGCGCGCGCCGGGCGTCCATTCGGCCCCGCGAACCAGCGTCCCGAGTCCTCGATCCAGACGGTCGCGTCGCGGGAGCCGTCGGGAGGATTGATTCCATAGCGGACCTCGAACGGCGCGCCCTTGCCCTGGTCCACGGCGGTCGAGCGCGCGATCGCCTGGTAAGGCGAACTTTCGCTGTCGTGGGACAGGCATTCGGCGTAGCCGCGGCCGGTCGAGAGCGCGGCGATGTTCTGGAAGCCGAAGACGGATTCGACGTTTGGACCCCATGTGATCTGGTCGGAGTCCAGATCCCAGTCATAGACGATTTGTCCGATGGAATCGAGGATGGCGCGCGGATCGGGCGCGCCGCCGCGATCATGGGCTTCGTTCGGTCCGGTCGCCGCCGTCTTGCCGGCCCCGGCCCCGGGCGACGCCGAGTCCGCGCGCGCGGCCGCCGCCAGTTCGACCGGCGGCGGGACGGCGAACAGGGCGGACGGCTCATCGCGACGCTCGATCGCCGGTTCAGGTGGGCGATCCCCCTTTACGGCGACTTTCCGCGGGGGGGCCGCGAAATAGCGGAGTTGCACGGGCGCTTTTCCAGAAAGGCCGGAATGTCAGTTCCGACGAATCTGCGTACGAGCTGTTAATTCCGGGTTTATGTCGCGATCAGAAACGATTTTTCCGTTCGCGCAGGATCGTGAAGGCCTCGACCGGATTCGCGTGATCCAGGCCGATCGCCTTCTGGAGCTGCGGATCGGCGGCGCGCAGGAAGGGATTGGTCTGGCGTTCCCTCGCGACGGTGGTCGGCAGCGTGAAAGCGCCGCGCGCGCGCAAGGCGGCGACTTCCTCGACCCGTTCGCGGAGCAGGGGGTTTTCGGGGTCGACGAGGATCGCGAACCTTGCATTGGCTTCGGTATATTCGTGGCCGCAATAGATACGGGTCTCGCCCGGCAGATGGGCGAGCCGCGTCACGGTTTCGTGCATCATCGGCATCGTCCCCTCCATCACCCGGCCGCAGCCGAGAGAGAACAAGGTGTCGCCGACGATCACCGCGCCGTCGTCCGGGAAATAATAGGCGAGGTGGCCCAAAGTGTGGCCCGGTGTTTCCCACACCCGCGCGCCGCTTTCGCCGAGCCTGACGAAATCGCCTTCGCCCACCGCGAGGTCGAGCGGCGGAAGGCGGCGCTGGTCCTTGCGGGCCCCGACCACGCGCGCCTCGGGGAACCGCGCCTTCAGCTCGGCCGCCGCGCCGATGTGATCGTGATGATGGTGGGTGAGCCAGATATCGGTCAAGGTCCAGCCTTTCTCGGCGAGGGCCTCCAGAATCGGTTCGGCCTCCGGCGCGTCGAGCGCCGCCGTCGCTCCCGAGGCTTTGTCATGGGCGAGGAGGCCGAAATTGTCGTTGAGGCAAAGGAACTGGTGAAATTCGACCGCCATGTCGCGCTCCCGGTTCGATCCGATTCGCGGCTGCACCGCGCATGGCTTCCTAGTTTGGCGGGCTCGCGCTTGCTTGCAAGGCGATTTTCGCCGATCTTGGCGCATGGCCCTCGATGTCACCGATTTGCGGAGCTTTTACGCCTCGCCGCTGGGCGATACGGCGCGCCGGTTCGTCGGCGCGATCCTGTCCGGACGCTGGGATTCCGTCGCCGGCCTTTCGATCGGCGGCCTCGGCTATGCGACGCCTTATCTCGAAATGTTCCGCGACCATCCCTTGCGCCTGATCGCGATGATGCCGGCGGAGCAGGGCGTCGTGAACTGGCCGGCTTCGGGTCCGTCGTCGTCCACACTCATCGACGATTCGATGCTGCCGCTGCCCGATTCCTGCATCGACCGCATGTTGCTGACGCACGCCCTGGAAAACGCCGAACATCCGCGCGAGCTGCTTTCGGAAGTCTGGCGGGTGCTGACCCCGGGCGGCCGGCTGATCGTGGTCGCGCCAAACCGTTCCGGCCTGTGGGCGCGGCTCGACACCACGCCTTTCGGCCACGGCCGGCCCTATTCGCGCGGCCAGTTGATGGACCTGATGCGTGAATCGCTGTTTTCGCCGATCTACTGGAGCGAGGCGCTTTACACGCCGCCGGTTCAGCGCGCCGGCTGGCTGAAATTCGCGCCGGCGGTCGAGCGGGTCAGCGGGAAACTGTCTTTGCCGGGCGCCGGCGTCATCGTGGTCGAGGCGACCAAGCAGCTCTATCGGCTGGTCGGCGCCCGGCGTTCGCGGCGCGGCCTGCCGGAACTCGCTCCGGCGCTCGCGCCCGCGCTCACGCCGGGTCCGTTCGGGCTCGGGCCGCGGCGCGACGCCGCGCGCCGGCGCGGATGAAGGTTAAGCGTCGAAAGTCTATTGTCCGGCGACGCGCGTCGTGGTCGGGGCCTTGGCCATCAGGCCGTTGATCTGGTCGCGTTCGCGCTCGAACAGCGGGAGTTCCTGGTTGTCGAGCTGCCGGGTGCGCGCCAGTTTCACCCGCATCGGATCGACGTAATGGCCGTTGACGACGACCTCGTAATGAAGATGCGGGCCGGTCGCCAGGCCGCTTGCGCCGAGATAGCCGACGATCTGGCCCTGCCGGACATGGGCGCCCTCGGCAACGCCGCGGCCAAA
This sequence comes from Pseudomonadota bacterium, assembly GCA_021777915.1. Lineage (GTDB taxonomy): Bacteria > Pseudomonadota > Alphaproteobacteria > Rhizobiales > Beijerinckiaceae > Rhodoblastus. The sequence continues at coordinate 2,162 of JAJYCZ010000003.1, read as the reverse complement.
GCGCGACATGTGATTATAGGTGGTCACATAGCCGTTGGCGTGCTCGATTTCGACTCGGCGGCCATAGCCTGCGTCCCAGCCCGCCTTCTGGACGACGCCGTTGCCCGCGGCAAAGATCGGCGTGCCGATCGGCGCGGCCCAGTCCACGCCGTTATGAGGGCGGGTGTAATGGAGGATCGGATGGTAGCGCATGCCGAATCCGGACGTGAATTCGCCGGTCGCCATCGGCTTGCGCAGCAGGAATTTGCGCGTCGAACGACCATCCGGGTCGAAGAAATCGATGTTCTTGTCGTCCGGAGATTCGAAGCGGTAATAGCGATAAGTCTCGCCGCGCGCCGTGATTGAAGCGTAGAGCAGTTCGGGGTGGCTGGCGTTCGCCACATCGCCGCCGTCATAAAAGGCCTCGACCGTATCGCCGGGGGAGACGGCGCGTTGGAAATCGACGTCATTGGCGAAGATGCGCACCATCTGGTCGATGATCGGGCGCGGGATGTCCTGTTTCAGCGCGGTTTCGTAGAATGAATTGTAGAGGCGCATGGCGCTCGCGTCATCGTCGCTTTCGTCGGAATTGTCCTCGCCCGGCTGCCGGCGCGCCTTGGCTTGCTCGATCGGCGCGTTGGCGAGCAACTGGTAATGCCCGTCGTCGGCCAGCGCGACCGAGGCCTTGAGACTGTCGCCGTCATAAACGCTCAGACGCGCGAGGATCGCCCCCTCGCTCTGTTCGGCGTCGGCGAAGGACAATTTGACGCGCCGGCCTTCGGCGAGCAGCGTCGAGAGATTCGTCCCGGCGAATCCGGCCTTGATCTTGGCTGTGACGTCCTTGTCCAGACCCGCGCCTGCAAGAACGTCCTCGACGGTCTGGCCATGGCCAACGGTGATCAGCTTCTGATTGCCGAGCGGCGACCGATCCGGGCTCGAAGCCGAAATGGCGCCGCGCGGCGCTAAAGTCACATTTTCCGGCACCATTCGCACCTCGATCGCCGAAAACGGCGAATTGACCGTGGTGTTGGCGACGACGCCGAGGCCGAGATCGGACCCGCCCGCTTCAAGGCCGGCGCGGCTGGTGCGCATCAGCAGCAGTTGGGGCGGCAAAGGCAACGGCGCCGCCGCGCCGCTGCTCTGGGCGTTCCTGACGGTTTCGGCGATCTGGTCGCGCACCTCGTCGATCGAAAGCGTCGCGCTCTGCCCGGCCAGCGAAACCGGATAGAGGTCGCCAGAGGTGAAGCTGACGTCCGAGTCCTGCTCGTCGGGCGGCGGTTCTGTGCCGTCCGGCGGCGGATTGCGGGAATCGGCCAGCAGTTGGAGCGGGTTGAAAGCCGGCACGTCGCTCGCCAGCCCTGTTTCGGCCTGAGTCAAGGTGGTGGCGACCCGCGTGAAAACGTGTGTCCGCATCACTTCCTTGTCGCCTGCCTCGATCGCGATCGGCGCCTTGAAAGTCTGTTTGGCGGCGACGATATCGACCGCCTTGAGCAGGCGGTCGCCCTTCTTGGGATTGACGCCGGAATCTTCGAACGCCTCGCGCCGCGCCAGGATCGCGCGGGTCGGCGCCTCGGCGAAATAGGCCTGGCGGTCGAACGCCGCGTAAATCGTCCCCCCGAGGAGGCATGCGCCGATCAGGCCGGTAAGCGCCGTCCCCGCCAGCCAGCGCGGCGAAACCCGGCGCTGGCTCTCCATGCCGAGACGGTCGCCCTCCGCGACGATCGGCGGCTCCATGCCGATCGCGGCGAACAGCGATCCGCGCTTGCCGGATCGATAGGGTCGGATGGCGCCTAGGGCAACGGCTCGCAAGGTCGAACTGGACTCCAAGGATGGACAAGACAGGAGATAGAGCCGGATTGGATTCTATCTCGCCAAGCGGCCGGCCCGGAAAGGTTTTTGAGATAGACTGTGGAAAAATGGCTCAAATGGGGCGGCCGCGAATGAGCGCCCGCCCGCCGGTTGAACACAATCCTATGAAATTTCGCGGAAATCCAAAAATATCGGTTTTTTCCAAAAACGTTATTGACGTTTGGCGGAAGGCGGCTTTATAAGGCGCGCATCGACGGCGTCGCCGCGGGGAAAGCGGCGAGGCGCTGGCGCGTCTTCATTTGAGCCTTGAGGGGTTCTCTGGCGGGTTTTGCCAGGGTGGATTCGCGTTGCCGGAGATTTAGGTTGAAGCCTAT
>JAJYCZ010000095.1 GCA_021777915.1 Pseudomonadota bacterium | reverse complement strand
TGGCGGAATTGGTAGACGCGCTCGACTCAAAATCGAGTTCCGCAAGGAGTGCTGGTTCGATCCCGGCCAGGGGCACCACTTTGAAATCATTTAATAATCTAGCTGGAGCGCATCAGCCTTCCGCCGTCAGCTTCGGGTCCGTGTCGGCACGGCGGCGCGTTCTATTTTCCTATGAAAAACTGAGGTTCGGATTTGTGTGAGATCACTCCGCCTGGAGCCAACGCCAATATCGGATGACCAAGCGCGGCCCGGGTCAAAGCTTCGTTGCGCCGCCGCGCGATCGCGTGTTTCATGACCTGGATCGGCAACGACGGCCTGAGATCGCTCGTCTTCGTCAAAGCCATGCCGAGGGAGATTTCATGCGCGCCCTGCTTCTCGCATTGCTCGTTTCGACGCCCGCCCTGGCCGATTGCGGGCTCGACCGCCGCGAACGCGCGCCAGCCTACGGGCTTCCCGACGAATATCACGTCACCTGCGACGACGGCCGCACGGGGGCCGCCGAAGTTGACAGTGCGGGCGACACGCGGATGACCCTTTATCCCAGTCCGCTCAGCCACAACGTTTACCCGCGCACCTATCAAGGCAGGATTTCGGGCCAGAACGACAACCCGATGTATCCGGACGGCCCCGATCCGAACCCGCGGCCGCGCGTCCAGCCACAGGCTGATTTGACGCCGCCGCCGCCGGCCTTCGCCCCGCCGCCCGTTTTCCCGGCGCCCGGCGACGACGATGACGATGACGGTCAGCATTGAGCCGGCAAAAGTGGGCATGGGCGGGGGCGAGGGCGTCGCCGCTATTTTGGAAAGCCGCCGCCTGGAAGTGTCGAAAGCGAAGGCCGGGGGGGTGGGCGGCGCTGTTTCCAGCCTTCCCGGCTTCCCCTCACGCCGCCAGCGCGGCCTTGATCCGCTGAACCGTTCCGACGCCGACTTTATGCTTCGCGGCCAACTTCAAAATCCCTGCGGTTCCGGCCTTCAAGTCGGCGCGGATCGCGGCCTCTTTCTCTGGACCAATCGTCGGCCTGCCCAAGGTCTTGCCCTTGGACTTCGCCCGCTCAAGCCCCGACTTCACGCGCTCGCGGATCATCGCCCGCTCAAACTCGGCAAACACGCCCATCATTTGAAACATCGCCTTCCCGGCGGGCGTCGTCGTGTCCAAGCCTTGCTGATGCAAGAACAGGTCGATCCCAAGGGCGTGCAATTCCGAGAGGAAGCCCACAAGGTCTTGAAGCGAGCGGCCAAGCCGATCCACCGACCACGCCATGACCATATCAAAGCGCCGCCGGGCCGCGTCTTTGCAAAGCTCGTCAAAGGCGGGACGCTCGGCGCGCGACTTCGCGCCGCTCACGCCCTCGTCTCGATAGACCTTGACGATGCGCCAACCCATGCGGGCGGCGACTTCGTTTAGCTCGCGTTCCTGATTTTCGGTCGTTTGCCGATCCGTCGAAACGCGCGTGTAAATCGCAACGGTTTTCATGGCCTTCCCTGTCCGACTGCGGAGACGCGGATTTGATAGCATGGACATATACAGAAAACAACTGTTTTTTGTATAGCGCAAACCCTGTGTTTGCAGCCCCGGAAATCCAAGCTTTTCCCGACGCCGATCTGGCAAGGTTTTCTGTATAGCCGTCAAACTGAGGTTTGCGCGCGCCCAAGAGCCGCCACCGCCGGCTTCGGACGGCCTGGCCTGCGGCGATTTTGAAACCGCTCGACGGTGAGCGGCATTCCACCCCTACTTTGTCAGTGGCATGACGCCGAAGCCGCTCGATCCGTGGCCGCCTTATTCGCGAACGGTTCGCGCGTTCAATTTTGGCAACGAGGCCAGATTTCCACCCTTGCCCTTCCACCCGCTTGAGGGCGTGGCTCGTTCCACCCCCTATAGGTTATAACCTATAGGGGGTGGAACGAGCCCGATCGCGCGACGCGGAACACGGCGCACTCGACACCGGCGAAGCAACGAAGGCCCGCGCGAGCGTCGCCCGCTCGGCGGGGCGGTCCTCAGCGGACGACATGCCGATTGCGTGACTCCCGGCGGCGCGTGAGGCGAAAACGGAAACGCCCGGCTAGGGTCATAGCCGGGCGCGCTCGTTTCGCCTCCATGGACTCGCTAGCGCCCGTTCACGTTCCGGGCAGGTCGGGGGCGATTACCTTCAAAAAGGAACGCCGACGCGAAGCCGGCCCTTCCTCAACGCTCGTGATCCGCCCGGCCTGAATAAGGCGGTTCATCGCGGCCGTCAGTTCGATTTCGGAAAAAGCCCCCGCCTCGCGCGTCTTATCGCGCAATGCCTTCGGCGCAAAATTGGCCTGTCCTTTGTGGACGTTGCAACGAAAGTTCTTTTCCGCCAATTCCGCCAAGCCGCTCATGAAGACTTCCTCGGCCTCGCGGTCGCGTTGCGGCCCGCGCACAATGCTCGCGCCCGGCGCGTCCGAGGCGTCTATAAAAGCCCCGCGCTCATATTTCACCGGCAGTTCAACGCCCGTCGCCGCGTAATTGGCCTTGAGGCGGGACAGGACGCGAAGATCAGGGTCCACAGGTTCGCCGGATGCCGGTTCCTTCCCGTCCGGTTGACCGGGCCGCTTGAAATAGAGCCGCGAGCGGACCGAATTATTCCATGCCGTCGAGCCACCATCGCCGCTGCCGCTCGCCTTGCCGGATTGCGACGGATGCGCCAGCAGGATCACAGCGCCGCCGATTGCCTGCGCAAGGCGCGTCAACAGGGCGATGAACTGACGCACCTGCGGCCTGATATTCTCGTTTCCCGCAAAGGTGTCGGCGGCCGTGTCGATCACGATCAGCCGCGCGCCAAAATCACGGGCCGCGTTCAGAATTTGCGAGAAAAATGGCGTCGGGACGCCGTGACCGTCCGCCGCGAAAGTCATCAAAAGGTTTTCATTCCCGACACGGGAGACCAGGCGGAGATCGTCCAATTCGGCGAAGGAAATGCCGAGCGCGCCGTTGATTGAGGCTAGTCGGCGATGCAGTTCGTTTTCCTCGTCTTCGCAAAATACGCCCAGCGCCTTGACCTGCTTCACATCCTGCCCAAGGAAAGGGAGGCCCGCCGCGCAAGCTGTCATGAATTGCAGCGCCAGCAAGCTCTTGCCTGTTCCGCCGTCGCCATAAAGCGCCGTGACTGTCCCTACCGGTATCCAGCCGTCCCAAATCCATTCGCGTTCTGGAATGGCGCGGCCCTCCCAAGCGGCCGGCGCGATAATGTTCAGCGGTTCAAGCGAGAAATCGGCGCTCGGGGCGTCGCGCGGCGTCTCATAATCCATTCCGCCGCGCCTTCAATTCGTCGTTGAAGTCCTTGCCGATCTTGGGAAAGCGAACCGTCACCTTGCGCTTTTGCTCATGAAAGGCGCGCGAGGCGATGAGCGCCGCGCGCTCGCCGGCCTCGCCGCGATCCGCGAACAAGGCGACATTGCGCACGAAGTCCGGCAACACGACGCGGGCGAGATTGGAGCCAAGCGCGCACCAAACCGGAACGGCGAAAAGCTCCATCGCCGAAAGGCCGGTTTCGATGCCCTCGGCGATCCCCATGACGATGCCGGCGGGCGCAAGGCACACCGCGCCTTCGCCGACCGGGCCAAGCGCGCGCTTCGGCCGCTCGAACCGCGCCTTTCCCGATCCATCCGGCAAAAGGAAGGTGCGCTGAACCGCGACCACAGCGCCGGCAAGATCGGTGACGGCCGCGACCATTGCCGGGGCGTCGCCAAGCTCGCGCGGGCCGACCGGCAGGCGCGGGTGAAAGCGCAGGCAGGCGGGCGGCGCAATGCCTATGCCGCGCGCCTGGCGCAAATAGGTTTCGGCAATCGTGCCGCCGGCCGGCTGCGCCGCCGTCCAGATCGCCCGCCCCTCCGCCTGCTTGCGCAAGGTGTCGCGGTCCTTTTCGGCGTGGCTCGGCGCGCGCTCCCGCTGAATGGGAAGCGCGCCGGCTTCGCGGCGAAGGCGCTCGCGCGCTTCCTCAAAGGAAAGCCCTTCGGCGTCGCGCCACCAGTCGAGAATATCGCCATGAGCGCCGCAGCCGAAACAATGGAAAAAGCCCTTGGCGTCATTGACCGAAAAACTCGGGCTTTTCTCATTGTGGAAGGGGCAAACGCCCCAGCGGTCCGGGCCATTTTTCGAGAGCTTCACGCGTCGCGAAACATGGTCCGAGAGCCGCACGCGCGCCTTAAGCGCGGCGAGGTCATCTTTCTGCATGGGGCGATAGACGGGAGGATCGCGCCAGCGCTGTGAGGGCGCTGACAATCACGCCTTCTGACCATCCGCCGCGCGCCAAGGACGCCAACAATAACGCGATGCGCCAGACATCTGCGAAAACCTCTATCGGCACAGGGTCGCGGCCTCGATATTTGAGTATCGCCGCGTCTATCGCCTTCAAGGCGGCGTCCTTGGCGAGCGAAGGCCGAAGAAAATTTTGCGGAATGGCAAGGCCCCCCCGCAGATCGGTGAGAACAAGGTTCGCCATCGCCCGAAAAATCGCTGACGCCTCTTCGTCCTGGCCGGCTCTCGCCACTGCGCAAAGCTGACGCGGATTGAAACCCACAGCGCCGGCAAGCAATCGCGCCGCCTCGCCCGCCTCCTTTCCAAGAGTCAGAATTTCTTGGAGTTTGGCGGAGGCTGCGCGTCGCTCGTCATCCATCGCCAGCAGGCGACGTTCGAAACTCTCGAACCGTAACGATGCTGCGCCGAAGGCTTCGGCGGTTTGCGAACCATTCGAAGCGGCGCGCATAGCGTCCGCGACAGCCCCGACGCCCAAGCGCAAGAGGAAGCCCAAGGCGTCAACTGTCTCCCGATCGAGGGCCGATTTCATTTCGCGCCCCCTTTGTCCGAGGTGGACGCGCGCCGCCGAGCGGCACACCATTTATCGAGGTCGTCGGGATGATAGGCGACGGCGCGGCCCATACTGACAAAAATCGGGCCTCCGCCCCTCGATCTGAGCGAATTCAGATAGGAAACGCTTACGCCGAGATAAACCGCGGCCTCAGGAACCCTGAGCATCCGCTTTTGTGTAGTGTCGTGGTTCATTGGATTTCCCCGCATTTGCATTGGAAATGCGGGGAGAGTTCGCTTGCTGCTGCGAAAAAAATAGCCGTCAGAAATCAAGACGCGAATCGAATCGGCATCATGAATGAAACCGTTTTTTTGCTCCCGCCTTCGCCCAATTCGCTCCTGTTTCCTTGATCGCTTTATTCCATGCGCGGGCGAAGGCGCGATCTGACAATCCTGGAAGTTCCTTTTTCAGTTGGGTGTGCCAAGCTTCTTTTGTTTTTGTCCCGGCTTGCGGCGAAGCCCTCATTTCGTTAATTAGGCGCTTGACGCACTCGCTTTCGGCGGCGGCCGTCAAGGGAGCCTCGTCGGTTCCGCCTCCTGGGCAATCGAACGCGACGCCACATTCATTTTCAAGCAGACGACGAATTTCGTTCGCGTCGATAAACTGCGCCTCAGCCCAATGTCTGCCGCCTCTGAACTTGTGTCCCATTAGCGGCACAGCGTTTCCCTCGCCGTCCGACACGGCGACGGAGAAGCCAAAATGATCAACAGCTTTTGCGATCATCTCGCGGACTTCCTGCCGCGTGCGGCCAATCTTTCCCACCACTTCGGAAACGAAGTCGTCCGGTCGAATCCAATCGGAATTTTGGTCGTTCATTGAATATCCTCGCTGCGCGCCGTGCCTGGATGCAGATTGCGCCGGCTACGGCGATCCGCCATCGACCGAATCAGTTCGGGCGACATTCCAAGTTTGAGCGCGCGGCGCGAGGGTCAAATGTGCAACGGCAAGAAATGTGGCGTTAGATTACGCACCGTCGGAAGGGACGCACGCCCGCATCAAGTCCGGCTCGCCGCGCCGTTCCCATAAAGCCTTTGATCTATGGCGGCCCTTTCTTCGTCCCACATATGGCAAAGGTCATCGAGCCGGTCGGCCAAAGCCTCGATACTCATCATCAGTCCCGCAACGCGGTAATCGTCCTTATCGGTGATGAGGTCGCATTGCAGCACGGTTCGCGCCGCGATCTCGACGACGCGGCCGACGCCGCGCGTTTTCTCGATTTCTTCATTGAAGTTTCTATCCGGCAAAGGCATGGGCGTTTTCTCCATTTGGTTTGAGCGAATTTGCGGCGCGGCCTCATGGTCGCGCGTTGCGACCGCGAGCGGCCTGCAAAGGTGTGACTTCAGCGGACGGCCGGCGGTTCATTGCCGCCGCGATCGTGGAACCGATCGTTTCGGCGGCCCGTCGCATCGGGTCGGCGTCCAGATGTGCATAACGCGCGGTCGTCGCGGCCTGGCTGTGCCCGAGCAACTTGCCAATGATCGGCAGGCCAAGGGATGCGCCAGCGCCGAACGAAGCGAAGCTATGGCGAAGATCGTGAATGCGAACGCCAGGAAGGCCGGCCGCGCGCCTGACGGCCGCCCAAGGCCGATGCAGGTCCGCGCGCGGAGCATCGTCTTTCCCGGCGATAACGTAAGGATTGCCGTCGATGCGCGGCAGGGAATTCAGGATTTGGAGCGCCGCAGCCGAAAGATAGATCGGCTTCGCCCCAGTCTTGCTATCGGCGAGGTGAATAATTCCGCGCTCAAAATCGACTTGCTCCCATTTCATATTGAGGATTTCGCGCAAACGCGCGCCCGTCAAAATCAACAGCCGGATGGCCGCGACCGCGAAAGGATCGAACGTTGTGCGGGGGTTGCTCTTCGGCGTGTGTTTAGATTTTGGGTTCTCTTCGTCAACGGCCCAAGGAATTCCATCGGTTTCGGCCTGCCGCAGTGCGTCGCCAAGTCGGGCGAACTCATCGCTTGTCAAAAACCTCTCGCGCTTGCCTTCCTTGTTGCGCTCAATTCCTTTTGCCGGGTTCTTTTCGAAAGCGACTTCATCGCGCTTCGCCGCCCAATTCCATATGGAAGAAATCAGCGCCAAGGATCGGTTGGCCGCACAGGGCGACGCGGACAATTTTTCATGAAGATGCGCGATTTCGGATCGGCTCAAATCGACCATGCGTCGCGCGCCGATGTTGGGCAAAATATGAATGTCGAGGAGCCGCTGATATTCCTCCTTCGTCCGCCTCTTGCGCTTCGCGCTGACATGGACGGCCATGAAGCGAGCGGCGGTTTCGCGGAAAGTCTCCTTGGCGCGTTCGGCCTTCCGTTCCTCCAAGGGGTCCAAACCCTTCGCGACTTGGCCAAGATGAACCTTGGCCAGCGACCGCGCTTCATCCGGCGTCAATCGCCCGTGCTCGCCAATCGCGAAGCGCCGCGAGCGCCCATGCTGCCGATATTGAGCGACATAGACTTTTTTGCCGGTCGGAAAGGAAACGACGCCAAAGCCGGCAAGGGCGTCATCCCAAAGAATTTCGCGATCTTTGCCGGGCGTGCAGACCAGAGCGTCTACGGATTTTTTTGAAATACGACCTCGCGGCATCGTCACGGCCTCCTGATGAAGCGATCCGGTAAGCAGCTTTTATCCGGTAAGCGCGTGGTAAGCAGAATACGTCAATCGCAAATAAACGCAAATAGGAGAGTGAATTTATAAAGTGCTAACTTTCAACGTTTTGCAAACCCCATATAAGCACAAATAACTCAAATTATACGACTACGAATCTGGGGGTCAGAGGTTCGAATCCTTTCGGGCGCGCCATTTCAGAACAGAACTCTGAACTCCAAATGCGACTGATTTCCCGCCTGAAGCGGCGACCAGGGTGCGCAGGAGTTCGGCCTTCGTTCCCATGATGCGGACTTCCTTGTCCGCGACCTCGACGCGCTGGGCCAGCGCGCGCAGGTGGTCGCGGCGGTAGCCGCCACCTTCGAGCCGCATACGCTGGCGGGCCGCGCGGGCGAAGGTTCTGACCATATCCGGGCAGACCGCCTGATTGCCGGCATGGTCGAGCGCGGCCTGGGCGCGCTCGGCATCGGCGCTGGCCTGTTCGCGAATCGCCTTGAGGCCGGCGATGCGCTCTTTCAGGCCGGGAGCGTCGAGATCGGCGACGCCGGACTCGATGGCGTCGAAGAGGCGGTTGAGGCGCTGATCGGTCTCAGTGATGCGCTTGTGAAGCTCGGCAAGGTGCTCGCGGCGGCGCTCGGTGCGCTCCTGGCGGCGGTCGAGCACGCTGGCGAGGATGGTTTCCAGCCGCTCCGGCTGAAGCAGCCGCTCTTCCAGATGCTTCGCGACCAGTTGATCGAGCCGGTCCATCGGGATCGAGCGGCCTTCGCAGCCGGTCTTGCCCTGCCGGGCCTTGGTCGAGCAGGTATAGTAGCGATATGTGCCGCCCGCACTGCCCTTGCCGGTCCTGAGCGTCATGGCGCCTCCGCATTTGGCGCAGAAGCAGATGCCGGTAAGGAGAGTGGGGCCGCTGGTGACGCGCGCCGGCGTCATCCGGGGATCGCGGGATTTTAGGCGAGCCTGCACCGCATCGAAGGTTTTGCGGTCGATGAGCGGCGGACAGGCCATGATCGCGATCTCGCCTTCAGGCTTCCGCTCCCGATCCTTGTGCGAGCGGGTGTTGAACCTGTGCTCGCCGATATAGGTCGTGCGGGTCAGGATGGCGTGGATTTGCGCGAGGCCCCAGCGCCCGCCGTCACGGGTGAAGATGCGGCGCTCGTTGAGGTGACAGGTGATTGCCTTCACGCCCATCGGTCCCTTAACGCCGTCGCCTTCGAGGAACAGCCGGTAGATTAGCCTCACGGTGTCAGCGTGCAGCGGGTCGATCTCCAGCTTCTTCTTGGTCTTCGATCCCCGCTGCTCGGCCGCGACGATTCGAAAGCCGATCGGCGGCAGGGCGCCGTTCCAGAAGCCCTGCCGGGCGTTCTCGTTCATCGCCCGCAGGACGTGCTTGGCGTTCTCCTTGGACTGGTATTCGTCGAACAGCGCCATGATTTGGCGCATCATGACGTGCATGGGGTCATCGCCCATCTCCTGCGTGATCGAGACGAGCTTGACGCCGTTCTTGGCGAGCTTCCTGACGTAGAACTCCAGCTCGAAGTGGTCGCGAAAGAAGCGCGAGAAGCTGTGAACCACGACAATATCGAACGGCGCGGGCTTGCTGGTCCCCGCCTCGATCATGCGCTGAAACTCGGGCCGGCGGTCGTTCGTGGCGGAAGCGCCAGCCTCCACAAAGGTCTCGACAAGCTGATAACCGCGCGAGGCGCACCAGGTCTCGCCCTGCTTGCGCTGGTCGGGGATCGAGACGTCATGCTCGGCCTGCCGCACCGTCGAGACGCGCAGATAGAGGGCGGCGCGCAACGGCACGGTCATGGCACGCCTCCGGGTTTTTCATCATTATTTGCTTCTATCACCGAAAGTTCGCGCTCCCACCACTCGATTGCTTCGAGTAACACATCGCGAGCGTCTTCTCCGGCCCAATGACCCTGTGAGAATGGACGGAAAATGTTCTGATCCAACCTGAAGGCCGACTCGACAGTTGGATCAGCTTCGGAGATCAAAGCCGGACAACTATTGATGACCGAAATCGGAACGTTTTCGCGGGGATCGAGATTCGATCGATACTCATGGAGCATCAGGTCTCGTTCCTGTTTTATAAAATCTCGGAAAATTCGATGCTCTGGGTCGGATGATCGCCAATGCTGATACCGCTCGCTGGCTTGCCCCCGAATGCGTCCGTCATTCCCATCGATCTTGTACAACACTTGGCCCACCGAGCGGACGAGAGCCAATGCGGCAACCCAAAGGACCCGAAATTTGTTAGGCTCAGGCTCGTCTTCGAGCATGGCATGCACCAGCCGGCAATCATCCAGGACACGGCGGGCGGCAGCGGTCATATGAACGATCTCACCACTTTATCAGGCAAACCCGAACAGTTCATCGAAGAGGTCGCCGAACCACGCCTCGAACACGTCCACCTCGGCCTCCGTGACGGGGATATGCTCGGGCCAGTCATCGGTAACGGTCCAGGTCGAGAGGTCATATTTCGACGGCCGGCCGGCAAACGGCCACGGCTGGCCGAGCAACGCTTCAAGCTGCTCGGATGCGGTCGGCGGGCGTTCCTTGCGAGGTCTGGCCATTGCGCCAGAATCGCCGAACGAGACCCCGGAAAGAATAGCCGTTTTCTACGCTGGAAGCCTCCGCGCGCCAGAGCGTAAAAATACTTGCGGGAGCGTGGCGCGGCAAGCCTGTGGCGGGGTGGCATGTGCTCCACGGACGTAACTGTCTCAGGCAAGACCATACCACGCCCCCCGACCAGCCCCGCGCAAGACCAGATGACCTTGCTCGACCAGCGCCTTCAGATGATCCTTGATCGTGTTGCGGCTGGCGCCGCTGACCCTCACCGCCTCGGCCACCGTCACACGGCCATGCTCGCGCGCCACCTCCAGGATCAGCACCGACAATTCTGGCATCTGCGCAAGCATCACCCGCTCGCGCTCCATCTTCTTTTCAAGGCGCTGCTTCTGGCGTTGCAAGGCGCGGAGGAAAAACTCCGTCCAGGGATTCCAGTCCGGCGCCTCGGTGCGGATCGTCCCCTGCGTCCGCCTGAGCGACAGGTAATAGCCTTCCTTGCTCTGCTCGATCACGCTTTCCAATGAGCTGTAGGGCACATAGGCATAACCGGCTCGCAGCAGCATCAGCGTGGTCAGGATGCGCGACAGCCGGCCGTTGCCGTCCTGGAAGGGATGAATCTCCAGAAACACCACCACGAACACCGCGATGACCAGAAGCGGGTGAAGGCTCCTGCCCTTCTCCTTATCGGCCACCCACTCCACCAGCTCCGCCATGCGGCGCGGCGTATCGAAGGGTGAGGCGGTCTCGAACACGACGCCGAGACTCCTGCCATCTTCATCGAAGGCTTCGACGTGGTTGGCGAGCGTCTTGTAGGAGCCACGATGCCGTTCGTCCTTGGTCGAAGGGGCCAGCAGGTCGCGGTGGAGCTGGCGGATATGGTTCTCGGTCAGCGGGATCGCGTCATAGGCGCCGAAGATTGTCTCCATCGCCTCGGCGTAGCCGGCGACCTCCTGCTCGTCGCGCGTGGCGAACGACCCAATGCGGATGTTCGCCAGCAGGGTCTCGACCTCCCGGTCACTGAGCCTCGCCCCCTCGATGCGGGTCGAGGAGCCGATGCTCTCGATGGTGGCGACGCGGCGCAGGCCGGACAGCCGCTCCGGCGCGATCCGGCCGATCGCTCGCCACGCCCCCTTGAACTCGTCGATCTCGGCGATCAGCGACAGGATTTCAGGGGTGATCCGAAGCGTGGTGGTGTCGAGCGTCATGCTGTTCGGTTATCCATTTACACCCAATGATCGTGACGCGGATCAAGCTGATTGTCTATCTATTTCCATCCGATTATCTAAAGGCGAAGCGTGGCGTAGCCGAGCGTATCAAAGGCGGATCGCACCTCGCGTCAAGCAACTGAAATCATTTAGGAACTCGTATCGCAGCAATGTTCGGCGATTTTCCGCACCTCGCGAAATCGCCTCATAAGTCATTGAAAACAAACAACCGCCCAAAGCCGCAATGTGCGGCCTTTTATCTCGCCATCTCTGCCCCTACGCCCGGCTGCTCCGAAATCGTCGCCGATTCCCGATTGCTCAAAAGAGCCGTTTCGCCCTAAATGGCCGCCTGAACCGCCACGGGAATCGGCCATGAAAACCATGTCGGCGCGCGAGGCCAAGAACGCCTTTGGGTTGATGATCGACACCGCGCGTGCGGAGCCAGTGCTCATCGAGAAGCACGGGCGCGGCGTCGTCATGGTGATCTCGGTCGAGGAATACGAGCGACTGACGGTTGGCTTGACCACCAAAGGAAAGACCGCCGAACGGGGTGTGGAGGCGGCCAGAAAGTGACGAACGAAGCCTTCGCCCGCATCAAAATCGACCAGCTTCTGAAAGACACTGACTGGCGTCTGACCGATGGCGTCAGCGTGCGCTACGAATATCCGCTCGATGACGGCGGCCGCGCCGACTACGCGCTGTTCGATCGCCAGGGCCGCGCGCTCGCCGTGCTCGAAGCCAAGAGCACGAGCGTCAGTCTCAGTGCGGGCAAGGCACAAGGCCGGCGTTACGCCGACCTGCTCGACGTGCCGTTCATCTTCCTCTCGAACGGCGAAGAAATCTGGTTCTGCGACAAGGGCCAGGACGCTCATTTCCGCAGGATCGAGACCGTTTTCAGTCAGGATGATCTCGCCCGCCGGAAGGCCGCCCGCGATATCCGCCGCAGCCCGCTCGATATCCCGATCGACAGCCGGATAGCCGGCGGCGGTGGCCGTCTGCATCAGAGCGCTTGCATCGAGGCGGTATGCCGGGAGATCGTCAACGGGCGGCGCAAGATGCTGGTCGAGATGGCGACCGGCACCGGCAAGACCCGCACGGCGGCGGCATTGCTGAAACGCCTGTTCGAAGCGAATTGGGCGACGCGAGCGCTGTTCGTGGTCGATCGGAACACGCTCGCGATGCAGGCCGAAGACGCCTTCGCGGAGCACCTGCCGCATCTGCCCTGTTACCGCGTCCCGCGCACCGGCCGCCGTTTCCAGGACGAAAAGCGCGTCACCATCGTCACGCTGCAAACGCTGGTGAACGAATACGAGAAATACTCGTCCGGCTATTTCGACCTGGTCGTCATCGACGAGTGCCACCGCAGCATTTACGGCCAATGGCGGCGCGCGCTCGACCATTTTGACGGCATCAAGGTGGGCCTTACCGCAACGCCGTGCGTTATGCAGGACGCGCCCGATGTGGATGACGAAGATCGCGCCGCGATCCGCGACACGCTGCGATTCTTCGAGGTCAGCCGCCCGACATACAGCTACAGCATGTCCGAGGCGATCGCGGACGGGCATCTCGTTCCCTATGAGATTTACCGCGCCATGACCGCGCGCACGGCCGCGACCGATGGCTTTTCGGTCGCGCGCAGCGACATCGATTGGGCCGCCCTCGATGCGCCGACCCGCGCGGAGTTGGAGCGGCTCTTCGCCGACCGCGACCCGATCATCGTCGATCCATCGGCCCTGGAGCGGAAGTTCACGATTCCCGAGCGCAACCGCGCCATGGTGCGTGAATTCCGCGAGGTTCTGGAGAACGGCTATACCGGCCCGAACGGCATTCGCCGCGCGCCCGATTGGGGCAAGACCATCGTCTTCGCCGTCACCAAGCGCCACGCCGAAACACTGGCGCGCATGTTCGATGACGTGTTCGCCGACAAGAAACCCAGCCCTACCACCCGCTACGCCGATTTCGTCGTGTCAGGCATGGGGCCGGACGACAGTGTGGATGGCGCGGCCAAGATCAAGCGCTTCAAAAAAGAGGAATTCCCGCAAATCCTGGTCAGTGTGAACATGCTGGACACCGGCTTCGACTGCCCGGAGGTGCGCAATCTGGTGATGGCGCGCTTCACCCACAGTTCGATCCTTTACCAGCAGGAGCGCTTTGA
The DNA here is from genome assembly GCA_021777915.1 of Pseudomonadota bacterium. GTDB lineage: Bacteria > Pseudomonadota > Alphaproteobacteria > Rhizobiales > Beijerinckiaceae > Rhodoblastus. The sequence goes on along the minus strand of JAJYCZ010000095.1, from coordinate 114 downwards.
AAAACGCGTCGGCTTCGCCTGACCGGCGTTCAGGCGCGGCGCGATGGCGCTGACCGGGCCGGTTTAGGCCGTCGCGCTGTTGATTTTCGCTCGTTTAGCCGCTCATTTGGCCTC
>JAJYCZ010000094.1 GCA_021777915.1 Pseudomonadota bacterium | reverse complement strand
CGGCCGCCTGCTCTGCGCGCAGACTCAATTCGGCTGCGGCAACGACGCCTTCCATGATCTCCGCCAAACGGCCGATGCGGTGCGTCGCTCGCACGAGAGGCGTCTCATCGTGATCGTCCATCAAAATAAGCGCGTCGAGAATCCGGGGGTCGCCGGGACCATCAGCCGCCTCGTTGAGGTCGGCAACGCCGAGGCTCTCCAATAGCTGGCGCGCCTTCTTCGCGATTCCATTGAGTTTCCGGCGTAAGGTCGAGGGGGCGGCGCGGTTTGGCGAAGCGCGATCCAGCCCATACCAATGGGCTGCCGCTTCGAACAGAGACGCATGTTTGGCGATCGCCGCGACCTCCACCCCGATGGCGGCGGCGATCCGCTCGAAATTGGCATGCGCGTATACGGCCATCAATGTGTCGGGTTTTGGAGTTCGATTGAATTGCCGTCTCGCCATGATTCGCCTAGCGTCTCATCAAACACCTTTTTCGGCGTTCACGAAACTGGCGGCGGGCCGCTCGTTCGTCTTGAACTGTAGAGTTGGGCGGAATCCGGTCGCAGGTCGAAAGACTGGTCAAGGATCGACAGCGGTCAGGACGGCGCTGGCAAGGATGCGCCAGAAACGCGAAGTCACGGATGGCCGGTCCAAATTCCGGACTCGACCCCGAGTCGACTTTCCGCCTATGACGCGGACTGTCTCTTCGTGAACGCCAACCGGCCATTCGCCTTCTGAAACTGTCCAAATCCTTTTTCGTCATCCCTTCGAAAATCATCGTGCAGTTTGCGCAAGCGCGAATGCTATTGCTTCCGGCAAGCTCATGGCGGCGCCTTCTCTTGTTATATCAGCCACGCATTCACCTGTAAGATCGGAGCTGGCTTCTGCTAATGTCTTTTCAAGCTCGCTGCACCAACCCCGCGGCGCCGGGGCGCCTATGCGCTCGCGAGCGGTCCGAGCGGCCCCGCGATCTTGAGAGCGCGTGGGGCGTTCCCCTCGGCCGCCGCCAGGAAGGCGAACCCTTCGAGGACGAAGGCTATCGCTCGGCGGTCGCCGACCTGCTTGATCAATGTCAGGCTTTCACAAAGCAAGGCCGCCGCGCGTTCGAAATTACGATTGTCTCGTTCGAGCGTCGCAAGCGTTCCCAGGACATTGGCCGCGTTTTGGCGGTCGCCAATCTCGCGCCATAGCGCCAGCGCTCGCTCCAATCGCGTCCGGGCGGCGTCGCGCCGACCATCCGAGCGGGCGACGATGCCCAATGACATCAAGGGCTTCCAGGCGCTGTCCTATGAGCGGCTGCGCCTCATGTTCCGCGACGCGTTCGGGCTTTGCATCAGCGAGGGCGCGCTGATGAACCTGTTCATCCGCTCCCATGCGCGTTTCAAGATCAAGGCGGAAAAGGCCAAGGCGGTTCTTCGCGCCGCGCGCGTCGTGGCCAGCGACGAAACCGGCGTCCGCATCGAGGGGACGAACGCTTGTCACTGGGTCTTCCACTGCAAGGACGCAGTCGTGCATCAGATGCCGTAATGGCCCCGGCCCGAGCCTCTGGCGAAGGATGGTGGCTGTCCCCCGTATGATGACGAAACGGGGTCCAGATTAGCGCCGGCCCCAAGCATCGTGGGACGGAGGACAGCCATGGAACATTATGCCGGAATCGACGTGTCTTTGGAACTGTCGAGCGTTTGCATCGTCGACGCCAAGGGCAAGATTGTCAGGGAAGCGAAGATCGGTAGCGATCCTGCGACGCTGGTCGGCTTCCTGAAGGGGCTCGGCTTTACGATCGAACGCATCGGGCTCGAGGCCGGGCCATTGTCGCAGTGGCTGTATGCCGGGCTGACGAAGGCGGGCTTCGAGACGGTGCTTTTGGAGACACGACACGTGAAAGCGGCGCTGTCGGCGATGACGGTGAAGACCGACCGCAAGGATGCTCGCGGGATCGCTCAGTTGATGCGGATGGGTTGGTTCCGGCTGGTTCACTGCAAATCGGTAGGCTCGCAAGAGGTTCGAGCGCTGCTCGTGGCTCGCAAACTTCTGCTCGGCAAACTGCTCGATGTGGAGTTCAGCATTCGCGGCAATTTACGCGGCTTCGGACTGAAGATGGGCATGGTGACGCGCAAGAGCTTCGAGGCGCGGGTTCGGGATCTGTGCGCCGGCCAGTCGATGCTCGAACAGATTTGCCAGGCGATGTTGGCGGCGCGTTCCGCATTGCAGGCTGAGTACAGCCGGTTGCACAAAGCGATGTTGACCATCGTTCGCGGGGACGAAGTCTGTCGACGCCTTATGACGACGCCGGGCGTCGGTCCGCTGGTGGCGATCACGTTCAAGACCGGGGTGGACGACCCGGCGCGGATTCGGAAGTCCAAGGCCGTCGGCGCGTTGTTCGGACTGACGCCGAGAAAATATCAATCGGGTGAGGCCGACGTGACCGGCGGCATTACGCGCGTCGGCGACGAAATGGTGCGCACGGCGCTCTACGAGGCGGCCAATGTCCTGCTGTCGCGCGTCACGCGGTTTTCGGCGCTCAAGCGTTGGGGAATGGACGTCGCCAAGCGGCGCGGGACGAAACGGGCCAAGGTCGCCCTGGCGCGTAAGATCGGCGTGATCCTCCATCGGATGTGGGTCGACGCCACCAATTTCCGCTGGACGAAGGAGCCGACGCCGAAAGCCCTGCAACTCACCCAGGCTTGAACCGACAAGGAGCGCGATTTCGGCGCGAGCCGGACCAGGCCCGCTTCGTCCGAAGTCCCGTCGCCGGGACGATGGAACCGGTGAAGCCGCAGTTCGGGCAAGTGGTCGTCATCCGACGGATCACGCGCAATCAGATAGGCTCACCGATTCTTCTGATGGCATGATGTGGCGGCCGAGCGTCGACCACGGACGGAAGCAAGAGACCGGCGACGACGACAACGGGAGGAGTCTACAGGCGCCGCGCTCGCTACGGCGCAATGAGGAACGCGCTCGCGCGGCGCGCGGCCAGATTGAAGAAGTTCATAGGTGGGACTTGACACCGTGGGGCCATTACGGAAGCCCGATTATTCCCGCGCCGCGCGCGTCGTGGAGGAAACGATGGGCGGGCGCAGGCCGCAGGTGTGGATTTCGGATCGCTATTCGGCCCAGCAAAAGCATGGGGAGCGGCATCAGACCTGTCTTGCGCATCTGGCCCGCGACGCCGCATTCGCGTTCGAGCATGGCTCGGACGATCTGCCCCTGCGGTTCAAGCTCTGGTTCGGAAAGGCCTTCGACCTGGCCCGAGGCATAGCGGATGTCGCGGCTTCGACCCTGGCGAGAAAAAAGCGAGCGATGGAAAAACAGCTCGGAGTCCTTCTGGCCGCGCCGACGGGATGCGATCTCGCCAGAGAGCTGCAAGCCAAAATCGGGCGCGCACGCGACCAGCTTCTCATTTTTTTGCGATTATCCCGGCGACGTCGACACCACGAACAACACGTCGGAGCGAAAACTTCGCCCATGCGTGATCCAAAGAAAAGTCACAAACGGCTAGCGCGCCATGTGGGCCACCCAAGCCGAAGCCGACGTGCGAACGACCGTCGACACCGCGCGCCTCAGCGCCGCCAACCCCTTCAGCGTTATCCTCGCGACAGTCGCTTGAACAACCCGAAAATCGCAACGCCGCCGTTCAAAAAGAGCGGGTGGGTAATTGCCGGGTCTCTGACAATTTTAATTGGAATTGAGTAAAGCGCGCACGACTCGCAGCACATTCTCCGGCTTTTCGCGATGGGGCGTGTGGCCGCAGTCCCCGATGATCGCGGCCTGGCCATAAACTGGCGCGAGCGTGGCGATCTTTTCCGGATGGCGGCGCGTGCCATATTCGTCGTGGTCGCCGTGGATCGCGAGGACCGGGCAGCGCAGGCTGCTCAAGTCGTCGTCGATCGTCCAACCCGCGAATTCGGGAGAAAGCCAAGTCTTCGTCCAGGCATCAAGCACCCAGCGAGCCTTTTCGCCATGGTATCGCGCGAGGCGCTCCATTTGCCCCGGCGCTCCAAATGCGGCTTCCGCCTCGCGAATTCCGGCGATCGTGCGATCCTCGACAAAGGCCTGCGCCGCGACGGTGATCACCGCCTCCGTCGCGTCAGGATAGGCCGCCGCCGCGGCCACCGCCATGCCGCCGCCGACGCTGTGGCCGAACAAGATCATCCGGTCAAGCCGCAATCCGTCGCGCAATGCAGCAAATTCCGTTCTGGCCTGGCGACGAATGAAATCCAGCGGTAAACGGCCGGGATAGGGATCTGATTTGCCATAGCCGAGGCGGTCATAGGCGATCACCGGCCGGCCGGTTGCGCGCGCCAGTTTCGTTGGAAAGTCGCGCCAAAGTTCGACGCAGCCCAGGGAATCGTGGATCAGGACGATCGGCGCAACCTCGACCGCGCCATGCAACTCGCGCCAGACGCGCGTAAAAAGCCTGCCCCCCGGCGTATCGACAAACAAGTCAGTTGAGCCAAAGCCGGCAGCGCCGAACGTTCCCGACAGATCGCCGCGGATCATGCACATTCCTCACATATTGGGGTAATTCGGTCCGCCGCCGCCTTCCGGCGTGGTCCAGGTGATGTTCTGCGCGGGGTCCTTGATGTCGCAGGTTTTGCAATGGACGCAATTCTGCGCATTGATGACGAAACGCGGATCCTTTTTATTTGCCTCGTCGCCATAGACGACTTCATAGACGCCGGCCGGGCAATAGAGCCGCGCCGGCTCGCCATAGGCCGGCAGATTGCGCGAAATGGGAGTGGCGGGATCGGTTAATCTGAGATGGACCGGCTGGTCCTCCTCGTGATTGGTGTTGGAGAGGAAGACGGAGGACAACCTGTCGAAGGTGACGATTCCGTCCGGCCGTGGATAGCCGATCGGCTTGACGTCGCCGATCGGCTTCAGGCAGGCATAGTCTGGCTTGCCATGCTCGAGCGTGCCGAACAGGGTCAGGCCGAACAGATTATTCAGCCACATGTCGACGCCGCCCAGCGTCACGCCGACATAGGTGCCGAATTTCGACCAGAGCGGCTTGACATTGCGCACCCGCTTCAGGTCCTTGCCGATCGGGCCGGCGCGCCAACTGGCCTCATAGGCGCTCAATTCGTCATGGGCGCGCCCCGCCGCGAGCGCCGCCGCAGCCGCATCCGCCGCCTCGATCCCCGATAGGACGGCGTTATGCGAGCCCTTGATCCTTGGCACGTTCATGAAGCCCGCCGCGCAGCCGACCAGGGCGCCGCCCGGGAAGCAGAGTTTTGGAACGGATTGCCAGCCGCCCTCGGTCAGCGCGCGCGCGCCATAGGCGAGGCGCTTGCCGCCAACGAAAAGGTCGCGCACGAGCGGATGGGTCTTGAAGCGCTGGAATTCGTCGAAAGGGGAGAGGGTCGGATTCTTGTAGTTGAGATGGACGACGAAGCCGACGATGACCTGATTGTCCTCGATATGATAGAGGAAGGACCCGCCGCCGGTCATTGAATTGAGCGGCCAGCCGAATGAGTGCTGGACCACGCCGGGCAGGTGCTTGGCCGGATCGACGCGCCAGATTTCTTTGAGGCCGATGCCGTATTTCTGCGGCTCGCGGGCCTCGTCGAGCTTGAAGCGGGCGATGATCTGCGTCGACAGGGAGCCGCGCGCGCCTTCGGCGAAAAGCGTGTATTTCCCCCGCAACTCCATGCCGCGGGTAAAAGAATCCTTGGGCTGGCCGTCGCGGCCGACGCCCATGTCGCCGGTGGCGACGCCCAGCACCTCGCCCCTGTCGCCGTAAAGGACTTCCGCCGCCGCGAAGCCGGGATAGATTTCGATGCCGAGTTCTTCGGCCTTCGCGCCGAGGAAGCGGCAGACATTGCCGAGCGAGCCGACGTAATTGCCGTGATTGTTCATGAGCGGCGGCATGGTGAAATTCGGCAGGCGCAGGCCGCCCGAGGGGCCGAGCAGATAGAACCGGTCTTCCTTCACCCGGACTTTCAGCGGGCAATCCGGCGCCTCGCGCCAACCGGGCAGAAGCGCGTCGAGGCCGATCGGATCGATCACCGCGCCGGACAGGATATGCGCGCCGATTTCCGAGCCTTTTTCGACGACGACGACAGAAAAGTCGGCGTTAATCTGCTTCAGCCGGATTGCCGCCGCCAGGCCGGCCGGCCCGCCGCCGATGACCACCACGTCATAATCCATTGCATCGCGGTGTTCCATCCGAGCCTCCGTGTCAGTTTGGCCTGCGCCAGAAAATTGGCGCGGCCAGGCATCTTGATTGGTCACGTCTTGATGAATGCGAGGACGCGTTCCTTGGTGTCCGGTTCAAGCATCAGATGCGCGATTCCGTCTATTTCCGCCGCCACGCCGGCCGGCTGAACGGGCGTCGCCGCGCGCAGGCATCTCTTCGCGGCGCGCAACGCCGGCGCCGACAAGCCACGCACGCGTTCGGCGATGGCGTCGGCCGCGGCCGCGAATTCGCCCTTTTCGGTCGCCCATTGCGCTAGGCCCAGGCGCCCGGCTTCCTTGCCATCGAGGGCGTCGCCGGAGAGGATCACCCGCGCCGCGACGCCAGGACCGCAAAGAGTGGTCAGCCTTTGCGTGCCGCCGGCGCCGGGCAGGAGGCCGATGCGTGCCTCAGGCAGGCCAAGCTTGGCGGAATGCGCGGCGATGCGGAGATCGCAGGCCAAAGCCAGTTCGAGCCCACCCCCTAGCGCATGCGCTTCGATTTCAGCCATCGTGACCACCGGCAAGGCGGCGAGCCTGTCGAAAATCCGGTGGAAGGCGCGGACAGTGCGAACCATTTCGGAGCGGCCCTCCGCCGTTCCGACGCGCGTCGAAACCATGCGCAGATCGGCGCCAGCGCAAAACACCTTCTGGTCGGAGCGGATGCGCAGCAATTTCAGGCTTTCGTCGCTTTCCACGCGGTCGAATACCTGATCCAGCGCGGCCAGAAGCGCGTCGTCGATGGCGTTGACCGGCGGGCGGTTCATTGTGACCGTGGCGATGCCCTCCGCGGCGACAAAATCGAGTCTGTCGTTGAAATTCATCTCTTTCATCCTTCCGAAATGCGAAGCGCGACTTTGCCGAACTGTTGGCCGGATTCGAGCCGGGTTAGCGCTTGATGGACCTCACCGAGTTGGAAAGTGGAATCGATGATGGGCCGTATGCGGTTGGCTGAGCAGAAGCGCAGGAGATCGGCGAATTCCGCGAAATTTCCCAGCGTCGAGCCGATTACCTGCAATTGCCGAATAAAAAGGCGGCGCAGATCGGCGCCAGGCTGGTCGCCCGTTGTCGCGCCGCAGGTAACGATGCGTCCGCCGCGCACCAGGCATTTCAACGCGGCGGACCAGATCTCGCCGCCGATATTCTCGACGACGACATCGACGCCGCGGCCGGCCGTCGCCTCCATCACCGCGCGCGGCAAATCGGCGGCCCCTGTTTCGATGGTCGCGTCGGCACCGCATTGAATGGCGCAATCGAGCTTGTCGCGACTGCGCGACGTGACGATCGTGCGCGCGCCAATGGCCGAGGCCAGCTGCAGCGCCGCAAGGGACACGCCGCCGCCGACGCCGAGGATCAGCACACTTTCCCAAGGCTTTAGCAGCGCCTTCGTGAACAGCATCCGCCAGGCCGTGAGATGGGCGACGCCGAGCGCCGCGGCCTCCTGGTCGGAAAAGTCCGGCGGCGCGGGAAACAGATTCTGCGCCGGCGCGGCGACGAATTCCGCGAAACTGCCGTCGGATTGCTCGCCGAAATATTTGATCGCCGTACACAGGACGTGATCGCCGCGCAGGCAGAATTCGCAGCGGCCGCAGCCGATTCCCGGGTGCAGGACAACACGGTCGCCGGGCTTCAGCCGGACGTCGCCGGCAGGCGCGGCTTCGATGATTCCCACGGCGTCGAGGCCCATGATCATGGGCAGGCTATGGGTAATTCCGGCGCCGGAATTGCGCATGTAAAGATCGACGCGGTTGACCGTTGCGGCGCGAACCCGCATCAGCGCTTCGCCGGGCGCGGGCCGGGGCGCCGGCCTTTCACCGACGCGCACGACGTCATTGCCGCCATGGCCGGTCAGGAACGCAGCGCGCATTGTCGATTTCGTCGGCATCAATCCTTTTCCTTCTTCATGGCGATTGACAGGGCGTCAGATATGACAATCTATTGTGATAGTATTCATTTGGTTCCGGCGTCCGTCTGTCGTCGGGACCGGCCCCGCTCATTTGGACATTCCAATCGCGGCGGGACCGACGGGCGTTCCTTTTGGACGAGGCCGGCGGATGATCAGCGAAGGAAATGGCTCGGACTAGATCATGGACCAAAAACAATTCGAACTCGCCAACCGCTTGTTTTTTCGCCTTTATCAAGCCTCCAATCTCTTGCACAAGAATGGCACGCGCTCGCTCAGCGAAGTGGGCGCCACCACCCAGCAATGGGCGGTGCTCGGCGCGCTGGCGCGGCCAGGTGTGGTTGAGGCCGGCGTCAACGTCAAATCCCTGATCGAGTTCTTGCTGCTGAGTCGGCAGAATCTGACTGCGGTGATCGATCGGCTGGAAGAGCGCGGCTGGGTCGAGCGCGTCAAGGACGGCGAGGACGGCCGCAGCCGCCGCATCCGGCTCACCGCTGAAGGCCGCACGGTTTGGGCAAAAATGCATGATCGGATCGACGCCTTCTATTCCGCCGCCCTAGCCGATTTCAGCGATGGTGAGCGCAGCGAATTTTATCGCCTGCTTGACAAGCTGAAGATCACCTTCAGCGGGATGGGTTTCGAGGATTGATCACGGCGCGGCGAGCAGGCTTTCGCTCTCGGCGAGCTGGTCCAGACAATGGTCGGTGTCGGCGAACAAGCGGCGGATCGTCGTCAGCCGCTTGAACAGATGGCCGAGCTTATATTCCATGGTCATGCCGATGCCGCCATGCAATTGCACCGCCTGTTCGCCGACGAACAGCGCCGATTCGTTGATCCGCGCCTTGGCGGCAAGCGCGGCCGTGCGCCTGCGGTGGGGATCGCTTTCGCTCAGGCCCATGACGGCGAAGAGGGTCATGCTGCGCGCCTGTTCGAGCGCCACGTAAATGTCGGCGGCGCGATGCTGCAGCGCCTGAAAGGATCCGAGCGGAACCCGGAACTGGACCCGCGTCTTGAGATAGTCCACGGTCAGCTTCAGCGCCTCGTCCATGGCGCCGACCGCTTCGGCGCAAAGGGCCGCGAGCGCTTCGTCGAAAGCGGCGTCTATGGCGCCGGCGGCGTCATCGCAGATCAGAGCCGAGGCTGGAACGGACAAGGCGGCGAAGGATAAAGCCGCGGCCCGCTCACCATCCTGGGTTCGATAGGACCGGCGCGAGAGCCCTGGCGTCGAAGAGTCGACGAGAAACAGGCCAATGCCGTCGCGGCTGTGGGTTGCACCGGACAGGCGGGCGGAAATCAGGAACTTGTCGGCCTCGGCGCCGCCGAGGACGAGGCATTTCTCTCCGTCGATCCGATAGGCGTCGCCCTCGCGCCTGGCGGTCGTCGCGATCGAATGGAGAAGATAGCGCGACTGCGCTTCGTAATGCGCGAAGGCCAGCAACAGCTTGCCTTCGCCGATGAGCGGAACGAGCGTGGCGCGCAATTCGGCGGCGGCGGCGCGCCGCAACAGTGCGCCGCTCAGAATCGCGGTGGCGAAATAGGGTTCGAGCGGCAGCGCGCGGCCGAAACATTCCATCACCAGCATGGTTTCCACCGGGCCGCCGCCGAATCCGCCGTCCTCTTCGGCAAAGGGAAGGCCGAGCAGGCCCATATCGGCGTAACGCGCCCAGGCGGCGCGGCTGAATCCCTCTGGTCCGGCGGCGATCTTTCGGCGCGTTTCGAAATCATAGGTCTTGGCGAGCAGGCGCTCGACATTGTCGCGCAACAGTCTCTGTTCTTCGCTGAGGTCGAAATTCATGATCACAGTCCCAGAATGGATTTGGCGATGATGCTGCGCTGAATTTCGTTGGCTCCTCCATAGATCGACAATTTGCGAAGGTTGAAATAGGTCGCCGCCGCGCCATGCGCCCATTCCACATCCGGCGGCGCCGGCTGCGCTTCGGCGACATCCACCAGCGCGAAGGAGCCGACGACGTCCATCAGCAATTCCGTCGTCGCCTGCTGCAATTCCGAGCCGCGCAGCTTGAGAATCGAGGAGAGCGGATTGGGCTGTCCGTGCTCATCGGATTCCGAACAGACCACCCGCAGCACGGTCATTTCCAGCGCCCTGGCCTCGATTTCCAGCCAGGCCAGCTTGCGCCGGAAGGCGGCGTTGTCGCGCATCGGCGCGCCGCCGCCGGGCGCCGCCGCCGCCAGTTGGCGAATGCGGTTCAGGCGCGCCTTGCTCAAGCCGACGCGCGCTTGGCCGTTTCGCTCGTTGGCGAGCAGAAATTTCGCGTAATCCCAGCCCTTGTTCTCTTCGCCGACCAGATTTTCCACCGGTACGCGCACGTCGTCGAAGAAGATTTCATTGACCTCGACGCTGCCGTCGATGAGCTGGATCGGGCGGCGCGTGACGCCCGGCGTCGTCATGTCGATCAGCAGGAAAGAAATGCCCTTCTGCTTCTTCGCCGACGGATCGGTGCGGGCGAGGACGAAGATCCAGTCGGCGTATTGCGCCAGAGTAGTCCAAGTCTTCTGCCCGTTGACGATGTAAAAATCGCCGTCGCGCCGCGCGGTGGTCTTGAGGCTGGCGAGGTCGGAGCCGGCGCCGGGCTCGGAAAACCCCTGGCACCACCAATCGTCGAGATTGGCGATACGCGGCAGGAAGCGCTTCTTCTGCGCCTCAGAGCCGAAGGTGAAAATCACCGGAGCCACCATGGAGACGCCGAAGGACAGTGGCTCGGGCGCGGGAAATTGCTGCAGTTCGTCGCGGAAGATCATTTGCTGGACCGGACTCCAGCCGGTTCCGCCCCATTCCACCGGCCAGTGCGGCGTCGCCCAGCCGCGCGCGTTGAGGATGCGCGTCCACGCGACCAGTTCATGTTTTTCGGCCTTGCCGCCCTGCTCGAGCTTCCGCCGCAACGCTTCGGGCAGATTGGCCGCGAAGAATTCTCGCAATTCGCGGCGGAAGGCGATGTCTTCGTCGGTGAAGCGAAGATCCATGTCCTGTTCCCCGATCAGAAGAAAGCTTGAAGGCCGGTCTGGGCCCGGCCGAGGATCAACGCGTGGACGTCATGCGCGCCTTCATAGGTGTTGACGGTTTCCAGATTGGCGGCGTGCCGCATCACCGCATATTCGATCTGGATGCCGTTGCCGCCGTGCATGTCGCGTGCGACGCGGGCGATATCCAATGCCTTGCCGCAATTGTTGCGCTTGACTATGGAGATCATCTCCGGAGCCATCTTGCCCTCGTCGAAAAGACGTCCGACACGCAAGGAGGCCTGAAGAGCGAGCGCGATCTCGGTCTGCATGTCGGCGAGCTTTTTCTGCACCAATTGTGTCGCCGCCAACGGCCGGCCGAATTGCTTGCGGTCGAGCGTGTAGGAGCGCGCGCGATGCCAGCAATCCTCCGCCGCGCCCATTGCGCCCCAGGAAATGCCATAGCGCGCCCGGTTCAGGCATCCGAAGGGACCGGCCAGGCCTGAGACATTCGGGAGAAGATTTTCCTCCGGCACGACCACGCCATCCATCACCACTTCGCCGGTGATCGAGGCGCGCAGCGAAAGTTTCCCGCCGATTTTCGGCGCGGACAGGCCCTTCATGCCTTTGTCGAGGATGAAACCGCGAATCGCGCCGTCATGCGCCGCCGATTTCGCCCAAACGACGAAGACATCGGCGATGGGCGAATTGGAAATCCACGTTTTCGAGCCGATCAGCCGGTAGCCGTCGCTGACTTTTTCCGCGCGGGTCTTCATGCCGCCGGGATCGGAGCCGGCGTCCGGCTCGGTCAGGCCGAAGCAGCCGACATATTCGCCGCTGGCCAGTTTCGGGAGGTATTTCTTCTTCTGCTCCTCCGAGCCATAAGCTTCGATGGGGAACATGACCAGCGAGCTTTGCACGCTCATCATCGAGCGATAGCCGGAATCGACCCGTTCGATTTCACGGGCCACCAGACCATAGGACACATAGGAAGCGCCGGCGCCGCCGTAGGCATCATCGACGGTGACGCCGAGCAGACCGAGTTCGCCCATTTCATTGAAAATGGCGCGATCGGTATGTTCGTTGAGATAGGCCTCGACAATGCGGGGGGCGAGCTTGTCCTGCGCATAGGCGCGGGCCGTATCGCGGATCAGGCGCTCGTCCTCGGTGAGCTGCTCCTCGAGCAGAAAGGGGTCGTCCCATTTGAAAGGCGCGCCCTTGGCGCTTTTGCGTTTGTCAGCCATTGTTTCTCTCGCGAATGAAGTTGATTAGAGCGCCTGAGCCAGTTCCGGCAGCGCGGTGTAGAGGTCTGCGACGAGGCCAAAGTCGGCGACCTGGAAGATCGGGGCTTCCTCGTCCTTGTTGATGGCGACGATGATTTTAGAGTCCTTCATGCCGGCGAGATGCTGGATCGCGCCTGAAATCCCGACCGCGATGTAAAGCTCCGGCGCCACCACCTTGCCGGTCTGGCCCACCTGCCAGTCGTTCGGCGCATAGCCGGCGTCCACGGCGGCGCGGGAGGCGCCCATCGCCGCGCCGAGCTTGTCGGCCACCGGCTCGATATAGGTCTTGAAGTTCTCCGCGTTCTGCATCGCGCGGCCGCCCGAGATGATGATCCTCGCCGAGGTCAGCTCAGGTCGGTCGGAGACGGCGAGGGCCTCGCCCTTGAAGCGCGAAACATCGGAAAGTTCCGGCATTTTGAAGCCGCCGAAAGTTCGGAGCGGCTGGGTCACCGCCGGCGCGCCAACGCCTGCCGCCGGAAATGACGCCGTGCGGACGGTGATCACTTTCTTGGCATCTGTCACCTGAACGGTCTGCACGGCGTTGCCCGCATAGATCGGGCGCTCGAACGTGTCGGGCGAGACCACTTTGGTGATTTCCGAAACCTGCGCCACATCGAGCATGGCGGCGACGCGCGGCAGAACGTTCTTGCCGTTGGATGTGGCCGGAGCAACGATCGCGTCGTAATGGGGTGCCAGCGCGACAATGACGTCGGCGACAGGCTCCGCGAGACCACGCGCGAACTCTTCACCGGCCAGAGTCAAAACCTGGGAAACGCCTGCAAGATTGGCCGCGGCCCGCGCGGCTTCGTCGCCGGCGCCCGCGACAAAAATGTGCACCGGCGCTCCTAGCTGCGCCGCGGCGGTCAGGGCCTTGGCGGTGGCGTCGTTGAGTTGGCCGTTGTGAACTTCGGCAAGGAGAAGAGTCGTCATCACAGCACCCCCGCATCTTTCAATTTCGCGACCAGCTCGGCGACCGAGCCCACTTTCATGCCGGCCTTGCGGGTCGGCGGCTCGGCAGTCTTGAGCACTTTCAGGCGCGGAGTCACGTCCACCCCGTAATCCGCCGGGGCCTTCTCGGCGATCGGCTTCTTCTTGGCCTTCATGATGTTCGGCAGCGAGGCATAGCGCGGCTCGTTGAGGCGCAGGTCGGTGGTCACCACTGCCGGCAGCTTGAGCGTCACGGTCTGCAAGCCGCCATCGACCTCGCGGGTGACGTCAACAGTGCCCTCGGCGAGTTCGACCTTGGAGGCGAAAGTGCCCTGGCCCCAGCCAAGCAGAGCGGCGAGCATCTGGCCGGTCTGGTTGGAATCGTCGTCGATCGCCTGCTTGCCGAGGATGATCAGGCCGGGCTGTTCT
>JAJYCZ010000267.1 GCA_021777915.1 Pseudomonadota bacterium | reverse complement strand
ATTGCTTACGGCGCTCGGCGAGCCCATGCGGACTGGAGAATTTGGTCGCGGACTGGCCTTTTTCGATCAGGCTGATCCGTCCGATCTCGTCCAGCAGCTCGGAGCGCGACACGGTGGCGGTGCCGCGCTTGCCGACGACAAGGCCGGCGGCGACATTGGCGAGCCGCGCGCTCTCCTCCAGCGGCCGCCGGGAGCCCAGCGCCAGCGCCAAAGTCGCGACCACGGTATCGCCGGCGCCGACGACATCGAAGACTTCGCGCGCGCAGGCCTTGAGATGGGTCGCGCCCTCATCGCGCGGAACCAGCGTCATGCCATGTTCGGCGCGCGTGATGAGAATGGAATCCAGCGCGGCGTCGCGCAAGGCGATGCGCCCGGCTTCCTCGGCGAGCGCGTCGGTGACCGGCGAGAACCCGACCGCGGCCACGGTTTCCGACATATTCGGGGTCACGACGGTCGCGCCGTCATATCGGCTCAGATTCGGCGACTTGGGATCGACGACCACTGGCACGCCGATATTTTTCGCCAGCGCGATGGTTTCGGTGATAACGCGATCGGTCAATGCGCCCTTGGCGTAGTCGGATAGAACGAGCGCGTGGCAGCCGGCGATATGACGCGCCGCCGCCCCGATGACGGCGTCTTCCGCCTCGACAGAAAGCGAATGGGTCTTTTCTCGGTCCAGCCGCAGCAGATGCTGTCCCTGGGAGACGAAACGCGTTTTCTCCGCCGTCGGTCGGGCCGACACCGTGACCATGTCCGGATCGATTCCGTCGCCCTCGGCGAGAATGTTCGTGAGTTCGCGCCCTGCGGCGTCGTCGCCGATGACGCCAACCAGGATGCATTTTCCACCGAGCGACACGACATTGCGCCCGACATTGGCGGCGCCGCCGGGCAGGGTCTGCTCGCCTGTCGCCAAGAGGACCGGCACAGGGCTTTCCGGGGATATGCGTTTGACATCGCCGGAGACGAATCGATCCAGAATGACATCGCCGACGCAGAGGACAATTGTGTCGGTGAATGAACTCAGATCTATCATGGCAAGGTCTCGGTGATTCAAACCGCTTATTGGTGATTCTAGTGCGAAAATGGTTCAAGTAAACAGGATGTTGGCCTATATCCCATTTGACCGGACACTCCGCGGGTTGATTTTTAATGGGTATTCCATCTGCGTAAAGGTGGAATGAAAACTGGACGGCTCACACGAATTGAGAAATGGCCAGCTTGGCCGCCTCCAGGAAGTCGTTTGCGCAATCCTGGCCGGCGCCGATTCGGATCGCTTTCATCCCCGCCGCTTCCGCCATTTGGACATCCGCAAGGCTGTCGCCGATGACAACCGCCTGATCGGCGGTAAAATCAAAATCAGCCATGGCTTGCCGCGCCATTCCCGTATTGGGCTTGCGGCATTCACAGCCGTCATCCGGACCATGGGGACAAAAGTAGATCGCGGCGAGCTTCACGCTATGGAGCGCGAGCAACATTTTGAGCCGATCGTGTATTCGTTCGAGGCAGATCTCGTCGAAATAGCCCCGGCCAATTCCCGATTGATTGGTGACCAGGATCAAAGTGAAGCCGGCGTCACGAAGCATCCGCAGGCCTTCGATCACGCCCGGCGCAAACTCGATCAACTCGGGATCCCTTAAATAGTTCTTGTCGACAATAATCGTGCCATCCCTGTCGAGCAGCGCGAATCCTTGTCGTCTTGGCGCATGCATCGCAGGTTTCTCCGGATGTCATTTTCTCAGTCGTCGTTTAACGCGACCGCTGGTTATGGCTGCCGCAATGCCCGAATAGATCATCGGGCCATTGCGGGCAATCCAGCAATTCTGTCGGCGCTCGGACCGGCGGAGGTTGCCAGCCTCTCCGAGCGCGGCGATCAATGTGTCGATGCCGTCGCGCCAAGGCTGGTGATTGACGGACAGGCGGCGCAAGATCGGTTCTCCCTTCAAAACGGGCAAGGAGGGGTCTTTTCCACAAAACCGCGCACACCCCCGCCCCGGAAGCGCCCCAAAGGAAGACCTGTCGATCGCCTGCCGCAATCGCTCCCGGCTCTGCTCAGGCGGCGGCAGGTTAACGGGGTTCACTCCGGCATAGGGGCGAGCACCTGTGACAGGCTGATCTCATCGAAAAACCTATTGACCTCATTGATGATGGCTGACGTGCTGTACATCGTTCCCTTGATTTTGAAGATCATATCTTTCTGATCTTTTCCGACACCATGGACCGAGGCTTCGTTGCCCATCTTGGAGTTTTTACCTCTAAGCTGCTGCTTGGCGAAGGGCGCCCTGAGTTCCGCCAGCTTTTGCTTGAGGCGATTGATTTCGATCCCGAGGGGGCCGTCGAAGCACGTCAAATAATCGGTCATCGGGCGGAGCGCCTCATAAGCGCCCAGCGTCCAGAACCAGAAACGATTGTAGGCAGACATGATTTCGACCTTGGTCAACAGTGACAGAACCTCATTGCCGAGATCTTTGACGGCTTGGCTTTGTGAATCCGTGTAGGCCGAGAATTTTAGGAGGGGCTTCGCGCTATAGCATTCTTCGGCAGTGACCATGTGCCGCCCCTTCAATCTCGCCGGCTGTTGAAGCCCGTCGGAGGCCAAGGGCGCGTTCCAAGGCCCGAAAGCCGTCAAGTTTCAGCGCTGATAGTTCCGGCGCGGCTGGCGCCGGAACGCCAATTTCAGCCAGGCCTTAACCGAGCGCCAGAACATGTTTCATGTTTCAATGGATTGTAATGGTGCCGCAAGAGGGATTCGAACCCCCGACCCCCTCATTACGAATGAGGTGCTCTACCAGCTGAGCTATTGCGGCGAAAAGGTTCGGTCCTCATAGCAGATTGCGAGGCTGGATCAAGCCTCTT
>JAJYCZ010000093.1 GCA_021777915.1 Pseudomonadota bacterium | reverse complement strand
CGCTCGTCGCCGCGTCGCATGGCTTCGAACTGAAGATCTTTTTCCTCGTCTGCGCGATCGTCGCGGGCTCGCATTGCGCGGCGACTGTCAGCCGCCGCATTTTCTATGTGCAGGCCCTGCCCGCCATCGCCGCGCTGGCCCTCGTCCTCGCAGCCGGAAAATAAACCGAAAGGCGGGCGCTTCAGGCGAAATAATCCTGTAGCGCCCGCACTTCGAGATCTCCTGCGAGGAAGGCGCGGACGCCCTGCGCCGCCGCCCGAGCCCCGGCGAGGGTGGTGTAATAGGGCGCCTTGTGCAAGAGAGCGGCGCGGCGCAGCGAACGCGAATCCGCGAGCGCCTGCGCGCCTTCGGTGGTGTTGAACACCAGCTGGACCCCGCCGTTCTTGATCGCGTCCACGACGTGGGGACGGCCTTCCGACACCTTGTTGATCCTTTGCGCGGCAATGCCGTGCTCGTTGAGGAATCGCGCGGTGCCGCCGGTCGCCAGCACTTTGAAGCCAAGGCCGGCGAGCAGCCGGACCGAATCGAGCACGCGCAGCTTGTCCACGTCGCGCACCGAGACGAACAGGGCGCCCGAGGTCGGCACCTTGGTTCCGCCGCCGAGCTGGCTCTTGGCGAAGGCGATGTCGAAGCTGCGGTCGAGCCCGATCACCTCGCCGGTCGAGCGCATTTCCGGGCCGAGAACCGTGTCGACGCCGGGGAAGCGCGCGAAGGGAAACACCGCCTCCTTGACCCCGACGTGACCGCCTGCCCATGGCTTCAGCCCGAAGCCGGAAAGCCGTTCGCCGGCCATGATCCGCGCCGCGATCTTGGCCAAGGGCTGTCCGATGACCTTGGCGACAAAAGGCACGGTGCGCGAGGCGCGCGGATTGACTTCGAGAACATAGATCTCGTCGTCCTTCAGCGCGAACTGCACATTCATCAGCCCGCCGACATGGAGCGCCAGCGCCAGCCTGGCCGTCTGGTCCTTCAGCCGGGCGATCATTTCCGGCGAGAGCGAGCGCGGCGGCAGCGAACAGGCGGAATCGCCCGAATGAATGCCGGCTTCCTCGATATGCTCCATCACGCCGGCGACATAGACCTCGGCGCCATCGGCGAGGCAGTCCACGTCCACCTCGACCGCATCTGCCAGATAGCGGTCGAACAGCAGCGGATTCTTGCCCAGAACCGTGTTGATCTGGCCGGTCTTGTCATTGGGATAGCGCGCCTTGACGTCGGAAGGCACCAGGCCCGGCAAGGTCCCCAGCAGATAATCGTCGAGTTCGCTCTGGTCGCGGATGATCGCCATGGCGCGTCCGCCCAGCACATAGGATGGACGCACCACCAGCGGCAGGCCAAGGTCCTGCACCACGATGCGCGCCTGCTCCACCGAATAGGCGATGCCGTTCTTGGGCTGTTTCAGGCCGAGCTTGTCGAGCAGGCGCTTGAACAGGTCGCGGTCCTCGGCGAGATCGATCGAATCGACCGAGGTGCCGAGGATCGGAATCCCGGCGTCCTGCAGGGTTTTCGCCAGTTTCAGCGGGGTCTGGCCGCCGAACTGGACGATGACGCCCTTGAGCGTCCCCGCCTCCTGCTCCTTGTCGAGGATTTCGAGCACGTCCTCGCGGGTCAAGGGCTCGAAATAGAGGCGGTCCGAGGTGTCGTAATCGGTCGAGACCGTCTCCGGGTTGCAGTTGATCATGATGGTTTCATAGCCGGCGTCGCTCAGGGCGAAACAGGCGTGGCAGCAGCAATAGTCGAATTCGATGCCCTGCCCGATGCGGTTCGGGCCGCCGCCAAGGATCACCACCTTGGCGCGGTCGCTGGGCCGCGCCTCGTCGGCGGCGACGCCCGCGAACGGCGGTTCATAGGCGGAATACATATAGGCGGTGGGCGAGGCGAATTCCGCCGCGCAGGTGTCGATGCGCTTGAACACCGGGCGCACGTTCAAGGCCCGGCGCAGGGCGGAAACCTCGGCCTCGCTTTTCCCGGTCAGCGAGGCGAGGCGGAGATCCGAAAAGCCGGCCGATTTCAGAATTCGCAGATTGTCGGCGTCCTCGGGCAGGCCGAACTGCCGGATCTTTTGTTCGAGCGCCACGATTTCCGCGATCCGCGCGATGAACCACGGGTCGATCTTGCAGGCCTCGTGAATGGCCTCCTCGCTCATGCCCATGCGCAGGGCCTGGCCAACGACCAGCAGACGGTCCGGTGTCGGAGTCCCCAAGGCTGCGCGCAAGACGTTCAGGTCGTCGCCTTTGCCGAGCCCCTCGATCTCGATCTCATCGAGGCCGGACAGGCCGGTTTCCAGCGAGCGCAAGGCCTTCTGCAAGGATTCCGCAAAATTGCGGCCGATCGCCATGGCCTCGCCGACCGACTTCATCGCCGTGGTCAGGATCGGTTCGGCGCCGGGGAATTTCTCGAAGGCGAAACGCGGAATCTTGGTGACGACATAATCGATGGTCGGCTCGAACGAGGCCGGGGTCGCGCCGCCGGTGATGTCATTGGCGATCTCGTCCAGCGTATAGCCGACGGCGAGCCTGGCCGCGACCTTGGCGATGGGGAAGCCGGTCGCCTTGGACGCCAGGGCCGAGGAGCGCGACACGCGCGGATTCATCTCGATCACGATCATCCTGCCGTTGGCCGGGTTGATCGCGAACTGGACGTTCGAGCCGCCGGTCTCGACGCCGATCTCGCGCAGCACCGCGATCGAGGCGTCGCGCATGATCTGATATTCCTTGTCCGTCAGGGTCAAGGCCGGCGCGACGGTGATGGAGTCTCCGGTGTGCACGCCCATCGGATCGATATTCTCGATCGAGCAGACGATGATGCAATTGTCCGCGTGATCGCGGACGACCTCCATTTCATATTCCTTCCAGCCGAGGACGCTCTCCTCGATCAGGACCTCGGAGGTCGGCGAGGCGTCGATGCCGCGCTCGACGATGTCGATGAATTCCGCCTTGTTGTAGGCGATGCCGCCGCCGGTGCCGCCGAGCGTGAAGGACGGGCGGATGATGGCGGGCAGGCCGATGTCCTCCAGCGCCTCAAGAGCCTGGCTCAGGGTCTTGATGTGATGTGAGCGCGGGGTGTCGAGGCCGATCTTGATCATGGCCTCGCGGAACAATTCGCGGTCCTCGGCCTTGTCGATGGCGTGAGCGGTCGCGCCGATCATCTCGACCTCGAATTTTTCCAGCACGCCCATTTTTTTCAGCGACAAGGCGCAGTTCAGCGCGGTCTGGCCGCCCATGGTCGGCAGCAGCGCGAAGCCGCCGGGAACGGCGTAACGCTCCTTCTCGATGATCTTGGCGACGATCTCCGGAGTGATCGGCTCGACATAGGTGCGGTCGGCGAGATCGGGGTCGGTCATGATCGTCGCCGGATTGGAATTGACCAGCACGATCCGATAGCCCTCGGCGCGCAGGGCCTTGCAGGCCTGGGTGCCGGAATAATCGAACTCGCAGGCCTGGCCGATGACGATGGGGCCGGCGCCGATGATCATGATCGTCTGGATGTCTGTCCGTTTCGGCATGGTCCGCTCTTCATGTTTGCCTTGGCCGGTAGCCAAGGCGCCCCTCGCGTCAGCTCGGCGTCGCAGTCGCTCCTATCCAGCCCGTTGGGCTGGCGGGCCCTGGCGACTTCGCGCTACGCCGCGCACAAAAAAAGGCCGCGCTTTCGGCCAAAAAAGCCGGAGCGCGTCCTCCGCTGACTTCCTGCGTCGGGGAAATTTGCCGCGTCGGGGAAATTTCGCCGCGTCGTGGGAGATTTCGGTCGGGAGACGCCCGGCCCGAATGTGACGCCCCTGTTAGCGCAAGTTGACCGCGCTGTGAACCCCAAAGACAAAGGAGCGGGGAAGTTTCAAGGAAAGGTAACGGGTTCAGGCGATGATGCGCCCGATGTTCAGATGGAACCCGCCCCATAACCCTGCCTTCCGCGCGCTTGCCGCCGCGCTGGCCACCTTAGCGCCGGTCGCGACGGCGGAGGCCCAATCCGGCGGCGGGCGGGAGTTGACCGTCGGCAAACAGTCCATGGTCGAAGCCTGCGCGCCCTGCCATGGCGCCGACGGCCTCGCCCATGACGCCGAGGTTCCCAATCTCGCCGGCCAGAACGCCCCTTATCTCTACAACCAGTTGCGGGCCTTCCGCGGCGGGCGGCGCCAACACAAGGAAATGCTCTATATGAGCCGGCAATTGTCCGACGAGGACATGCGCGCCCTTGCCGAATATTTCTCGCATTTGCCGCCACGTTAGAGCGTTTCCCGTTAACGGGAAACGCTCTAACGATTACTTTAAACGCATATTCTTGTCCGAAAAGTCTGCAACTTTTCGAGAATATGCTCTAACCGGGACCGCCAGATGTCGTTGCGCCGCCAGTTCTCATCTTTCGTCGTCGTCGGCCTGATCGCCACCGGCGTCCATTACGCCGTGCTGATCTCGCTGAAGGAGATGGCCCACTGGAGCGTCATTCCCGCCACCCTATCCGGCTTCTGCCTCGGCGGCCTTGTCTCCTATATTCTCAACCGGCGGCACACTTTCGCCAGCGACCGCGCCCACGCCGAAGCCGGCTGGCGCTTTTTCGCTGTCTCGGCGACCGGCTTTTTCCTCACCTGGGGCCTGATGCGCCTGTTCGTCGTCGCCTGGGGCGCGCCTTACCTGCCGGCGCAAATGGTCACCACCGGGCTGGTGATGTTCTGGAATTTTTACGCCAACCGCCACTGGACCTTCCGTTCGGGGGTCGTGGCTTGAGTCGCCTCGGGGATCGGCCCTTGAACGCTCCGTCCGCAACGCTCCCGCCCGGCATGGCCCCGCGCCGCGCCGCCGCGCTCGCCGTCGCCCTGGTTTTTTTCGATTCCCTGCTCGGCCAGGTCGCGACCCTTCCCAATATCGCGCCCTGGTATGAAGGGCTGGCCAAGCCGGGATTCACCCCGCCCAACGCGGTTTTTGCTCCGGTCTGGACCCTGCTTTACGCCTTGATGGCGCTGGCCTTCTGGCGCATCCTGATCCAGCCGCAACAGAAGGCGCGCAGCCTCGCCATCGGGCTGTTCCTCGTCCAGCTCGCGCTCAATGTGATCTGGAGCTTCGCCTTTTTCGCCGCCCATTCGCCCCTGCTCGGCCTGATCGATATCGTCCCGCAGGAGCTTTTCGTCATCGCCACGACAATCCTGTTCTGGCGCCTTGACCGGCTTGCCGGCCTTTGCCTCGCGCCACTCGCGCTCTGGGTCGGCTATGCGACGGCGCTGAATTTCGCCATCTGGCGACTGAACGGCTGACGAAGTTCGCCTGCCGTCACTCCACCGCTTCGTTGCGCTCGACCGTCGCGGCCAGCTCCGTCACCAGTTCGAAGGTTGATTTCTGCTGCAGATCCAGCTCGACAAAACGCCGCGACAGGCTGGAAACATCGTCCTGGGTCGCCCCGACCGATTTTTCGAGCGAGTCAATCGCGGCGTGGAGCCACAACTTCTCGTCCACGCCCATCGCCTTCCAATCCTTTGCCATGAAAAGCCCCTCGCAATCTTTTCTTACGCCGCAACATAGCCGAGGGACATTAACAAAACGCAACCCAAGGTTGCGCCCGTCGAACTTCATGGTCTGGGGTCAGGCTTATTCGACAATGCCGATCCCAAGACCGTCCCACCCCTTCATGCCGACCGTCTGGATCGCGGTCGCCGTCCATCTTTTTTCCGAGCCGGCGAGATCGAAGAACTTTCGTGTGCCGACGATGTCGGGGTCGGCGCTTGCCGCGTCGAGAACCCGTCCGCCGCGCACCACATTATCGACCACGATCACCGCGCCGACCCGGGCGAGGCGCAGCGCCCATTGCAGATAGGCGGGATTATTGGCCTTGTCGGCGTCGATGAAGATGAAATCGAAAACCGCGCCTTCCCGCTCCAGCGCCGGCAAGGCCTCCAGCGCCGGGCCGATGCGCAGGTCGAGCTTGCCGCCCTGCCCCGCCGCAAAAATGTTTTCGCGCGCGACCGCCGCGTGGACGGGCGAAAATTCCAGCGTCACGATCCT
The DNA here is from genome assembly GCA_021777915.1 of Pseudomonadota bacterium. Classification (GTDB taxonomy): domain Bacteria; phylum Pseudomonadota; class Alphaproteobacteria; order Rhizobiales; family Beijerinckiaceae; genus Rhodoblastus. The sequence continues at coordinate 7,901 of JAJYCZ010000093.1, read as the reverse complement.
GCCGTCGTCCGGCAAAGCGCGGGCGAGCCAGATGGTGGAATAGCCGCCAAGCGTTCCGATCTCGAGAATTTTTCGCGCGCCGGCCAGCCGCGCGAGCAGATGGAGCAGCTTGCCCTGCGCCGGCGACACGTCGATCGCCGGCAGGCCCGCCTGGCGGTTGCGCGCCAGCGCGGCGTCGAGCGCCTGATTCAACGGGTCGTCGGGAGACAACAACTTCTCGACGATATAAGCGTCAACCTCGCTCCAATCCTCCCCCGCCATGGCGCGCCCCTCTCGTTCCGTCGGAAAATGCCTTTTTCTTGGCCTTATTCGATGATGTCCGCCTTATCCGCCGAGTTCGACAAAGTCGCTTTGAGCCTGTCGCGGTCGAGTTCGCCTTCCCAGGCCGAGATGACCACGGTCGCCACGCCATTGCCGATGATATTGGTCAGCGCGCGGTTCTCGCTCATGAATTTGTCGATGGAAAAGACGATGGCCATGCCGGGCACGAGGCGCGGATCGACGGCGGCAAGCGTCGCCGCAAGGGTGATGAACCCCGCGCCGGTGACGCCCGAGGCCCCCTTGGAGGTCAGCATGGCTACGGCGACGATGATCAGCTGATGCTTGAAGTCGAGGGGAATGTTCAGCGCCTGGGCGATGAACAGGGTCGCCAGGGTCATGTAGATATTGGTGCCGTCGAGATTGAACGAATAGCCGGTCGGCACGACGAGGCCGACGACGGGGCGCGAACAGCCGAGCCTTTCCAGCTTGGCCATCAATTGCGGCAGGGCGCTCTCGGACGACGAGGTGCCGAGCACGATCAGCAGTTCATCCTTGATATAGACGAGGAACTTCAGGATCGAAAAGCCGGTGAAGCGCGCGATCGACCCCAGCACGACAAGGATGAACAGCGCCGAGGTGAGATAGAAGGCCGCGATCAGGCCGAACAGGCTGCCGAGCACGGTCGGGCCATATTTGCCGACGGTGAAGGCCATGGCGCCGAAGGCCCCGAGCGGCGCGGCCTTCATCACGATGTTGATGACGCCGAAGACGGCGGAAGCGACATCGTCGATCAGCCGCCGCAGCGACGCCGCGCGATCGCCCATCGCCATCATGGCGAAGCCCATCAGCACCGAAAACAGCAGAACCTGGAGAATGTCGCCGTGCGCGAAGGCGCCGACGACGGAATCGGGAATGATGTTGAGCAGGAATTCGACGGTGGAAAGATGCGTCTGCGAGAATTTAGCCACCGCCGCGGCGTCGGCATGGCCGCCGAAGCCCGCGCCCGGCTGCAAAACATTGCCGACAATCAGGCCGATGGCGAGCGCGAAGGTCGAGACCGTTTCAAAATAGACCAAGGCCTTGACGCCGACCCGTCCGACCTTTCGCGCGTCCTGGACATGGGCGATGCCGGTCGAGACGGTGCAGAAGATGATCGGCGCGATCACCATCTTGATCAGCTTGATGAAGCCGGCGCCCAAAGCCTCGACGCCCGGCGTCGTGGCGAAGCCGGGAAAGGCCACGCCGACGATGACGCCCAGGGCGATGGCGAACAGAACCTGGACGTAAAGCTGGCGGTAAAGCGGCTTCCTCGCCGGCGGCGCGCGTTCAATGCCGTTCATCCCGGGCTCCTCGACGGGCCGTTTCAGCGCCCCCACACCAGCGACAATTCGGCGTCGCCGGGAAAACCATCGGGGAAGGTCACGATCCGCGCCGAAAGGGCGAAGCCCAGGGGGCGAAGCTCCTTGTCCCAGCGCCGGTAGAAATCCGCCGCCTTGCCGCACAGACTCCTCGGCCATTCAGGATCGGGCAGGTTGATCATGCGCCCGCCATCATTGCAGAGCGCCGCCGGAAAGACCAGCGCCGCCACGCCCGATTCGCCGCGCGTCGCCGCCTCGCGCGCCAGAACCATGAGATGGGCGAGTTCACCGTCGGTGAACTTTTCGGCCAGGAGCTTTCTCACCACGTCGTCCCGTTTTTCCCGCGTCTGCCGCTGCGCGTCGTCGTGCAATGTCGACTTGCCGCGTTCGAACGCGTTCACCAGTTCCTTGAGACTCGCCGCGGTGACGGCGCCGGCGGGGACGGGGGGCGCCGGCGGCGGGGCCGGCGGCGCCGGCGGACGCGGCGGCGCGAGACCAAGGCCAACATTCTTGCAGGCGTCCGCGAAAGTCTCCGCCGTCACCGGCGCGTTCGACCGTTTCTCGGGCTGGGTGAAAAAACGCAGCAGATCGGCGCGGGTGATGACGCCGGCGAGCTTGCCCTGCCGCGTGACCAGGACGCGCTTGACCCGATGCGCCGTCATCAGATCGGCGACTTCGGCGAGCGGCGCCTCTTCATCGACGGCGAGCGCGGGCCTGGACATGACCTGACGCACGGTCTCGCCCGCGCGCTCCAGCGCGTCGAGATAATCGGCGGCTATGTCCTGCCCGCCGGTCAGAATCGCCACCCAGGCGTCGCGCTGCCGCTGGCGCGTCGCCGCGTCGGCAAACCGAAAATCGCTTTCGCTGACGACCCCGAGCGGGCGCCCGTCGCGATCGACCACCGGCAGGCCGCTGACATGAAGCCGCAGCATTTCTTCCGCCGCCGCGCGGGCCGAATCGTCCGGCGTGACCGTGACGACCGGCGAGGTCATGGCGTCGCCGGCAAGTTTGTTCTCAATAGCGCGGGCAATGTCCAACACGAAGGCCTCTTATCTTGTCATGACGAAATCCGGCTCATTACCGGGCGGGATTATACGTGCGTTGCGACAAAGGGGAATGGCTCAGGCGCCCCCACTCACGACAAGCCCCGCGAGCAGCGAGACGCCGAGCCCGAGTACGACGCAGGCCGCCGCGACCTCGACAAGCCGTCCGAAAATTTCGGCGCGGCGCCGCGCGCCGAGCATGCGGGCCGCCGCGTTCTTGGCCAGAACGGCGCTGGCCGCGAGCGCCGCCGTGGTCAGGGCCGTGCCCGCCGCCATGGCCAAGGCCGCCCAGACTCCGATGATGAAGACATTCTGCGCGGCGGCGAAGACCAGAACCAGCAGCGCGCCGGAACAGGGGCGCAAGCCGGCGGCGAAAACGGTCGCGACGCCCTGGCGCCAGGAAAAATCTTCGCCGAGCCGGCCCGGATCGGGCGCGACGCAATGGGCGCAACCGGGTCCATGCGCAAGCTTTTGCGCGGCGTCCTCGCAGCGGAAACGCTCCGAGAGCGGAATGGGCGGCGCCCGCACGGCGGCGTAAAGCCCCGCCCCCTTGCGCCAGACCAGGAAAAGCCCGAGCGCGGCGATGAAAAAATAGGCCGCGACCTCCACCGCATGGGTCGCGGCGATCATTTTTGGCGCCGTCGCGCCGAGCAGGATCGAGGCGACCCCGACAAGGGAGATGGCCACGATCGCCTGCAGCAACGCGGCCAGGCCCGAGAGGACCACCCCGCGCCGCAGGGCCTTCTCATTGGCGAGCATATAGCTCGCGATCACCGCCTTGCCGTGGCCTGGCCCGGCGGCGTGGAAAATTCCATAAGCGAAAGCGACCGCCGCGAGCGAGACCGCCGCCCCAGGATTGGCGCGCGCCGCCTCGACCGCCTGTTTCAGGGCTTCATAGAAATGCGCCTGCTCCCGCAACAGCCACAGGCCGACGCGCCCGACCTCGCCGGCCGAGCCCTCGTTGACCCCAAGCGAAAACGGATTCTTGCGCGTGAATTGCGCGGCGGCCGGCGCGCTCAAAAAGACCAAAGCCGCGAGGGACGGCGGGACTCTTTTCATGGGCAGGCCACGATCGAGCGCGGCGCCAGTTTGACGCCGAAATCCGTTCCGGGCGACAGGCCGGAGAAAAAACTCTCGTTGAGCTTTTTCGTGTCGGGCTCGCTGAGCGGATCGGGCCGCATATTGCTCACCGAACAGCCGGCGGGCGCGTTCTCCAAGGTGACCGGATCGTCCTTGGCCAGTTCGAAATCGACAAAATAGGTCGGGTCATAGACCATGAAGACGAAAGGTTTTTTCGCCGAGACCGGCTCCTTCAGCGGCAGGGTGAAGCGCAAGGTGACGATCTTCTTGTCGTCGGCGGTCAGCTCATAATCCCGCGGCGGGCCGAACTCGTAATATTTGGGGCCGGTCTTGGCGACGGTGAAATATTGGAACTCTTTCAGCGACTCGACATTGGTCTGGGCGAGCGGCGCCAGCTCCTCCCTGGTCGGCGGCTTGCCGTCCTTGCCCAGCCCCTGGGTGGCGAAGGCGGAATACATTTCGTCGAAGGTCCACTGGTGGCGAAAGCCGACGATTTTTCCGCCCGGGCCGAACAGGATTTTTTCCTTGGCCGTGACCCAGACATGGGGATGAGCCAGGGCCGGAGCCGAGAACAGCAGCGCCGGCAACAGCGCCGCCGTCAGGAATTTTCGCATTTCGCCCAAAGAATCGCTCCAGCGGCCTTACGCGCGCTTTTCTACACCAAACCCGCAAAGCTGGCGAAAGCGAGGCGGAAAAGCGAGCCCCCGTTGCCGCCATGCCCGTCCCGGGGCTTTGCCCGGGACGGGCATGGCGGTGTCAACAAGCATGGAATGTTGGCCTGGAACGATTTTCGATCACACGGAATCGGCGCCGCGGCTTGCCACAGCCGTTTCCCCTGTTCGGCGATCGGCAGGCGCGTCATCCTCCACAGTTCCTCTCTGATTTCCTTGATTGGTTCTTATGCGGTCGGCGCGAGACTTCCTCACGACGAGGAATCGTCCAGCGCGCGTTTTCCCGCAAATGAACGTGAAGCCCGGAAAATTGCAGGTCTCCGGCTTGCCTTGGCCACGTCTCGCCCGAATCTGGGCCGCAATCCGGCCAAACTCGATGAGGCGTGACTTGTCCTCGTGCAACGACTGCGAAAACTCCCGCAGCCGTTCGCGCATCGCGTCCCGGAACGCCCTGGCGTCGCTCTCGTATTGAAAGCCGACAACGATGTCGTCCGCATGCCTTACGAGAATCGCGTCGCCTTTCGCCTCCCGCTGTCGCCAGCGGCGCGCCCACGGATCGAATACGTAGTTCAGGTAAACGTTCGCGAGCAGGGGCGCCGGCGCTTTTATCCCGCGCCACAATGCGCGCGGCGGCAGGCGAAGCGCCGGTGGCGGACGACATAAGGCTTGATCGGCGGGACCTCGACTTCGTCATATTCGCCGATCAATTCCATTTCGGCCTCAGGCGAGACGGACCCGCCACATTGCGCGCTGCGGGTTGGCCAATGGTCGCGGAATTCGTCGGGGTTGCCGGCCAGCCGGCGGTTGCGCGGCTCATGCCTGGGTTTCGCCCCGCCAGGACGGGCGTTCTCGCGCTTGGCCTACTTATCCGTGGAAGGAGGCTTGGACGACGCGCGCGACGTTTTGTCCGGACGTTGAAGCTAACGCCAGCTCAATCAACTCGACCTTGCTCAGCCGCTGCAAATCAGTGCGATCCACGCGCACATGGAGTCAGAGATTGGAGTCCCTGGCGAGAGTCGCGCGGAAATCAGCGGCCTCGCCCCAAATGGTCCCCCAAAAATGGCGGTGGGTAATTACCTCTTTCCCGTCCCAACGTCGGCGACCGCCAGCCTTTTGTAAAGCCGCGCCATCAAACCTACGCCGAACAACGGCGTCAGCAGATTGAGCACGGGCGTCGCGACGAACAGCGCGATCAGCAGGCCGGCGGCGAAAACCGTCACGCGATTGGCGCGGCGCAGGTCGCGCGCCGCTTCGAGCGGCAGGAAACGCATCGCCGCGAGCTGGAAATATTCCCGCCCGAACAGATAGGCGTTGGCCGCCACGAAGATCAAGGCGTTGATGCCGGGCAGAAGCCACAGCGCGAAAGCGAGCAGATTGACCAGAAGCGCCAAGCCGGAAAATTTGACCGCCAGGACCATCGAAGCGAGCGCCGGGACAGCCCGCCCGCGCCGCCCGTCGGCATAGATTTTCGCCTCGACGTGATCGGCGAGTTCATCGAGGAAAAAGCCGGCGACCAGCATGGCGACGGGCGCGATCAGAAAAACCAGGCCGATAAACAACCCGAGCCCCGCGGCTATCTCGACGACGGTCCTGAGCCAGGGCGCGCCATCGAACCAGTGCGCGCCGCCGGTCGTCGCCCAGATCGCGAGGCGCTCCAGCCCCAGCCACAACAGAAAGAGCAGCGCCAGGGTCAGGCCGAGCGACTTGATCAGCACGGCGCGGAACGGCGGCGTGAACATGTCGCGGAGGCTGGCCAAGGCGTCGTCGAACATGGGAAGCCGCTGAAAACAGGAAAGCCGGTCAGGCCGCCGCGTCGGACGGCGGCGAGGCCTGGGTGAGAATCGCATAAAGCGCCGGCGCCTCGCGCGTCGCCCGGATTTTCGCCAGAACCGCCGGGTTTCTGAGCAGGCGGGCGATCACCGCCAACGCCTTGAGATGATCGGCGCCGGCGTTTTCCGGCGCGATCAGGGCGAACAGGAGATCGACCGGCTGACCGTCGATGGCCTCGAAATCGACTCCGCGTTCGAGCCGGGCGAAAATGCCGAAAATGCGCGGCGCATTGAGCAATTTGCCGTGGGGAATGGCGATGCCGTCGCCTAATCCGGTCGAATTCAGCTTTTCGCGCTGCATCCAGGCGTCGAAAATCTCGCGCGCCGGCATGCCGGAAACCTCCGACGCCTTCTCGCTCAATTCTTGCAAGGCCTGCTTTTTGCCGTTCACCCGCAGCGAAGGAAGAATGGCCTCGGGAGCCAGAAGGTTTTCAAGCGGCATGAGGATCGGTTTCCATCAGAGCGCTTCGCCGGCGCCCGCCTGGGCACAAAACGCGCCGGCGGCCCCGGCGCTCACGCTTTCACGCAAGGCGGCGCGGACCACGCCCGACAGCGCCCGCGCAGTCCCCAGCAAGAATCGAGCCGCGATCACGCGGAGCCTTTGGCGCCATTGGTCGGATCGACCCAGCCGATATTGCCGTCGAACCGGCGGTAGATGACGTTCACACGGCCGGTGGTTGCGTGACGGAAGACGAGAACCGGCGCGCCGCTCAGGTCCAGCTCCAGCACCGCGGCCGAAACCGAAAGCTCCTGGAGCAGCTTTTCCGATTCGGCGACCACCAGCGGCTTGAACTCATGTTCGGCCGGAGCCTCCTCGGCCTCGTTGAGGGCGCCGAGGACGGTGTAGCGGATCGGCTCGCCGACCGGAGCGGCCTCGCGCTGGGCGGCCGAACGGTCCTTGAGCTTGCGCTTGTAGCGCCGCAGGCGGCTTTCGATCCGGGCTGCGGTCTGGTCGAAGCTCGCGTAGACCTCCTGCGCGCGGCCTTCGGCCTGCAGGGTGACGCCGGAAGCCAGATGCAGGGTGCAGTCGGTGCGAAAGCCGGAGCCTTCCGGCTCGATCGTAACATGGCCGGAGACGGAGCCGTCGAAATATTTGCCGGTCGCGGCGTTCAGCTTCTCCGACACATGCGTGCGCAGAGCCTCGCCGATATTGATGTTCTTGCCTGAGATCCGCAGGGCCATCCGTTTGTTCCAATTCTGTCGAAAGCTGGCTGTCGGAGCCCCCAAGCTCCGTGCGGCCGGCAGGCGCCGCCGCGAGAGATCCGGGTTCGAGCCCGATTAATCCGCAAAGGGTTAAAAGCCTCCGCGCCCGAAGTCAATAACGCTTCTCGGACGCGCCGATCGGGCCCGATTTCGCGGCGTAAAACGAAGGCTTGAAACGAAGGTTTGGCGCCGCCGCGTTCAAGGCTGCGCCGCCGCCTGCTTTTCGCGGCGGCGTTCGACAGACGAGGGAATCCGCAGGCTTTCGCGATATTTGGCGACGGTGCGGCGGGCGATGTCGATCTGCTGCGCCTTGAGCTTTTCAACGATCGCGTCGTCGGACAGCACCCCGTCGGGCGGCTCGGCGTCGATCATCTGCTTGATCTTGAAGCGCACGGCTTCCGCCGAATGGGCGTCGCCGCCGCCATGGGCGGAAATCGAGGCGGTAAAGAAATATTT
>JAJYCZ010000092.1 GCA_021777915.1 Pseudomonadota bacterium | reverse complement strand
TCGTGAGCTTGCCGGAAGGCACGGAAATGGTGATGCCGGGCGACAATGTCACCATGACGGTGGCGCTGATCGTTCCGATCGCGATGGAAGAAAAGCTGCGCTTCGCCATCCGCGAAGGCGGCCGCACCGTCGGCGCGGGCGTGGTTGCGTCCATCATCGAGTAACAGGCGGATCAGCCCGGCGTCGGATTTCCGGCGTCGGACCCCAAGGGATTCATGCAATGAACGGCCAGAATATCCGCATCCGCCTCAAGGCGTTCGATCACCGGATTCTCGACACTTCGACGAAGGAAATCGTCTCCACCGCCAAGCGCACGGGCGCCCAGGTGCGTGGGCCGATTCCGCTCCCGACCCGGATCGAGAAGTTCACCGTGAACCGCTCGCCCCACGTCGACAAGAAGTCGCGCGAACAGTTCGAAATCCGCACCCACAAGCGGGTTCTCGATATCGTCGATCCGACCCCGCAGACCGTCGATGCTCTGATGAAGCTCGACCTCGCCGCGGGCGTCGATGTCGAGATCAAGCTCTAAGTCAAGTCTGAGACGTTTTTGTAACGGCTCGCGGCGCCTCTTCGCAGGACGAATGCGCCTTAAGGGAAAGAAACCATGCGCTCAGGCGTCATCGCACAGAAGGTCGGCATGACCCGCGTCTTCACCGACAGCGGGGAACATGTTCCGGTCACGGTTCTGAAACTCGACGGCGTTCAGGTCGTCGCGCACCGCACGATGGAGAAGAACGGCTATACCGCCGTTCAGCTCGGCATCGGCCGCGCGAAGGTCAAGAACGTCTCCAAGGCCGAACGCGGCCGCTTCGCCGTCGCGAATGTCGAGCCGAAGCTGAAGCTGGCGGAATTCCGCGTCGCGGAGGACGCTCTGCTACCGATCGGCGCCGAGATCACGGCCGACCATTTCGTCGTCGGCCAGTTTGTGGACGTGACCGGCGCCACGATCGGCAAAGGCTTCGCCGGCCCGATGAAGCGCTGGAACTTCGGCGGTCTGCGCGCCTCGCACGGCGTTTCGGTCTCGCATCGCTCGCACGGTTCGACCGGCGGCCGTCAGGATCCCGGCAAGACCTTCAAGAACAAGAAGATGGCCGGCCATATGGGCGTCGATCGCGTGACGACCCAGAACCTGCGCGTGGTGCAGCTTGATGTCGAGCGCGGCCTGGTTCTGGTCGAAGGCTCGGTTCCCGGCCACGCCGGCAACTGGATCTTCATCCGCGACGCCGTGAAGAAGGCCCTTCCCGCCGAAGCGCCCAAGCCCGGAAAATTCCGCCTCGCCGAGGCCGAAGCGCCCGCGCAAGAAGCGTCCGCCGAAGCGCCGGCTGCTGAAACCAATTCTTCGGAGGCCTGAGCCGTGAAGATCGACATTACTTCGCTCGACGGCCAGACCGCTGGCTCGATCGACCTCAACGACGACATCTTCGGCCTGGATCCACGCGAGGACCTGATCGCCCGCATGGTGCGCTACCAGCTTGCCAAGCGCCGCGCCGGAACCCATGCGGTCAAGAACCGCGCGGATATCGCCCGCACCGGCAAGAAGATGTACAAGCAGAAGGGCACCGGCTCCGCCCGTCACGGCTCGGCTCGCGTGCCGCAGTTCCGCGGCGGTGGACGCGCCTTCGGCCCGGTGGTGCGCTCCCATGCGCATGACCTGCCCAAGAAGGTCCGCGCCCTTGCGCTCAGGCACGCCTTGTCGGCCAAGGCCAAGGACGGCGCGATTCTCGTGTGGGACGCCGCGAACGCCGGCGAAGCCAAGACCGGCGCGCTCAGGGCCAATTTCGCCAAGATCGGCCTGAAGAACGCCCTGATCGTCGACGGCGCCGAGGTGCAGGCCAATTTCGCTTTGGCGGCGCGCAACATTCCACAGATCGACGTGCTGCCGGTCCAGGGCATCAACGTCTATGACATTCTCCGCCGCGAAAAGCTCGTGCTGACCAAGGCGGCCATCGATGCGCTGGAGGCGCGCTTCAAATGAGCCAAGGGACCACTGACCCGCGTCACTACGACGTGATCGTCGCCCCGGTCATCACCGAAAAGGCCACCTTCGCGTCCGAGCAGAACAAGGTCGTGTTCAAGGTCCGTCCCGACGCGACCAAGGACCAGATCAAGATGGCGGTCGAGCGGTTGTTCGACGTCAAGGTCGAGGCCGTCAACACCCTCGTCCGCAAGGGCAAGAAGAAGGTGTTCAAGGGAACGCGCGGGCAGCGTTCCGATGTCAAGAACGCGGTCGTCACTTTGGCCGAAGGCCACAAGATCGACGTGACCACCGGTCTCTGAGCCGAGGTAAGGAAACAGGCAGATGGCGCTTAAAACGTTCAAGCCGATCACGCCGAGCCTTCGCCAGCTCGTGATCGTCGATCGCGGCGAGCTTTACAAGGGGAAGCCCGTCAAGAAGCTGACCGAGGGGCAGAGCTCTTCGGGCGGCCGTAACAACCACGGCCGCATCACCGTCCGCTTCCGCGGGGGCGGCCACAAGCAGGCCTATCGAATCGTCGATTTCAAGCGGCGCAAGGAAGGCGCGGCCAAGGTCGAGCGGATCGAATACGATCCCAACCGCACGTCGTTCATCGCCCTCATCACCTACGGGGACGGCGAGCAGTCCTACATCATCGCGCCGCAGCGGCTGAGCGCCGGCGACACGGTGGTCGCGGGGGCCCAGGTCGACGTGAAGCCCGGCAACGCCATGCCGCTCTCGGCGATCCCGGTCGGCACGATCGTCCACAATGTGGAGCTGAAGATCGGCAAGGGCGGCGCGATCGCCCGCTCCGCCGGCTCCTATGCGCAGATCGTCGGCCGTGACCAGGGTTATGTCATCCTGCGTCTGAACTCGGGAGAACAGCGCCTGGTCCATGGGCAGTGCTACGGCACCGTCGGCGCGGTGTCGAACCCCGACCACATGAACACTTCGATCGGCAAGGCCGGCCGCCAGCGTTGGCTCGGCTGGCGTCCGCATAACCGCGGCGTCGTCATGAACCCGGTCGATCATCCCCATGGCGGCGGCGAAGGCCGCACCTCGGGCGGCCGTCATCCGGTCACCCCCTGGGGCAAGCCGACCAAGGGCAAGAAGACCCGGTCCAACAAGACCACCACCAAATTCATTGTGACCTCGCGTCACAAGGCCAAGAAGAAGGGCTGAAGCCAATGTCGCGCTCGATCTGGAAGGGTCCGTTCGTCGACGGCTACCTCCTCAAGAAAGCGGAGGCGGCGCAATCCGCCAAGCGCTCCGAGGTCATCAAGACCTGGAGCCGCCGCTCCACCATACTGCCGCAGTTCGTCGGCCTCACCTTCGGCGTCTACAACGGTCACAAGCATGTGCCGGTGCAGGTGACGGAGGACATGATCGGTCACAAGTTCGGCGAATTTTCGCCGACCAGGACCTTCCATGGCCACGCGGCCGACAAGAAGGCGAAGAGGGGCTGATATGTCGCAGGAAAAGAATCCCCGCGCCCTCAAGGACAATGAGGCCAAGGCGGTCTGCCGCATGATCCGCGTCAGCCCGCAGAAGCTGAACCTCGTCGCGCAGCTCATTCGCGGCAAGAAAGTCGATCGCGCGCTCGCCGACCTGACCTTCTCGCACAAGCGCATCGCCCTCGACGTCAGGAAGACGCTCGAAAGCGCGATCGCCAATGCCGAAAACAACCATGACCTGGACGTGGACGATCTCGTCGTGGCCGAAGCCTTCGTCGGCAAGGCCCTGGTGATGAAGCGCTTTCACGCCCGCGCCCGCGGCCGGGCGGGACGGGTCGAGAAGCCTTTCTCGAACCTGACGATCGTCGTGCGCGAAGTCGAAGCGCCGGCCCAAAAAGCCAGCCGGGCCTGAGGAGAGAACGATGGGTCAGAAGGTTAATCCGATCGGTCTTCGTCTGGGCGTGAACCGGACGTGGGACTCGCGCTGGTTCGCCAACAAGGGCGAATACGGCAAGCTGCTGCACGAGGATTTCGCTATCCGCGACACGCTGATGAAGGCGCTGAAGCAGGCGGCGGTCTCCAAGATCGTCATCGAGCGCCCGCACAAGAAGTGCCGCGTCACCGTTCACTCCGCCCGTCCGGGCGTGGTGATCGGCAAGAAGGGCGCCGACATCGACAAGATCCGCAAGATGGTGGCCAAGCTCACCGCGAGCGAAGTCACGATCAACATCGTCGAAGTCCGCAAGCCGGAAATCGACGCGACGCTCGTCGCTGATTCGATCGCCCAGCAGCTCGAACGCCGCGTCGCCTTCCGCCGCGCCATGAAGCGCGCCGTTCAGTCGGCGATGCGTCTCGGCGCCGAGGGGATCCGCATCAACTGCTCGGGCCGCCTCGGCGGCGCTGAAATCGCCCGTCTCGAATGGTATCGCGAAGGCCGCGTGCCGCTCCACACCCTGCGCGCCGATGTCGATTACGGCGTCGCCACCGCCCATACCGCCTATGGCGCCTGCGGCATCAAGGTGTGGATCTTCAAGGGCGAGATCCTGGAGCACGATCCGACGGCGCAGGAACGCCGCGCCAACGAGATCGGCGGCGACCACCATGGCCATGAACGCCGCGAACGTCGCGAGCGCCGCGAGCCGCGCGAACCGCGCGGCGCGCATTGAATTTGAGCTTGAGAGTTTGAACCATGCTGCAACCCAAGCGCACTAAATTCCGCAAGGCCTTCAAAGGCCGCATCAAGGGCGTCTCCAAGGCCGGCTTCGAGCTTGCCTTCGGACAGTTCGGCCTCAAGGCGATGGAGCCCGAGCGCGTCACCGCCCGCCAGATCGAAGCGGCCCGCCGCGCGATGACCCGCCACATGAAGCGCGCCGGCCGCGTCTGGATCCGTGTTTTCCCCGACGTCCCGGTCTCCTCGAAGCCGACCGAAGTGCGTATGGGCAAAGGCAAGGGTTCGCCGGAATTCTGGGCGGCGCGCGTCGCCCCCGGCCGCATCATGTTTGAGATCGACGGCGTTCCGGCGCCGCTGGCCCGCGAAGCTTTCGCGCTGGCGGCGGCCAAGCTGCCGATCAAGACGCGTTTCATCGAACGCATCGCCGAGTGAGGGGGATAGGATGAAAAACGACCACCGCCTGTCCGACCTGAAGGCCATGTCGGACGATCAACTGAGCGAAGAGCTGCTGAAGCTGAAGAAGGAGCAGTTCAACCTGCGCTTCCGGAAAGCGACCGGCCAGCTCGAAAACACCTCGCGCGTGCGCGTCGTGCGCCGAGACGTCGCCCGCGTGAAGACGATCGCCGCCCAGAAGCGCGACGCGAAGAAATAAGGTTTCAACATGCCGAAGCGAATTCTCCAGGGCGTCGTCGTCAGCGACAAGCAGGAAAAGACCGTGGTGGTGAAGGTGGAGCGCCGCTTCACTCATCCACTGCTCAAGAAGACGGTGCGCCGCACCAAGAACTATCACGCCCATGACGAGGCGGGGACGTTCAAGGTCGGCGACGTGGTCTCCATCCAGGAGACCCGCCCAATTTCCAAGCTGAAGCGCTGGACGGTCCTGACCAGCGAAAATAAGGCTTGATTTCGGCCGGAAAATAGACGAGGAAGCGCGCTCTTCCTCGAAAGAGCTTTCCGTTCGCCTGCTTCGCTCAGGGCGTGGCCGGCGGGACGGAAATTGCGTTATCGAAGGGAATTCCGCGCAAGCGGAATACGGCTTTCCTCAACCGAAAGCCGATCCAGGCGTAGTCCGCACCGGAATGAACCAGTGCGGAAACCGATCTGACATGAAAGGCTCGTAGCCATGATTCAGATGCAGACCGCCCTCGACGTGGCCGATAATTCCGGCGCGCGCCGTGTGATGTGCATCAAGGTGCTTGGCGGCTCCAAGCGCAAATATGCAGGCGTTGGCGACATTATCGTCGTCTCCGTGAAAGAAGCCATTCCGCGCGGCCGCGTGAAGAAGGGCGACGTGATGAAGGCGGTTGTCGTGCGCACCGCCAAGGACATCAAGCGTCCCGACGGTTCGGTGATCCGTTTCGACACCAACGCCGCGGTCCTCATCAACAATCAGAAAGAGCCCGTGGGCACCCGCATCTTCGGGCCGGTTCCGCGCGAATTGCGCGCCAAGAATCACATGAAGATCATCTCGCTCGCGCCGGAGGTGCTGTAATGGCCGCGAAGATCAAGAAAGGCGACAAGGTCGTTGTGATCGCCGGCCGCGACAAGGGCCGCACCGGCGAAGTGACCCTCGTGCTTCCCAAGGAAGGCAAGGCGGTCGTCCAGGGCGTCAACATGGTGAAGCGTCACCAGAAGCAGACCCAGACGAGCGAAGGCGGCATCATTTCCAAGGAAGCGCCGATCCAGATCTCGAACGTCGCGTTCGCCGATCCCAAGGACGGCCAGCCCACGCGCGTCGGCTTCAAGATTCTCGACGACGGCCGCAAGGTCCGCGTCGCCAAGCGTTCCGGAGAAATGATCGATGGCTGAGCCGAAAAACCCGAAAAAGGGCGGCGACAAGGGCGCCGAGAAGGTCGGTAAGGCCAAGGGCGCCGAGACGGTGGCCCACGCTGGCGCGGTCGCGTCGGCGCCTCAGGGCTATGTCGCGCGCATGCGCAAGCACTACGACGAAGTGGTGCGGCCGCAGATGATCGAGCAGTTCGGCTACAAGAACGCGCTCGAAGTGCCGGCGATCGAGAAGATCGTGCTGAACATGGGCGTCGGCGAGGCGGTCAACGACACCAAGAAGGTGACCACCGCCGCCGGCGACCTCGCCCTCATCGCGGGCCAAAAGCCGGTGATCACGCGCGCCCGCCAGGCCATTTCGACCTTCAAGGTGCGCGAAAACATGCCGATCGGCGCCAAGGTTACCCTGCGCAAGACCCGCATGTATGAATTTCTCGACCGTCTCGTCACCGTCGCCTTGCCGCGCGTGAGAGATTTCCGCGGTCTCAATCCGAAGTCGTTCGACGGCCGTGGCAATTTCGCCATGGGCATCAAGGAGCACCTGGTGTTCCCGGAGATCGACTACGACAAGGTCGACACGGTTCTGGGCATGGACGTCATCGTCTGCACCACGGCCAAGACCGACGACGAAGCTCGCGCCCTGCTGCGCGCGTTCAACTTCCCGTTCCGGCAGTGAGGCAATTCGGATAATCGCCTCAAACGCGGAAACCAGAGGTAAAACATGGCCAAGAAAAGCAAGATCGAGCATAACCAGAAGCGGGCGAAGCTCGCCGCCCAGAAGGCGCCCAAGCGCGCCCGCCTGCGGGCGATCGCCAAGGATCGTTCGCTGAGCGTCGAAGAGCGCTTTACGGCAACGCTGAGGCTTGCCGAAATGCCGCGCAATTCCTGCGTCAATCGCGTGCGCAACCGCTGCGAGGTGACGGGCCGTCCGCGCGCCTTCAACCGCAAGTTGAAGATGTCGCGCATCGCGCTTCGCGAGCTGGGGTCCCAGGGTTTGATCCCGGGCCTCGTGAAGTCGAGCTGGTAAGGAGACCGACATGGCGATCAATGATCCTGTGGGCGATCTGCTCACCCGCATCCGCAACGCCCAGATGCGCCGCAAGTCCTCGGTGACTTCGCCCGGTTCGCGTCTGCGCGCCCACGTGCTCGACGTCCTCAAGGACGAGGGCTATATCCGCGGCTACAGCGTGACGGAATTCGGCAACGGCCGCACCGACTTCGAAATCGAACTGAAATATTTCGACGGTCAGCCGGTCATCCGCGAAATCAGCCGCGTTTCGAAGCCCGGCCGCCGCGTTTACGCGGCGGTGGGCGCGCTGCCGCGCGTCGCCAACGGCCTCGGCATCGCGATCATTTCGACCCCGAAGGGCGTTCTCGCGGATCATGCCGCGCGCGACGCCAATGTCGGCGGCGAAGTGCTCGCGACGGTCTTCTGATCCGAAAACGAGGAGGAGAAAACCATGTCTCGTATCGGCAAGAAGCCCGTTGTCGTCCCGGCCGGCGTCACCGCCAGGGTCGAGGGCCAGAAGGTCTCGGTCAAGGGCGCCAAGGGCGAAATGTCCTTCGTCGTCCATGACGATGTCGCGGTGTCGATGAACGACAACCAGATCAAGGTCGACCCGCGTTTCGAAACCAAGCGCGCCCGCGCGCTGTGGGGCACGGCGCGGGCCCAGATCAACAATCTGGTGGTCGGCGTCACGCAGGGCTTCGAAAAGAAGCTCGAAATCACCGGCGTCGGCTACAAGGCGGCAGTGGCGGGCAAGACCCTGCAATTGTCGCTCGGCTATAGCCACGACATCCATTTTCCGATCCCGGCCGGCATTGCCATCGCGACGCCGAAGCCGACGGAAATCACCGTTTCCGGCATCGACAAGAAGCAGGTCGGCCAGGTTGCCGCCGAAATCCGCGACTATCGCGGCCCCGAGCCTTACAAGGGCAAGGGCGTCAAATATGCCGGCGAATTCATCTTCCGCAAGGAAGGCAAGAAGAAGTAAGGAACCCGCGTCATGGCAAAGGAACAATCCGCCGACCGCCGCAAGGCGCGCGTTCGCCGCACCCTCCGCGCCCGCGCCTATGGCAAGCCCCGTCTGTCGGTCTTCCGCTCGTCGAAGCAGATCTACGCCCAGATCATCGACGACGAAAAGGGCGTCACCGTGGCTTCGGCCTCGTCGCTCGAGAAGGACAATCGCGGCGCGCTCAAGACCGGCGCCAATGTCGAGGCCGCCAAGACGATCGGCAAGCTGATCGCCGAGCGCGCCGTCGCCGCTGGCGTCAAGGAGGTCGTGTTCGACCGCGGCGCTTATATGTACCACGGGCGCGTCAAGGCTCTGGCCGACGGCGCGCGCGAGGGCGGCCTGCAGTTCTAGTGGGGGTTTTCCCCCACCCTGGCCCTCCCCACACGGGGGAGGGAACAGTGCATGCTTTTCGCCGGATTTTTCCGGCACAACCGTCCGGATCGGCCCTTGCCGGCTTCGGGCAATCCCAGCGAGCGGGCGTTTTTGAAAAGACGTTCCGCGCAAGTGACGGACAAAAAT
Source organism: Pseudomonadota bacterium (assembly GCA_021777915.1). Classification (GTDB taxonomy): domain Bacteria; phylum Pseudomonadota; class Alphaproteobacteria; order Rhizobiales; family Beijerinckiaceae; genus Rhodoblastus. The sequence continues at coordinate 5,079 of JAJYCZ010000092.1, read as the reverse complement.
ATGGCTCGTGAAGGTGAAGGCGGTCGCGGACGCGATCGTGACCGCAAGGTCGAAGAGCGCGACAGCGAATTCGTGGATCGTCTGGTCCATATCAATCGCGTCGCCAAAGTCGTGAAGGGCGGCCGCCGTTTCGGCTTCGCCGCGCTCGTCGTCGTCGGCGACCAGAAGGGTCGCGTCGGTTTCGGCCATGGCAAGGCGCGCGAAGTGCCGGAAGCCATCCGCAAGGCGACCGAATCGGCCAAGCGCGGCCTGATCCGCGTGCCGCTTCGCGAAGGCCGCACCCTGCATCATGACGTGAACGGCCGCCATGGCGCGGGCCGCGTCATTCTGCGCGCGGCTCCTGCGGGCACGGGCATCATCGCCGGCGGCCCGATGCGCGCCGTGTTCGAGACGCTCGGCGTGCATGACGTCGTCGCCAAGTCGCAGGGCTCGTCGAACCCTTACAACATGGTCCGCGCCACGTTCGACGCGCTGAAGGCCGAGGATTCGCCCCGCTCCGTCGCCGCTCGTCGCGGCATGAAGGTCTCCGTGCTCCAGTCCCGTCGCCCCGGCGGCGAGGACGGAACGGCTGAAGGCTGAGGGAGCGCGCCATGACCGAAGCCAAAACCATCACGGTCGTCCAGACCAAAAGCCCGATCGGCCGTCCCGCCGACCAGCGCCAGGCGCTGGTTGGCCTGAAGCTCAACAAGATCGGCCGCAAGGCGGTGTTGAAGGACACCCCCACTGTCCGCGGCATGATCGAAAAAGTCGCGCATCTCGTGCGCGTCGAAGCCTGAAGGGAGCGACGCACATGAAGCTCAACGGCATTTCCGACAATCCCGGCGCCTCCAAGGAGCGGATGCGCGTCGGTCGCGGCATCGGCTCGGGCAAGGGCAAGACCGCGGGCCGCGGCGTCAAGGGCCAGAAGGCCCGCACCGGCGTCGCCATCAAGGGTTTCGAAGGCGGCCAGATGCCCCTGCATCGCCGCCTGCCCAAACGCGGCTTCTGGAATCCCTTCTCGGTGGATTACAACGAGGTCAATCTCGGCCGCATCCAGCAGGCCGTCGAAGCCGGCAAGCTCGACGCCAGCGCCCCCGTGACGCTGGAAGCCCTGATCGGCGCCGGCGTGGTCTCCAAGCCGCGCGACGGCGTAAAGATCCTCGGCAATGGCGAGTTGAAGGCCAAGCTGACCTTCGAGGTCGCCGCCGCTTCGAAATCGGCGGTCGCCGCGATCGAAAAGGCGGGCGGGGCGGTGAAGCTGCTCGCGGCCGTCGAGGCGTGAAATTTATTTGGGAAGATTTCGTCGGAAAGGACGTGATTTTCTCCTGACGAAAGTCTAAACGGGGCGGGCGACGACGAGTCTCCGCCCCGTTTTCGCAGGCCCCCATCGCGGTTTTTCAAGCCGGCAAGGGCGACCGATATCTGGAGCGTTGCAAATGGCCTCGGCGGCTGAACAGCTTGCGGCTAATCTCAATTTCGCCTCCTTCGGCAAGGCCGAAGAGCTCAAGAAGCGAATCTGGTTCACTCTCGGGGCGCTGATCGTCTATCGCCTCGGCACCTATATTCCGCTGCCCGGCATCGATCCCGCCGCTTTCGCCGCTCATTTCAAGGGGCAGCAGCAGGGCGTGCTGCAGATGTTCAACATGTTCGCCGGCGGCGCGGTGCAGCGCATGGCGATTTTCGCCCTGAACATCATGCCCTATATCTCGGCCTCGATCATCGTCCAGCTGATGACCTCGGTGATTCCCGCGCTCGAACAGCTCAAGAAAGAGGGCGAGCAGGGCCGCAAGGTCATGAACCAATACACCCGCTATCTCACGGTGGCGATCGCGGCCTTCCAGGCCTATGGCATAGCGGTCGGGCTCGAAGGCCAAGCCAGCGTCGTGACCGATCCGGGCTGGTTTTTCCGCATTTCCACGGTGCTGACCCTGATGGGCGGCACGCTTTTCCTGATGTGGCTCGGCGAGCAGATCACCTCGCGCGGCGTCGGCAACGGTTCGTCGCTGATCATTTTCGCCGGCATTGTCGCCGCCTTCCCCTCGGCCATCGGAAATACCCTGGAACTGGCGCGCCAGGGCGCGATCTCGCCGCTGGTGCTCCTCGGCCTGCTGATCATGTCTTCCGCCGTGGTCGCCTTCATCGTCTTCATGGAGCGCGCCCAGCGGCGCCTGCTGATCACCTACCCCAAGCGCCAGCAGGGCAACCGGATCTATGAGGGCCAGACCTCGTTCCTGCCGCTGAAACTGAACACCTCGGGCGTGATTCCGCCGATCTTCGCCTCGTCGCTGCTGCTGCTGCCGACCACCATCGCCAATTTCGCCCAGAACAACGGCTCGAGCGGGGTGCTCGGCTTTCTGGCGACCTATCTCGGTCACGGCCGTCCGGCCTATATGATCTTTTATGCGGGTCTGATCGTCTTCTTCGCCTTCTTCTATACCGCGATCGTGTTCGATCCGGTCGAGACCGCGGAAAACCTCAAGAAACACGGCGGCTTCATTCCCGGCGTGCGCCCCGGGGAGCGGACGGCGCATTTCATCGATCATGTGCTGACCCGGGTCACCGTCCTGGGCGCCGGCTATCTCGCCCTGATCTGCCTTTTGCCGGAAATGCTCATTTCACAATTCGCCTTGCCCTTCTATTTCGGCGGCACGTCGCTCTTGATCGTCGTCAGCGTGACCATGGATACGGTCGCGCAGATCCATGGCCATCTCCAGGCTCAGCAATATGAGGGCCTGGTGAAAAAGGCCAAACTTAGGGGAAGAAAGAAATGAGACTGATTCTGCTTGGACCGCCCGGCGCCGGCAAAGGCACCCAATCGGCCCGGTTGGAGAAGAAATTCGGCATTCCGCAGCTCTCCACCGGCGACATGCTGCGCGCGGCGGTCAAGGCGGGCACGCATGTCGGCCTCAAGGCCAAGGCCGTGATGGAATCCGGCGGTCTGGTGTCGGACGAGATCGTCGTCGGCATCATCGCCGACCGGATCGGCGAGGCCGATTGCGCCAAGGGCTTCATCCTCGACGGTTTTCCGCGCACGGTCGCTCAGGCCAAGGCGCTGGACGTCATGCTCAAGCAGAAGGGCATGAAGCTTGACGCCGTGGTCGAACTGGTGGTGGACGAGAAGGCCCTGGTCGCGCGCATGGAAAACCGCGTCAAGGAGACCCTGGCCGCCGGCGGCGTGGTGCGCGCCGACGACAACCCGGAAGCCTTCGCCAAGCGCCTCAGCCAGTATCGCGAGCAGACCGCGCCGGTCTCCGACTATTACAAGTCGGTCGGCGAGCTGCGCACGGTCGACGGCATGGCGGCGATCGACGACGTCACCGGCCAGCTCGACAAGGTTCTGGCCAAATAAGTCGAGCCAAGCAACAGTGCCCGAAATTCCCAGAAAAGCGGTTGACGGCGAGCCGTCGCCGCTGTAGGGGAAAAACCTCATTCCGCGTTCCGGCTTGAAAAGGTCGGAGCGCTGTTTTTCGTTTCCCGTGATCCCAATTCCCGCATGGGCCGGCCTCCACCGGACGCGGGCTTAACCTGGGCCTTCCGGCCCCATATGGAGAGAGAAATGGCTCGTATAGCCGGCGTCAATATTCCGACCAACAAGCGCGTCGTGATCGCGCTCCAGTACATTCACGGCATCGGCTCCAGCAAGGCCGAGGAGATCTGCCAGAAAGTCAACATTCCCGCCGCCCGCCGCGTCAATGAACTCACCGACGCCGAAGTGCTGCAGATTCGCGAGACCATCGACCGCGATTATATGGTGGAAGGCGACCTGCGCCGCGAAGTGGCGATGAACATCAAGCGCCTGATGGATCTGGGCTGCTATCGCGGCCTGCGTCACCGCCGCCAGCTTCCGGTTCGCGGCCAGCGCACCCACACCAACGCCCGCACCCGCAAGGGCAAGGCCAAGCCGATCGCCGGCAAGAAGAAGTAATTTTTTCGGGGCCGCGCGGCTTCGAGTTCCGTAGGGCGCTCTTCGAAAGCGCCCGTCGATCGGATGATCATAGGGCGGAAACGCCCACCCACCCGAGCGCCTGGAATGACGGGCGCGCCAGAAGGACTGACAGAATATGGCCAAGGACAACACCCGCGTTCGCCGCAGGGAGCGCAAGAACATCGCCTCCGGCGTCGCGCATGTCTATTCCTCGTTCAACAACACGATGATCACCATCGCCGACGCCCAGGGCAACACCATTTCCTGGTCTTCCGCCGGCACCATGGGCTTCAAGGGCTCGCGCAAGTCCACGCCCTACGCCGCGCAGATGGCGGCCGAGGACGCCGCCCGCAAGGCCTCGGAACATGGCATGCGCACTGTGGAAGTCGAAGTTTCCGGCCCCGGCTCGGGCCGTGAATCGGCGCTGCGCGCGCTCCAGGCGGCGGGCTTCACCGTCACCTCGATCCGCGACGTGACCCCGATCCCGCACAACGGCTGCCGTCCGCGCAAGCGCCGCCGCGTCTGATCTGGTCCGCGATTAAAGTTTCCCGCTGCGGCTCGACGGAGCCGCCGCGGGATTTTCCGTGAAGCGGGCCGCCGGCCATGGTTGACGAACCGATATGCCCCGGCCCGAGGAAGAGGCGAAAATGATTCAGAAGAACTGGCAGGAACTCATCAAGCCGAACAAGCTGCATGTGACGCCCGGCGAAGACCCCAAGCGCGTCGCGACCGTGGTCGCCGAGCCGCTGGAGCGCGGCTTCGGCCTCACGCTCGGCAACGCCCTGCGCCGCATTCTGCTGTCGTCGCTGCAAGGCGCCGCCATCACTTCCGTCCATATCGACGGCGTGCTGCATGAGTTCTCCTCCATCCCCGGCGTCCGCGAGGACGTGACCGACATCGTCCTGAACATCAAGGACGTCGCGATCAGGATGCATGGCGACGGCCCCAAGCGCATGACCTTGAAAAAGGTCGGCCCTGGCGTGGTCTATGCCGGCGACATCCAGGTGACCGGCGACATCGCGGTGCTGAACCCGACGCTCGCGCTCTGCACCCTCGACGAGGGCGCGGAAATCCGCATGGAATTCACCGTCAACACCGGCAAGGGCTATGTCCCGGCGGACCGCAACCGCGCGGAGGATGCGCCGATCGGCCTGATACCGGTCGATTCGATCTAT
>JAJYCZ010000091.1 GCA_021777915.1 Pseudomonadota bacterium | reverse complement strand
GTCGATGAAGGCGCTCGAAGGCCGCTTTTTCGAGCGCGCGGCGCGGGCCTTCGGCGCCGGCGTCGATCTCGCCCTGCATTGCAACGGCGACCTGGCTGAGGCGGGCGCGGTGGCCCACGCCGCGCCGGTCCTCGCCGGGCCTTCGCTGGCGCGTGTGGAACGGGCGCGCGCGGCGGTCGCTGCGGCGGAACAGGCGGCGGAGCCCTTCGATCCTGTGGAAGCGCGGGCGGATTTGTTCGCGGCGCTTGCGGCGGTCGCCTGATTCCCGCAGGCTGTAGGCCTGATTCGTGTCGAGTTGAGGGAAATGGAGCGGGATCACGACGCTCCGCCGGAAGAGGCGACGCCGGTTCTGGAGCCGGCCGATGCGGCTTTCGAGGCGGAGGGCGGCAAACGGGACGACGAGGCGGATTTCCGGGTCGATGTCGATGGCTATGAAGGCCCGCTCGACCTGCTGCTGGAGCTTGCCCGCCGCCAGAAGGTTGACCTGAGCCGTATATCGGTCCTCGCCCTCGCCGAGCAATATCTGGAGTTCATCGAGGCGGCGCGCCGCGTCCGGCTGGAGCTGGCCGCCGATTATCTCGTCATGGCGGCCTGGCTCGCCTATCTGAAATCGCGCCTGCTGCTGCCGGCGCCGCCCAAGGCCCAGGAGCCGGACCCCAAGGATCTCGCCGCCAATCTCGCCCGCCGGCTGCGACGGCTCCAGGCCATCCGCGTCGCGGCGGAGCGGCTGATGAACCGCCCGCGCCTCGGCCGCGACCTGTTTGCGCGCGGCGCGCCCGAGGGGCTCGACATCGTGAGCGCGCCGATTTTCCGCGCCAGCCTGTTCGATCTGCTTTCCGCTTACGCCCGCCAGCGCCAGAAACAGGCTCTGTCCCATGTCTCGCTGAAACACCGGCAGGTGTGGTCGCTGGCCGAAGCGCGCGAGGCGCTTGAGCGCATTCTCGGCATGGCGGTCGAATGGACCGCGCTCGACGATTATCTGATAGACTGGGCCGTGACCCCGGCCCAGGCCCGCACCGCCCGCGCCTCGACCTTTTCCGCCTCGCTGGAAATGGTCAAGGAGGGGCTGATCGACCTGCGTCAGGATCGCGCCTTCGCGCCGTTGATGCTGCGCCGGCGCCGGGCGTTGGCGGCTGAGTGAGTTCTGGGCGGAGTGAACTTTTGGCGGAACAGGAGTCCTTGTTCGATCTCAAGGCGGCGGACGTCGCCGCCCTTCTCGCGCGCGGCCCGGGTCCGGCGCAGCGCGAGGTGATGCGGCTGTGCGAGGCGATGATCTTCGCCTCGGCCGAGCCGCTGAGCGAGGAGGAAATGCTCAAGCGCCTGCCGGAAGGCGCGGAGCTCGGGGCGGCGCTGGCCTATCTCAAGGCCGAATATTTCGCGCGCGGCGTGAACCTGGTCAAGGTCGGCAAGAAATGGCTGTTCCGCACCGCGCCGGACCTCGCCTTCGTGTTGCAGCGCGAGCAGCAGGAGCCGAAAAAGCTGTCGCGCGCCGCGATGGAGACGCTGGCGATCGTCGCCTATCACCAGCCCGTGACCCGCGCCGAGATCGAGGACATTCGCGGCGTGGCGATCTCCAAGGGCACGATGGACGTGCTGCTGGAGACCGGCTGGGTGCGGCTGCGCGGCCGTCGCCGCGCGCCGGGCCGCCCGGTGACCTATGGCACGACCGATGCTTTCCTCCTGCATTTCGGACTGGAGCAGATTTCCGACCTGCCCGGCCTCGACGAGCTGAAAGGCGCGGGCCTGTTCGACGGCCGCCTGCCCAAGGGTTTTGGGGTGCCGCAGCCGCGCGACGATTCCGCGCTCATGGAAGACGAGGAGCCTTTGGGCGACGAACCGCTCAACGAGTCTTTCGCTTCGGATTTGCCGGAGGACTAGGCCCGGCGCCGCCTTTGTGCGGCTTGGGCTTGCGCGGCTTGGGGCCGCGCTGGTCGTCGGGCTCTCCGGCCCGCTCGACCCGGATCGCATCGCCGCCCGGCTTGCGCATGTTCTGCAAAAAGGCCTCGGCGACGGCGGCGGCGATCTCGACCTTGCTGTCCTTGGGAAAGATGCGGATCGCGCCGATGTCGGCGCGGGTCACGCCGCCCTTGCGGCACAGCATGGGCAGCATCCATTTCGGGTCGGCGTTGCGTTCGCGGCCGATGTCGAGCCGGAACCACACCCCGCCGGCCATCGGTTGGCGCGCGCCGCGCGGCTGTTTGCCGGCGGCGGAAAAATCCGGGCCGGCGCCGGGGTCGGAGACTTCCTCCGCCGCAGGCAGGCGGGCGCGCAACAGCCGCGCCAGCGCCTGGGCGCATTTTTCCGGGCCCAGTTCGGCGAGCAAGGCGGAGGCGATCTCGCGGTCCTCCTCGCCGGGCTCGCCGGAAAAAACCTCGTCGCGCGTCATGCGCTCGCGGTCGAGCCTGGCGATGTCCTCGGCGCTCGGCGGCGCCTGCCAGTCGGGGACGACCTTGGCCTCGGCGAAAAGGTTTTCGGCGCGGCGGCGCGCCTTGGGCGGGATGAGCAATACGCTCACGCCCTTGCGCCCGGCGCGGCCGGTTCTCCCCGAGCGATGCTGCAAGGCTTCGGCGTCGTGCGGCAGATCGGCGTGGATCACCAGCCCGACCGTCGGCAGGTCGAGGCCGCGCGCCGCGACATCGGTGGCGACGCAGACCCTTGCGCGGCCGTCGCGCAGGGCCTGGATCGAGAGATTGCGCTCGTGCTGGCCAAGCTCGCCGGACAGCAAAGCGGCGGAAAAGCCGCGCTCCTGCAACATGGCCTGCAAATGGCGCGAGGCTTCGCGGGTGTTGCAGAAGACGATCGCCGTGGGCGAATCGAAAAAGCGCAGCAGGTTGATGACGGCCTTTTCGCTCTCGCGCGGATCGACCCGCACCGCGCGGTAGTCGATGTCGGCATGGCCGGATTCCGCGCCCTTCGCCTCGATGCGGAGGGCGTTGCGCTGATATTTCCTGGCCAGCGCGACGATTTGCTTGGGCATGGTCGCGGAAAAGAGCAGGGTGCGGCGGTCTTGCGGCGTCGCGTCGAGGATGAATTCGAGGTCCTCGCGAAAGCCCATGTCGAGCATTTCGTCGGCCTCGTCGAGCGCGACCGCCGCAAGGCGCGACAGGTCGAGGGCGCGGCGTTCGAGATGGTCGCGCAGCCGGCCCGGCGTGCCCACGACAATCTCGGCGCCGGCTGCGAGCGCGCGACGCTCGACATGGGGACTCATGCCGCCGACGCAAGCCACAATCCGCGCGCCGGTCTGGGCATAGAGCCAGCGCAATTCCTGCGCCACCTGGAGCGCCAGTTCGCGGGTCGGCGCGACGACGAGGCCGAGCGGGGCGCCGCCGTCGGCGACCTGTTCACCGGCGCCAAGAATGTCGGACGCCATGGCGAGGCCGAAGGCCACGGTCTTGCCGGAGCCGGTCTGGGCCGAAACCAGAATGTCGCGCCCTCGCGTCTGCGGATCGAGCACGGCGGCCTGGACGAGGGTCGGCGCGCCGAAACCTTGTTCGGCAAGGGCGCGGGCCAGCGGCGGGCTGGCGTTTTCAAAGGTCAATGCGTTTCCGATCGGTTATTGAAATGAGCGGGGCGCCCTACTGCCCCCGGCGCGCCGAAGAAGCAAAACGCAAAGCTTCCTCGGCGGCGCGGAACAGGGCGCGGGACTTGTTCACGCATTCGCGCTGTTCGCTCGCGGGGTCGGAATCATAGACGATCCCGGCGCCGGCCTGAACATGCATTTTGCCGTCCTTGACCACCGAGGTGCGCAGCACGATGCAGGTGTCCATCTCGCCCGAGGCGCCGAAATAGCCGATGCAGCCGCCATAAATGCCGCGCTTGTCCACTTCAAGTTCGTCGATGATCTCCATCGCGCGGACTTTGGGCGCGCCAGAGACCGTGCCGGCGGGGAAACCTGCGGACAAGGCGTCGATCAGGTCGTGGTTGGGATCGAGCTTGCCTTCGACATTGGAGACGATGTGCATGACATGGCTGTAGCGCTCGACAACGAATTGCTCGGTGACGCTGACCGTGCCGATCTCGGCGACGCGGCCGACATCGTTGCGACCCAGGTCGAGCAGCATCAGATGTTCGGCGCGCTCTTTTTCGTCGGCCAGCAGCTCGCGCTCCAGCGCCTCGTCCTCCTCGCGGGTCGCCCCGCGCCAGCGGGTGCCGGCGATCGGGCGGATGGTGACCTTGCCGTCGCGCACGCGGACCAGGATTTCCGGGCTGGAGCAGACGATCTGGAAATCGGCGAAATCGAGATAGCACAGGAAGGGCGCGGGATTGACGCGGCGCAGCGCGCGATAGAGCGAAAAGGCCGGCAGCTGGAACGGCGAGGTGAAGCGTTGCGACAGCACGACCTGGAAAATGTCGCCGGCGCGGATAAAGGACTTGGCCGCCTCGACCATGCGCTTGTAGCGCGCCTCGCCGGTGTTGGAGACCGGCTCATGGGTCTGGAACAGAAGCGCGTCGTCAAATTGGCCCTCGTGCCGCAGCGGGCCTTCGAGCGCGGCCACGGCGCCGTCGAGGCGGGCGAGCGCCGCCTCATAGGCGGCCCTTGCGGCGACATGAGCCTGCGGGCGCACGGGCGTCACCAGCCAGATTTCGTCGCGCACCGAATCGAACACCGCCATCAGGGTCGGGCGCACCAGGAGCGCGTCGGGCGTGCCGATCGGATCGGGCTTGGGGGCCGCGAGACGCTCCATCTCCCGCACCATGTCATAGCCGAGATAGCCGAACACGCCCGCCGCCATCGGCGGCATGCCGGCAACGGCGGGAATCGACGATTCGTCCAGCAAGGCGCGCAGGGCGTCGAGCGGCTTGCCCTCGCAGGGGGTGAATTTTTCGCGGTCATGGCGCGCCGCGCGATTGATCTCGGCCTTGCCGTCGCGCACCCGGAAGACCACGTCGGGATCGAGGCCGATCATCGAATAGCGGCCGCGCGTCGCGCCGCCTTCCACGGATTCGAGCAGGAAAACGTCGCCGTTGCGGCCATGCCACAATTTGAGAAAGGCCGAGACCGGGGTTTCGAGATCGGCGACCAGGGTCAGGCTGACCAGCGACGGCTCGCCGGCCTCGTAACGCGCGGCGAAAGCGCCGAATTCAGGCGTGAACATGGCTGAGCCCCTATTCCTGTCCGATGATCGCGGCATAGGCGGCCTGGTTCAGATGCAGGCCCAGTTGCGTCTGCAATCCGGAAACATATTGGGTGAAGACGTCGTCGCCGAGGCTTGACTCGAGTTGCGGCGCGATCGCGGCCATGGCCGGGTTCTTCATGTCGAGCGGCGGGGTCGTGGCGCCGGTCACCTTGAACACGACGCGGCCGCCGTTGTCAGCCAGGGCGACGCCGGCGCCGCCGACCGGCGCGCCGAAAATCTGCTCGACGGCGGCGGGCGACAGGCCCGGCGCGCCGGAACGCCTGATCGGCGGGCTGTGGACCAGGGCGGCGCCATTGGCGGCGGCGAGCTTGTCCGTGTCCTGGCCGGCGTCGATCTGGCGCGCCAGCTCATTGGCCTTGGTCGCGACCTGCTTCTGCGCCTCGTTGTCGCGCATCGACTTGAGAATCTGCGGCCGGATCTCGTCGAGCGGCAACTGGCGCGAAGGCTGGACGGAATTGATTTCGAACCAGTCGTAGCCGCCGTCGCGGCGCGAGACCGCGTCATTGTCCACGCCGACGTCGGAGGCGAAAATCGCCTTGAGCAGGTCGGGATCGCCGGCGAGCGCGGCGTTGCGCGCGCCGGGCTGACCGGCCTCGCCCTTTCCCGCGCCGGAGGCGTCGGTCACATAAGGTTGCGGCGTCAGCCCCACGGCTTTCGCCGCGTCGGTCAGGCTCTTGCCGGCGGCGCGCTGGTCCTCGATCTTGTCGTGCAGCTTCTGGATCGCGTCGCGCGCCTGGGCGTTGGCCAGTTGCGCCTTGATCTGGTCCTTGACCTCGTCGAAGGATTTTGTCGCGCCGGGCTCGATGCGCGAGACCCTGGCCAGCACGGTCCCGAACTTGCCGGCGACCGGCTGGGCGACTCCGGGCTGTTTCAGCGCGAAGGCGGCCTTGGCGATCGCCGGGTCGAACATCGCGCCTTCGGTCGTTTCGCCGATGTCGGCGAGCACGCCCCCGGCCGACTTGTCGGCGGCGACCTGGTCGAAACTCTCGCCGGCGTCGATCCGCGCCCGCGCCTTGGCCGCGTCGGCGGCGTTGGCGAAGGTGAGCAGCGCCAGGGCGCGCTTTTCCGGCGTCGAATAAAGGCGCGCGGCGTCCCGGTCATAGACCTTGCGCGCTTCGTCGTCGCTGACGGCAATGGTTTTGGCGACCGCGTCCGGGGTCACGATCAGGACATTGGCGGCGCGATATTCGGGGCTGCGGTAAATGTCCTTGTGCAGGTCGTACCATGCCTTCACCGCGTCATCGGGAGGCGGCGCCGTCTTCGAGAGATCGGGCGCGGGCAGGACGAAATAATCGGCCGTGCGGGTCTGGTTGGCGTAAGTGTTGACGGCGGCGAGCAGGACCTCGGGGGCCTTGAGGCCGCCGGTCAGCGCCTCGCCGATCTGCTTGCGCAAGGCGAACTGGCGCTGCTCGCGGAGGAAGCTGGTTTCGCTATAGCCGTTCTGGCGCAGGATCTGGTCCATCCGCGCCTGATCGAAGCCGGCGGGGCCGGCGAAGGTCTTGTCGGCGCGGATGATCCTGGCCATGTCCGCGTCGGACAGCGCGAGGCCCAGGCGCCGGGCGTCCTGGTCGAGCGCGGAGCCGGTCACCAGTTCCGACAGGACCTGGCGGTCGAGGCCGATCTGGCGCGCCTCCTGGCTGGTGATGGCGCGCCGCGCCTGCTGCTGGAGCCGCTGCAGGTCGGTCTGGTAGGCGTTGCGATAGTCCTGGACGGTGATTTCCCGGTCGCCGACGGTCGCGAGCTGGTTGGCGCGGAAATTGGTGAACATGTCGCGGATGCCCCACAGGCCGAAGCCGACCACGATCACGGCGGCGAAAGCCGCGAGAATGAGCCGGCCGAAAATATTCTTCGACATGACCCGCAGACCATCGAGCATTGGTTCTTTCCTGTTCCGGCGCCGGATTTTAGGGTTTTGGGGCGCGCGGGACTATAGAAACGGCGAAGCCCCGGCGCAACGGCCCTGTCAGCCAGTGCTTTTGACCTCAGTCCGGCGACGAAAACAAGCCATTTGTCGCAGCTTGGCGCCGCCGCTTCATTCCCCCCCATTTCCAAGCGGCGCGGGCTCTGCTATTCGGGCGCGAAATTCTGGGGGGAAACGAACATGACGACGAAGATCCGTCCGCTCGCCGCGGGCAACTGGAAAATGAACGGTCTCAACGCCTCCATCGGCGAAATCAGGACCATAGCCGAGGCGGCGGCGCAGATCGGCGGCGCGGACGTGCTGATCTGCCCGCCGGCGACCCTGATCGCCGCCGCCAACGCCGCCGCCGCCGGACGAATCGCCGTCGGCGGCCAGGACTGCCACGCAAAGGCCTGCGGCGCCCATACCGGCGACATTTCCGCCGAACAGCTCAAGGACGCCGGCGCGACTTACGTCATCGTCGGCCATTCCGAGCGCCGCGCCGACCATGGCGAAAAAGACGAGGTCGTGCGCGCCAAGGCGGAAGGCGCGCTGCGCGCCGGGCTGACGGTCATTGTCTGCGTCGGCGAAACCCATCTCCAGCGCGAGGCCGGCCAGACTCTGGCGGTCGTCGGCGGCCAGCTTTCCGGCTCGCTGCCACATGGCGCGACGGCGAAGAACATGGTGATCGCCTATGAGCCGGTCTGGGCGATCGGCACCGGCCTCACCCCGACGCCGGCCGACGTCGCCGAGGTCCATGGCTTCATCCGTCACGAACTGGTCGATCTGATGCCGGGCGAGGGCGCTTCCGTGCGCATTCTCTACGGCGGCTCGGTCAAGCCCTCCAACGCCGCCGAACTGATGGCGGTCGAGAACGTCAATGGCGCGCTGGTCGGCGGCGCCAGCCTGACCGCCAAGGATTTTCTCGGCATCGCCTCGGTCTATAAATAGGCCGCCGCTCTCTCGCGCTCACTTCCCCGGGATCGGGGCCGGCATCATGCGGTCGAAGCTGCGGCCGACGGAATCGGCTTCCGCCAGCGGCGGGCGGGCGGCGCGGGAAAAATCCGCTCCCGAGGCGTTCGAGAGGTCGGCGCCGTAGAGGTCCGCGCCGTCGAGCCGCGCGCCTTCGAGCGTCGCGCCGCGCATATTCGTGTTGGTCATGTCGGCGCCGGTGAAATCCGCGTTCTCGGCGTCGGCGCCGACCATATTGGCGCCGGAGAGGCGCGCGCCGGCAAGCTTTGCGCCGCTGATGACGACGCGCAACATGTAGACGCCGTCAAACCGGGCGTGGTTGAGGTCGGCGTCCTCGAACAGCACGTCCTTGAGAAAGGCTTTGCGAAAGTCGGCCTCGGCTGCCTTGGCGCCGATCAGATTGGCGCCGAACAGATTGGCTTCGGTGAGATTGGCGCCGCTCAGGTCGGCGCGATTGAATGTGGCGTGAAAGAGATCGGCGCCCGAAAGATCGGCGCCTTTCATGCTGGCCCCGGTCAGATTGGCCCATTTGAGATTGGCCTTGCGCAGGATCGCGCCGTCGAGTTTCGCGCCGCGAAGATCCTTGGTTTCAAAATTTGCGCCGGTCAGGTCGCAGCGGGACAGGTCGGCGCCCGGCGCGGGGGCGCAGGCGCGCGCGGCGTCCGGAGCCAGAAGCAGCGAAAGAATTCCGAGGACCCGCCACACCTTTTGCGCCCCCCTCACCGCCTGCGGCATTATGCCACGCTTTCCGGTCCTGTCATTGATTGAAATCGCCTGCCGCCGGCGCCCGATGAAATTGCCGTCCCGCGCTTCGACAGGGTTTCCATTTCGGGGCAATTAAGCTAAGACCCCTCGAACGGCCGCCGCGCAATGATCCCGGCGGCCTCCGCGCGTTTGGGGCGTTCCGCGGAATCCGCCGCGCCTCCGGGGCATAATGGGCGCGGCGCCACGCGATTGGCGCACGCCGGGGAAGAGGATATGCAGACGGTTCTGATCGTCATTCATCTGCTGATCGTGGTCGCGTTGATCACGGTCGTTCTGTTGCAACGCTCGGAAGGCGGAGCCTTGGGCATGGGCGGCGGCGCGGGCGGCTTTTTTACCGGGCGCGGCCAGGCCAATGCGCTGACCCGGACGACGGCGGTTCTCGCGGCCCTGTTCTTCATGACCAGCCTGGGCCTGACCATCCTTTCGACGCTGACGCATCCGAAGAAATCCATCTTCGAAACGCCGGCGCCGGCTTCGCAGCAGAACGCCCCCGCGCAGTCCAAGGGCTCGGTGCTCGACCAGCTGAAGCAGATGGAACAGAACAAGGCGCCGTCCGCGCCGCAGGCTCCCGAGCCCGCCCAGGCGCCGCCGCGTTCGCAGTAAGGCGCCGCCGCGTTCGCAGTAAGGCGCCGCCGCGCTCGGAATTGACGCCCGCGCGTCGCGTCTGGCTGTTGGGGGCCGGTCCGCCGGCCCTTCGTCGCGTAACACTTGGCGCCTCGATCCGGCGCCCGGCGCTTTTGCGTCGTGTCCAGGACAACCCCCGAGGCGGCCCGAAATGGCGCGGTATATTTTCATTACTGGCGGCGTGGTTTCTTCGCTGGGCAAGGGGCTGGCCTCGGCGGCGCTCGGCGCGCTCCTGCAGGCGCGCGGCTATACGGTGCGGCTGCGCAAGCTCGACCCCTATCTCAACGTCGATCCCGGCACCATGTCGCCCTATCAGCACGGCGAGTGTTTCGTCACCGACGACGGCGCCGAGACCGATCTCGATCTCGGCCATTACGAGCGCTTCACCGGACGGTCCGCCAACAAGCAGGACAATGTCACAACGGGTAAAATCTATCAGGACATCATCGCCCGCGAGCGGCGCGGCGATTATCTCGGCGGCACGGTGCAGGTCATTCCCCATGTCACCAATGCGATCAAGGAATTCATCCTCGATGGCAATTCGGCTTATGATTTCGTCCTGGTCGAAATCGGCGGCACGGTCGGCGACATCGAGGCCATGCCCTTCCTGGAGGCGATCCGCCAGCTCGGCAACGACCTGCCGCGCCATCATTGCGTCTATATCCACCTGACGCTGCTGCCTTTCATTCCCGCCGCCGGCGAACTCAAGACCAAGCCGACCCAGCATTCGGTCAAGGAGCTGCGCTCGATCGGCATCCAGCCCGACATTCTTCTCTGCCGCGCCGACCGCGCCATTCCGGCGGACGAGCGGCGCAAGCTCAGCCTGTTCTGCAATGTCCGCGAGAGCGCGGTGATCGAGGCGCTGGACGTCGCCTCGATTTATGACGTGCCGCGCGCCTATCATCAGGCCGGCCTCGATCACGAGGTGCTGGCGGCTTTCGGCATCGAGCCGGCGCCGCGCCCGGACATGGCGCGCTGGAACGCGGTGACCGATGCGGTCCACAATCCCGAGGGCGAGGTCACCATCGCCATTGTCGGCAAATATACCGGTCTCAAGGACGCCTACAAGTCGCTGATCGAGGCTTTGGCCCATGGCGGGATCGCCAATCGGGTGAAGGTTAATCTCGACTGGATCGAGGCGGAAATATTCGAGCATCAGGACCCGACGCCTTTTCTCGAACATGTCCACGGCATTCTGGTGCCCGGCGGTTTTGGCGCGCGCGGGACGGAAGGAAAGATCGCGGCGGCGCGCTTCGCTCGCGAGCGCAAGGCGCCTTATTTCGGAATCTGTTTCGGCATGCAGATGGCGGTGATCGAGGCGGCCCGCTCGCTGGCGGGGATCGCCAGCGCGGGTTCGACCGAATTCGGCCCGACGCCGGAGCCCGTCGTCGGCCTGATGACCGAATGGATGCGCGGCAATGAGCTGGAAAAGCGCAGCCAGAGCGGCGATCTCGGCGGCACCATGCGCCTTGGCGCCTATCCGGCGGTGCTGAAGGAAGGCTCGAAAATCGCGCAAATCTATCGCACGAGCCATATTTCCGAGCGCCACCGCCATCGCTACGAGGTCAATATGACCTATCGCGACAGGCTGGAATCCTGCGGCCTGATTTTCGCCGGAACCTCGCCCGACGGCCTGCTGCCCGAAACGGTGGAACTGGCCGACCACCCCTGGTTCATCGGCGTGCAATATCACCCCGAGCTGAAGTCACGACCTTTCGAGCCGCATCCGCTTTTCGCAAGCTTCATCGCGGCGGCCAAGGCGCAGAGCCGGCTGGTGTGAGAGGCCGAAAAGCGCAAGCGCGTCCGCATATCTTTGATCGCCGCCCGCCGGCGGGCCTTGTCCCGGCCTTGACGCTGTTTGGCTTTAAGCCGGACCCGGATGGCGCCGGCATGACGCTGGCCGATGGCCTGGTTCCGGTTCTTTCGCGAGCGACCAGCTGGCGCGAATGGCAGGCCTTCAGTCTCATCGTCCAAGGTCCACGCGATCGGCGGTCAAATCCGCGCCGGGGTCGCCCTGGCCGCGATGCTCAGCGACAAGAAGCCTGTCGCCGTCGCGCGAGAACTCAATCGCCGTCTCCGGCTCGCCCGGCCCGCCGGGGGTGGATATTTTGGTTGTTTGCCCGGAACGCAGCGAGGTGACGAAGCGTAGGGGGCGCCCGCCGACGTCCATAGTGGCGACGACGACGAATTCGGCGCCATTGGGTGCGTAGTAGACGGTTCCCCGCGCCGCCGTGAGCGCCACGGGCCGACCGGCATAGGGCGCGAGTTCTTCAGTCATCCCCGCGCCGGCGAAGGTCAGCAGCCCCGCGGCCGCGGCGAGCGCCAGCATGGCGAATTTCAAGGAGCGGTTGGTCATGGCGACCTCCTTTTGGCGCCGCGCGGCCGATCGCAGCCCACCCGCCGCCCTCTGCGGCGCCGTCCGTGACGCCGCCGCGCCGGACCAATGAGGGCTCCTCAACCGCAACGCGCGCGATCAAGCTTTTTTCGGCCGCCGACCTGGGTTGGCCGCCCATAGCAACGTCACCGCAACGACGCCAAAGCGACGCGCTGGAAATCTTCGCCCCTGACCTGAGGCTCGGCCTGCGCGACCATGAAGGCGTCGCCGTCCGGCGAATTCTGCCAGGCGATAAGCCGCGACATGAGTACATTAGCGCGGTCGAGCGTGGAATCGTTGGAGACGCTTGGGAAATAGCCCTGCGCCGCGCTGCCCGTGGACATCTGCGCCACTTCCTCGAAATCGGCGTTGTTTTGCTGCGCCTGCGCGAACTGATAGGCGTCGCTTTGCGGCATGTTCAGCCAGGCGATTTGTTGGGCGAGAACGCCGATATTCGCGTTCAGAGAGGCGTCGCCGCTCACCGGCGGGCCAAAGCCGGACACGCGGAGTGGCGCGGCCGTCAACGCCGCCCCCGCGCTCAATGCAACGACAGCGGCGGCAAACAGGGAAATCTTGCGCCTAAGGTGCATCATACCCTCCATTTGTCAGATAGCGCGACGCCGCTGTCGCATTGTGTCCGGCCCTATGGTTTCGGACGAGGCAAAAGGCGAGCGGCGCTTGCGCGATTCCCCCGCGGGAAAAACCTCTTCCCGCGGGCGTTCAGGATTGCGCGCCTGTCGTTTGCGAGGAAAAAGCTCGCGCCGTCAATGTGCAGGCCGGCAGGCTGCGGTCAGCAGGGACCCGGTCGTGTGCGACCGCGATGGCGACCGTGACGATGGGATGGCGTTTCTGGCATCGCAGCCTCCCTTTGAACGAAGTTCGCCGAACGATGACTGACGTGGGACGACCGCCGTTTTTCGCAGAATTTGGGACTAACGATTCTGTACCTTTGCAAAAAGTATAAGCGTTTTGAATCGTTTCCACACCTCTCCAGTTGGAGAGGTCCTACAAAAAACAGGCTGAATATCAAATATAACCTAGCGACACAACTATTTGAGCGGCTTGCAGGCGTGTGCTGACTGCAAGTTTTTTTTTCACGTTTTCAATATGATAATGCGCTGTCGTCGAGGATATCTCAAGTATTTTGCCGATATCCGTATCCGATTTACCCTCCAGCACCCAGCGCATGCATTCGAGTTCGCGCGCCGACAGCGGGCATTTCACCACGCCGGACTCGACGCCCGCGTGGATAAGCTCGCGGCAGCGCCACAGGGCATGGATCGAGGCGAAATGAAGCGCGCGCCTCTCCTCCGGACACTCGAACTTGCGGCTGGCGACGTTCACGCACAAGCCGACGTCGCCGCCCGGGAAATGCAAAGGCACCGCGAAGATGTCGGCGACGCCAAGCGCCGTCACCCAACTTTCAAAGGCCCGGCGCTGTTCGGTCTTGTCGCATTCGGCAAAGGCGTCGCGCAGGTCGAAAGGACGCCAGTTCAGCCACGCCAGCAAGGGAATCGGATCATGGCGCGGATAACCCCGATTTTCGTAATGCTCGCGCCAGACGGCCGGCCATGTAACGAAGGAGAAATCGCGAACGCGACCTCCAGGCGCGCGCCGTAATTCGCTGGCGGAGGCGCCGAAAAAACCAGAGGGTCGGATCAGGTCGGAAAAAGCTTCGCCGACCATCTCTGGCGTTTTCAATTCTGGCAGCCGTTCGGCGAATTTTTCGACGCGGGACAAATCCATGCGCTGTCTCCGCGAAATCAGGGCCATGAAAAAGCTAATTGCCCCGAACGCGCTGGTCGCATCGTTGGTTCCATGGGCCGCCGTCAAAGCGCGGACTCGCAACAGCCCCGATCGGCGTCGGATTCCGGCTCGTTGGCGCGGGCGTGCCGGTGAAGCCCTGGATCGTGGCGGGTTGGATGGGTTTGGGACCGGCCGCCGAGCAGCGGAAATGACCCCTTCCAATCCGTCACGAGGCGACAACGGCTGCCGCAATTGTCCCGGCTGGGTCCACGGACAAAATCGCGGGCGATATGCGACCGGGGCGACCGAAGGCTTGCCCAAAAATGCCGATTGGCCGATAAGGTCGCACGCCGCTTCTGGGAATTTTCATGTCGCGCAAGCTCGTCCGCATATTTTTGACCGCCGCCAGCCGGGCCGACCTTGTCGGGGCGTGGGCGCGGCTGGGCTTTGCGCTCGACGCGGACGGCGCCGGCGTGACGCTGGCCGATGGCGTGGCTCTGGCTTTTGCGGCGAGCGACGATG
>JAJYCZ010000266.1 GCA_021777915.1 Pseudomonadota bacterium | reverse complement strand
CCATCGAGCACACGCGAGGCTCGCCGCGCAGCCAAGCCAGCAA
Organism: Pseudomonadota bacterium; assembly: GCA_021777915.1. Taxonomy (GTDB): domain Bacteria; phylum Pseudomonadota; class Alphaproteobacteria; order Rhizobiales; family Beijerinckiaceae; genus Rhodoblastus. The sequence continues at coordinate 2,889 of JAJYCZ010000266.1, read as the reverse complement.
GGTCCGCAGCAGCAGATCGGCGTCGATCTTGTCGGATTTCGCTCGGCGCTTGCGCCGTTCCACCGGCACGCTCGATGGCTGAACGACATGAACTTCGACGCCCTGGGCGTCAAGCCATCGGGCGAGTCAGAAGCAGCCATAGCCCGCCTCATACACAACGATCACTCGCTCGACCGCGCCGCCGCTCGCCGTCGCACGCCGCCGGTAGCCTTCGAGAGCGCATCGACGCTCGGTTCGATGGTCTGCTTCGCCTTCACCCGGCCCAGCCCCGGCATATGCGCCGCCAAGACCCAGTTCTTATTACTGGTTTCCACGGAAAGGATCAGTGTGGCGTCATAATCGACGGCCGCCGGCGAAGGCGATGAGGCTATCTTGGTCACGACAGGCTCCCGGGTAGGTCTCACAACGATCAGGATACCCTCCCGGCCGCCGCTACGCCCTCATGGGATCTGGGGCTCTCAAGAATTTGCAGCCTCAGGCGGTTGTAGGAGACGCAGTTGTCGTTGCCGACCAGGCGCTCCTCCTGCACGCAAAGCACTTCGTCGAGATCGACGCCGGGGATGGCCACGAACCCCGTTCCCGGTTGCTCGGGCCCGATCGCAAAGCGTGCGTTGTGGGCGGGAATGTAGACCTGCGCTAAGAACGCGTTGGCCGCCTCGACCGTCTCGATCCCCGCCAGCGCCGGTTCCTTGACCAGACGGTCCTGCAAGGTCTGGAACAGCCGCTCCGAACGTCCCCGCGCCTGCGGCGAATAGGCCGCGATATGCTCGACCCCCAGCCGTTCCAGCGCGCGCCCGACCTGGGTCGGCAGCTTGCGGTCGACAGGTCCGTCCGCCTTATCGGTGTGGAAATAGTGCGAAAGCCGGCTATGGCAGAGCCGGGCGTGGGCAACCTTCACCGTCACCGTCACCGTCACCGTCACCGTCGCGCCGTTCAGCACGACGATCTCATGACTCCAATCGAATTGGTAGGCCTCGCCCGGCGCGAAGCTCAGCGGGATATAGGCCGGCGCCGTCGCGCTCGCATGCTCCTCGCCCCAGCGCAGCGCATAGCGCCACACCGCCGCGTAGCTGCCGCCAAAGCCGAGCCCTTGAAGTTCCTCGAATATCCGGACCAGCGTCAGCCGCTCTCGCGCCGCCTTCGGCGCGTTCGCCTTGAGCAGCCATCGAGCCGTTCTCGCCACGGCCACAGCCGAGGCATCGGCTGCCGCGTCCGCTCGTAGCGAAACTCGGTCGCCCCCGTGCGGATAACCTTCCGCACGACCTTTCGAGAAATCCCCAACTCGCGGCAGATCTCCTTGATCGTTTTCTTCTGCGAAAAATACGCTCGGCGTATCTTGGCGATCGTATCCACAACCAGCATCCCAATCGAGGCCTCCAACACTGTCGGAGACCATTCTGGACCCATCGCAGCGGGGTCCCGATTGGACGCAAATCACCCCCGTAGCGGGGTCCCTATTCCATGAAAAAGACACCCTATCGGAAGGTGGGCAAGCACCCGACGCATCCGCATGGAGGATGCGATGGGCTACAAGGAGCGCGTCGACGGTTAGCGCGAAGCGGCGCTCGATCAGTTCGTCGCCGACGCGCAAGAGCACGATTGGGTTACACTCGCTCATGAGCGCCTACACGGTCCTACTGGACGCGAACGTGCTCTATCCCGCGCCGATACGTGACATTCTGTCGCAGTTCGCGGTGACGGACTTGTACCGTACGCATACGACGGGGGCCGCGTAAATTCCTCGCGCGCGCTAGGACGTCGCCGTTTATGCTGACGCTGGGCGCTTATCGGGCGGCTTGCTGCTCGACGGGCTTGGCGCAGGCTTGACCATTCCCAAGGCAGCAGCTCGTGCAGTCGCGAAGTGGGCAGGTCGGCGATACGTGCGAGAACGTCGGCAAGCCAGGCCTTGGGATCGACGTCGTTGAGGCGACAGGTCGTGATCATCGTCAGCATGACGGCGGCCCGGTCGGCTCCGCGTTGGGAGCCGGCGAATGTCCAATTTCGTCTTCCGAGGGCCACGCCGCGCAGGGATCTTTCCACCGCGTTGTTAAAGGGTATGGTGCCCGCGGCGCCGCGATTTGGGCTGGCGTTCGTGTCGTGCTCAAGGCATGAACTGTCCACCGGGATCGGGGCGTCGGGAGCACGAAACGGCGGCAGGCCGTCCTGAGCATGAACCGCGAGTTCGAGTTGTTACTTGGCCGCCCCTACGACTTGCCCGGTTGCGCTGCGAGCGCGGATCCGTAGATGTCGTGCAAGCCCGCTGGCTCCCGAAAAAAGATGGTGGGAGGAGTCATGGCGATCATCGGCATGGACATTCACCGCTCGTTCGCACAGGCGGCGTTCCTGCAAGACGGGCAAATCAAGCGAGAGGTGCGGGTTGATCTGGTTCACGATCGGCTCGTTAAATTCGCCCGCGCGCTTTCCGGTGACGACGAGGTCGTCATCGAAGCGACCGGCAACAGTGCGGCTGTCGAACGAGTCCTCAGACCCTTCGTTCGGCGCGTCATCGTCGCAAACCCGCGTATGGTCCGGGCCATCGCCTATGCCCGGGTCAAGACGGACAAGATCGATGCAGTTATATTGGCAAAGCTGCACGCCGGCGGCTTTCTGCCAGAAGTCTGGGTTGCCGACGACGATACCCAGCGGCGACGGTGCCAGACCGCCGAACGCATGGGTACTCTTGAACAGATGGTCCGAACAAAAGGACGCATCCACGCTATCCTTCACGCCAACCTGGTTCCGAAGTACGCGGGTCATCTGTTCGGCTCGTCGCTATTCCACGTGGGTGACTACATGTTCATAGTGGGGAATTAGCCAGCACATCGCCAGCGATGAGGTAGACGATGGTTTTGAGGTTTCGCTTGGTCCGATAGCCTTTGGCTTTGCGTT
>JAJYCZ010000265.1 GCA_021777915.1 Pseudomonadota bacterium | reverse complement strand
GCGTCGATCAGATTGGCCGAGACGCCCACCGTGGTCCAAATCTCGCCCCCGTCTTCGCCGCCGTCGCTCCGCGCCTTATCGCCGAATTCGATCAGCACGCGGGTCACGGCGTCGGCGCCGCCCTGGAAAACGCGCACCTTGAAATCGAGCAGTTCGATGCCGTCGATGATTTTTTGATATTTGCCGAGGTCCTTGCACAAGGCGCCGTAAAGCGCGTGGACCGGGCCATTGCCCTCGGCGGCCGAAATCAGGGTCTGCCCGTCGATCGTGACCCGGACGGTCGCTTCGGAAAAGGTCTCCAGCTCGCCCTGCGCATTATGGCGGCGCTCGACATCGACCCGAAAACGGTCCACCTCGAAAAAGTCGGGCACATGGCCGAGCACCCGGCGCGCCAGCAGTTCGAAACTGGCGTCGGCGCCTTCATAGGCGTAGCCCTGCGCCTCCTTGTCCTTCACCGCGACCAGCAGCCGGGCGACGCGCGGATCGTCCTTGGCGACCGGCACGCCCAGCCGCTCCAGCTCGGCCAGTATGTTCGACTTGCCGGCCTGGTCCGAGACCAGGACGCGGCGGGCGTTGCCGACGCTCTCGGGCTGCACGTGCTCATAGGTGCGCGGGTCCTTCATCACGGCGGAGGCGTGAATGCCCGCCTTGGTGGCGAAGGCCGAGGCGCCGACATAGGGCGCGTGGCGGTTGGGCGCGCGATTGAGGATTTCGTCCAGCGCGTGGCTGATCTTGGTCAGGCCGCGCAGGCTTTCCGCGCTCACGCCGATCTCGAATTTTTCCGAAAATTCGGGCTTGAGCATGAGCGTCGGGATGATCGAGCACAGATTGGCGTTGCCGCAACGCTCGCCAAGCCCGTTGAGCGTGCCGTGAATCTGCCGCGCCCCGGCGCGCACGGCGGCCAGCGAATTGGCCACCGCCTGTTCGGTGTCGTTATGAGCGTGAATGGCGAGATGGTCGCCCGGCACATGGACCGAAACCGCGCGCACGATGGCCTCGACCTCGTGCGGCATCGTCCCGCCATTGGTGTCGCACAAGGCGATCCAGCGCGCGCCGGCCTCATAGCCGGCGCGGGCGCAGGCGAGGGCGTAATCGGGATTGTCCTTGTAGCCGTCGAAGAAATGTTCGCAGTCGAGAATGACCTCGCGTCCGGCGACGACGGCGACCTTGACGCTGTCGGTCACGCCCTGGAGATTTTCCTCCAGAGTGCCGCCCAGCGCCACGCGCACCTGAAAATCCCAAGCTTTGGCCACAAAAACGATGGCGTCGGCGGCGCCGTCGAGCAGAGCCGCAATGCCCGGATCGTTGGCGGCGGAGCGCCCCGCGCGCCGGGTCATGCCGAAGGCGGCGAAACGCGCCTTCTTCGTCGGTTTTCTGGCGAAAAACTCGGTGTCGAGCGGATTGGCGCCGGGATAGCCGCCCTCGATGTAATCGACGCCGAGCGCGTCGAGCAGAGCCGCGATCTGCTTCTTGTCGTCGAGCGAGAAATCGACGCCGGTGGTCTGGGCGCCGTCGCGCAAAGTGGTGTCGAAAAGCGTGATTCTTTCGCGGCTCATGGCGTCTTCTCGCTGGCGGGGCCAAGCTTCTTGGTCATGGTGGTGTCGCCCAGGACTTCGTCGCCGATGAAAACCATATTGCGTTTCTGGGCCGTATAGTTTCGTGCGGCGAAGAAGCTTTGCGCGCAATCGGAGACATCGGCGGTCAGCAGGAGCGCCTTGCGCGCGCCGGCGAGCTTTTCCATGGCCTCGCACAGGCTGGTTGCGACGCCGCGCCGGGCGAAGGCCGGATGGACATAGAGCATGTCGAGACAATCGGCGCCCTTGAGGCTGGCGAAGCCCGCGATCTCGCCATCGACCAGCGCGACAATGGTCAATCCGCCCGCGAGTCTTTTGGCGAAAGCCGCCTCGTCGTCGGCCAGCGCCGCCCAGGCCTCGACCTGCGCCTCGCTGTAATCCTCGCGCGCCAGCTCCTGGACGCTGGCGCGAAACAGCGCCGCGAGTTTTGGCGCGTCGGCGGGCAAAGCGGGGCGCAAAGCGATCCTTTCAGCCATCACAGCAGCCCGTACCAATGAAGCGCAAAGCCGGTCAGCAGCGCCAGCACCAATATTTTGGCGGCGATGTAATAGAGCCAGTGATGCGGAAAAGGCAGCGAAGCGCGCCAGTCCTTTTCCTTGTCATCGGGAGGCTGTGTCATGAGCGCCTCCCACGGACGAATTTTCCTTCTCCCGCAAGGGGAGAAGGGGCTGCCCGGCCAAATCGCGGCACAAAATTCGACGCCATCAGGCCGCCTCCCATTCGGTCGTCGGCTCGCCGGTCGCCTTGTCCTTGCCGTCCTTGAGCTTGACGCCCATGCCGGCGAGAAGGTCGCGCAGACGGTCGGACTCGGCGAAATTCTTCGCCTTGCGGGCGGCGAGGCGCTGCGCGACAAGCTTTTCCACTTCCGCCGCGTCCACATTCAGTTCGGGCGCTCGATGCGCCCAGGCGGCGGGATCGCCCTCGAGCAGGCCCAGCAGGCCGGCGGCGCGGGCGAGCTTTTCGGCTTCGGCTTTCGCGGTCTGGCTGTCCTCTTCGCGCGGCTCGGCTTTTCCCGCCATGGCGTGCAGTTCGGCCATGCCGCGCGGGATATTGAGATCATCGCACAAGGCCTCCACGAAAGCCGCGCGCAGGGGCGCCTCGCGCGCGCTGTCCGCCGTCACGCCATGGGCGCGCAGGACGCCATACCAGCGTGAAAGTGTCTTTTCCGCCTCTTCCAGCGCCTTCACGGTCCAGTCGATCGGCTGACGATAGTGGGCGCGGAGCATGGCTAGGCGCAGGACTTCGCCGCGCCATGGCTTGCCGCCGAATTTGTCCGAGTGCAGCAGGTCGTGGATGGTGATGAAATTGCCCAGGCTTTTGGACATTTTCTCGCCTTCGACCTGCAGAAAACCGTTGTGCATCCAGACCTTGGCCATGACATTATGGCCGAAGGCGCAACGGGTCTGGGCGATTTCGTTCTCGTGATGGGGGAAGAC
>JAJYCZ010000264.1 GCA_021777915.1 Pseudomonadota bacterium | reverse complement strand
GACCTCGCGCCCGACACGCTGGGAAAACCCTTGTTCGGCCCGCCGCAGCCGCGTGGACATCTTTGAGGGAGGGAAACACATGAAAACCTTGCGCATCGCCTTCGCCGCGGCCCTCGCCGTCACATCGCCGGGCTTCACGGCGTCGGTTTGGGCGCACGCCTTCCTCGATCACGCGGTTCCCCCGGTCGGCTCCACGTCGCCGAGCGCGCCGGGCGAACTGAGCCTGAGCTTCAGCGAAAAGATCGTTCCCGCCTTTTCCGGCGCGTCGCTGAGTTCGGCGGCGGGGGCTTCGATCCCCACCGGCCAGGCGGGGATCGGTCCGTCGGACCCGGCGACGCTCCATGTCGCTCTCGGGCGCAAGCTCGCGCCGGGAACCTATGTCGTTCATTGGCATGTGGTTTCGGTGGACACCCATCGCACCTCCGGCAGCTACAAATTCACCATCGCGCCGTGACATGGACGCTTCCGAAGGCTTTGCGATCCCCGCCCCGCTGCTGCTGACGCGCTGGAGTCACTTCGCGTCGGTCTTCGTCCTGTTCGGCTCGACATGGCGGAATCCGAACGCGCCGTCCTTGCAACCCAAGGCCTCGATCGCCGCATTCCCGACAAGGCGACGCTGATCCAGGAGGTCGCCGCATGGCAGGACAATCGCAACAGGCGCCGCGTGAAGGCCGACTGGCAATTCACAACCGACGAAGCCCGCGTTAAGCCGAAAACCCTATAGCCGCAGTTCCAGTGACTCGGGCTGCTAGCGGTTCAGGATGAGGCCAAAAATGCCGGTTGCGGTGGAGCCCTGCGGGGCCGGCGCATAGGACAGCGCGTGCGTATGATGACCCCCTTCGACGGATGCAAAGCCGTGATGAGGACCATGACGCCGCCAGGAGCCGGCGTCATGGCGGTGATGTCCAGCGGAAGCGTAATGACGCCCATGCGCGTGACCGCGCCATTGATGGGCGAAGGCGCGGCTGCGCGGCGGCGAGCCTTTGATGGTGATCGTGGCGCCCTCCGCGCGCACCAGGGAATAAAGCGTTGCGGCATTGGCCGGGGAGATGCGGACGCAGCCATGCGACACCGGACGGCCCAGCGCTCTCGTCGCATAGGTCCCGTGAATGGCGTAGCCGCCGCGGAAGAAAATCGAATGCGGCATTGGCGAATGATGATATTTTTTCGAATAATGCATGACCTGCATGGACGTTGGCGCGAAAACGCCGCGCGGCGTCACATAGCCGGCGCGGGCGGATGAAATCGGCCAGGAATAGCTTTCGCCATTGGACGCCTGCACCGCCATCCGCTGCGCGGACAGATCGATCGAGATTTGTACGCGCGCCATCGCCGCGGGGGCGACCAGGAACACGGCGAAGATCAGAAAAAAACGAGCCAGATTACGCATAACGGGCTCCAAACGAACGCAACTACCGGAGGCTTTGCACAGATTGCAACTTGTGGCTGCTCGGTAAAGTTCCAACTGAAATAAAGGTTGACGGATGACAGTCGCGCTGCCCCGTTCGCCTGGTCTGGCGCGCGTTCAAAGGCGTGCGACGCGCTCGTTGACGCGCGCCACGCGTGGAAAAATGCCCCGTGAGATCAATTTGGTGGAGCCAGACGGAATCGAACCGACGACCTCTTCAATGCCATTGAAGCGCTCTCCCAACTGAGCTATGGCCCCGATTTGCGCCCCTCCAGGTCATTGGGAAGACCAACCGCGTGGCGGTGAGGCGTGGGCGGGTGTATAGCGGCAAGGCGACGGCGGGACAAGCCCTTTAACTGTCTCGCCGGGAAAATTTTCCACAGCCGAAAGGAGGCGAAACTGATGAGCGGCGACGATGGCCACCACTTGAACCACCACCTGGGCCACCACCATAACGGCCATGATCATCATGGGCATGACCACCCCCATCACGCCGGCCACGATCATGCGGGACATGTTCACGCGCCCGCCAGTTTCGGCCGCGCCTTCGCTATTGGCATCGCCCTCAATCTCGCCTTCATCGTCGCCGAGATCGTCTTTGGGGTGCTCGGCAATTCCACCGCCCTGCTCGCCGACGCCGGCCATAACATGAGCGACGCGCTCGGCCTCGGCCTTGCCTGGCTCGCGAGCGAAATGGTCAAGCGCCCGCCGACGCCGCGCTTTTCCTATGGCCTGCTCGGCTCCTCGATCCTCGCCGCCCTGTCCAACGCCGTTTTTCTGCTGGTCGCGATCGGCGCGATCTCCTGGGAGGCGATTCTGCGCCTGCTCGCGCCGGAGCCGGTGGCGGGCAAGACCATCATGATCGTGGCCGCCCTTGGCGTCGTCATCAATGGCGTCACGGCCTGGCTGTTCGCCTCGGGAAAGGACGACATCAATCTGCGCGCCGCTTTCCTGCATATGGCGTCCGACGCCCTGGTTTCGGCCGGCGTGGTCGTCGCCGGCCTGCTGATCCTGCTGACGGGATGGTTCTGGCTCGACCCCATGGTCAGTCTGGGGATCAACGCCGTGATCCTGTGGGGAACCTGGGGCCTTTTGCGGCAAGCCTTCGCCATGGCGATGTCCGCGGCGCCCGACCATATCGACCCGGACCTGGTGCGCGCATTCTTGAGCGCGCGCGCCGGCGTCGCGGGGCTGCATGACCTTCACGTCTGGCCGATGAGCACGACCGAAATCGCGCTCACCTGCCATCTGGTCATGCCGGGCGGCCATCCCGGCGACTGTTTTCTGCACGACCTCGCCGCCGATCTGGCGCGGGAATTCCGCATCAACCACGCCACGGTACAGATCGAGATCGACCCGGACCGCGCCTGCGCCCTTGCGCCGGACGACGTGGTCTGACTTTATTTGGTCGAGCAGGTGTTCAGGCCGAGCAGCGTATAGGCCGGACAGAAGCGCAGGAGGCCGGTGAGCAGCGGGACCACGCCGATCCAGCCCCAAGGCGTTTTCGGGCCGACGAAAACCAGAGCGATAAGGACGAGGCCGACGACGATGCGCAGGATGCGGTCGATCGTTCCGACATTGGCGGTCATGGAAATCTCCTGGAG
>JAJYCZ010000263.1 GCA_021777915.1 Pseudomonadota bacterium | reverse complement strand
ATTTTCCGCAAAAGCGCTTTTGCCGGAGCGGGCGCCGCCAAGAACGAGTTCGAGCATGAGCCTCTATATCGCGGCCTTGCGCGGCGCGGCCAATGGTTTTTCCACCCGTTGGCCAAGATCGGCTAAGATAGGAGCGATTCGGTCAAGGGAACGCCGTGAAAATCGGCGACGGGCCCGCCGCTGTGACCGGGGACGAAAGCCGCATGCCGCAGTTTTTGCGGCGGTCACTGCCTTGGGGCGGGAAGGCGCGGCGGACGGCCGATCCGGGAGTCAGAAGACCTGCCGAAGTCTTTCTCGCGCGCCTCTGGACCGGGCGCGCCGGTAAAGGTCGAATCGGATGCATTCACAGGATTGGACGGTCGCGCCCGCGTCGCGCGCGATGGATGGCGCCTTACGGGAAAAAATCGATCGCAAGACCAAGCCGCTCGGGGCGCTGGGACAGCTTGAGGACATCGCGCTGCAAATCGGCCGCGCCCAGCAAAATCTGACGCCGCGCTTGAACCAACCGCACATGGTTGTTTTCGCAGGCGATCACGGCGCGGCCAAGGCCGGGATCTCGGCCTATCCGCAGGACGTCACCTGGCAGATGGTCGAAAACTTTCTGGCCGGCGGCGCGGCGATCAATGTTTTCGCGCGCGCCAACGGGCTTGCCCTGACCATTGCCGACGCTGGCGTCGCGCATGAATTCGGCGCCCGCGCCGGCCTCACCGCCGCGAAAATCGCGCCTGGAACCGCGAATTACCTCGAAGGCCCGGCCATGACCGGCGCCCAGCGCGCCGAGGCCATGCGGCGCGGCGCCGAAATTGTCCGCCGACTGGCCGCCGAGGGCTGCAATGTCGTCGGCTTCGGCGAGATGGGGATCGGTAATTCGGCCTCCGCTTCGCTCATCACCCATTGCCTGACCGCCGAGCCGCTGGAGAAGTGCGTCGGGCGCGGAACCGGCCATGACGACCAGGGACTGGCGCGCAAACAGGCCTTGCTGCTTCAGGCGCTGGAAGCCTGGGATGGCGACCGCTACGATCCTTGGGCGGTCATGGCGCGTTTCGGCGGATTCGAAATCGCGATGATGACGGGCGCCATGCTCGCCGCCGCGCGCGCCAGAATGGTGGTTCTGGTCGACGGCTTCATCTGCGGCGCGGCGGCCTTGGCCACCGCCCGAATCGCGCCGGCCTTCCTCGATTATGCGATCTTCTGCCACGCTTCCGCCGAGCCGGGAACGCGGGCGCAACTGGCGGCGATGAAGGCCACGCCCCTGCTCGATCTCGGTCTCCGCCTTGGTGAGGGCACCGGCGCCGCGCTGGCTTTTCCGCTGGTCAGCGCCGCCTGCGCCTTCCTGAACGAAATGGCGAGTTTCGATTCCGCGGGGGTTTCCGAAAAGCTATGATCGCGCGCGAGATCGACGCCTTTTTCGCGGCCCTGCGTTTCCTGACGCGGCTGCCGGGGCCGCGGCCATTCGTCTCCGCCGCCGAAGGGCTCGCAGGCGCCGCGCCTTATTTTCCGCTGGTCGGCGGCTTGGTCGGCGCCATCGGCGCGGCGATCGCGCTGTTCGGCGCAAAATTCTGGCCGCATAACGTCGCGATTGTTTTGAGCATGGTCGCGACGGTCGCCGTCACCGGCGCCTTTCACGAAGACGGGCTTTCGGACGCCGCCGATGGATTTGGCGGCGGCTGGACGCGCGAGGACATATTGCGGATCATGAAGGATGCGCGCGTCGGGTCTTTCGGCGCCGTCACCCTTGTTCTCGTCCTGATGACCAAATTTGCGCTGCTCGAGTCCGTCGCCGCGCCCGGCCGAATGGCGGCGCTGATGATCTCCGGCCATGCCGCTTCGCGTCTGGCCCCGGTCATGTTGATTCACGCCCTTGATTATGCGCGCGGCGAAACCGGCAAGGCGAAGGCGGTCGCCAACAGGATGTCATCGGGCCGGTTGGCCCTCGCCGGCCTTTTCGGCTGCGCGCCGAGCCTGGCGCTGAGCCCGGGGCCGGCGCTCGCGGCTCTGGCGTCCTGTCTCGGTTTTGCGGCGCTGGCGGCAAGATTTTTCCGAAAGCGGCTCGGCGGCTATACCGGCGACTGCCTCGGCGCGACGCAGCAGATTTCCGAAATCGCCTTCTATCTTGGCGCGACATGCGGCGCCTTTTCCTGATCCGCCACCCCAGGCCTGCGGTGGCGCCCGGACTGTGCTATGGCCGCGCCGATATCGGCCTGGCGCGCCCCGCCGAAGAGGAAGCGGACCGTCTGCGCCGCCTGCTGCCTGCGAATGCCGCGCTTTTCTCCAGCCCCCTGCGCCGGTGCCGCCTGCTGGCCGAGGCCCTCTGTCCGGACGCGCGATTCGACGACCGCTTGAGAGAAATGGATTTCGGCGATTGGGAATTGCAGCCATGGAGTCAAATCGACCGCGGCTTTCTCGACGCTTGGGCGCGGGATCCGTTGACTTTCACGCCTCCAGGCGGCGAAAACGCGCAAGACCTGCGCGCCCGAGTCACCGCCTTTTTCGATGACGTCAAACGCCAGCGGCGGCGGGAGGTGATTGTTCTGGCGCATGGCGGCGTCCTGCGGGCGGCCGCGTCGGTGCTGACGGGCGCATCCGACTGGCTAACCCTGTCTTTCGATTTCGGCGCGGTCAGCCTCGTCGAGAACGGCGCGTTCATTTGGACCAACAGGCGCTGACCGCCATCAATGGCGCCTCCTGCCGGGGAACTTGCGCTAAGGCCCGCGTTCCTCGCACGCGCGGGGATGAACTGACGCAGCCGATGAGGCAGAAACACATGGGGGGCGCGGGACTGGCCCCAAAGCGTCACTGTCGATAGCTATCGACAGGCCAGCGCAGTGGTCAGACCGGGACGTTGAGCGATTCATGTAGGAAGTGGTTGCGGGGGCCCGCAACCGCCGACAATCAAAACTTTTGCGCCTTGTTTCGCCAATTCTGGTTGTACCGATATGAAACCTCGACCCACATCGAAGACCAATCTGCGACATGAACGATCGCTGCCGATCCGGTCGCCGCGATCCGGCTGCGTCC
>JAJYCZ010000090.1 GCA_021777915.1 Pseudomonadota bacterium | reverse complement strand
GACAGCGGCAAATTCGCGCGCCTTGGCGAAATCGCCGCGACCGTGGCCAGCCGCCAGGAGAAGATGCTGGTCTTCACCCAGTTCAAGGAGATCGTGGAGCCGCTCGGCGACCTCCTCGCTGGCGTTTTCGGCCGCCCTGGCCTGTCGCTCAGCGGCGACACGGCGGTGGGCAAGCGCAAGACGCTGGTCAACGCTTTCCAGCAGGACGAGAGCGTCCCCTTCTTTGTGCTGTCTTTGAAGGCTGGCGGCTCCGGGCTCAACCTGACCGCGGCTTCGCATGTCGTGCATTTCGATCGCTGGTGGAATCCGGCGGTCGAAAATCAGGCGACCGACCGGGCCTTCCGCATCGGCCAGAAGCGCAACGTGCTGGTGCACAAATTCGTTTGCCGTGGCACGATCGAGGAGCGAATCGACGAAATCATCGAATCGAAGCGGGCTTTGGCCGACGACCTGCTCGGCGGCGGAGCCGAGATCAATCTGACCGAGCTCGGCGACGCCGAATTGATGTCGCTGGTGAGGCTCGACCTCGCGGCGGCGAGCCAGGAGGATCGAACGCCATGAGTTATTGGGGGTTCAGGCCCTATGTCCCGGTCGCGAAGCGCCGCGCCCAGGCGGCGAAGGAAGTCGCGAGACTGAAAAAGCAGGGGCGCGCCGTGGCGCCGGTCGTCGTCGAAGGCCGCAAGATCGCCAAAAACTTCTGGGGCAAGGCATGGTGCGACAATCTTGAGCTTTATTCCGACTATGAAAACCGCCTGCCGCGCGGGCGCACTTACGTCAACAGCGGCTCGGTCGTCGATTTGCAGATCTCGCGCGGCAAGGTCGAGGCGCTGGTCAGCGGCTCGGACCTCTATGAGGTGAAAATCGGCGTCGCTGTCACGCCGGCGGCGCGCTGGAAGGCGATCTGCAAGGATTGCGCGGGCTCCGTCGGCTCGCTGGTCGAGCTTCTGCAAGGCAAGCTGTCGAAGAACGTGATGGAGCGGGTTTGCCGGCAGGCCGACGGCCTGTTTCCGACGCCTCGCGAAATCAGAATGTCCTGCTCGTGCCCGGATTGGGCGGACATGTGCAAGCATGTGGCGGCGACGCTATACGGCGTCGGCGCGCGGCTCGATTCCAATCCGGACCTGTTGTTCACGCTGCGCGGGGTCAAGCGAGATGAACTGATCGCGAAGGTCGGCGCCGACCTCCCGCTGACCGTGGCGCCAGCGAATAGCGAGCGCCTGCTCGCCGACGACGATGTGGCGGCCTTGTTCGGCCTCGACATGGCCGAACCGCCCACGCCGCTGGCGAGGAAAGCAGGCGGTCTCAAGCAGGCGAAGGCGGCCGCGCCTGTCGAGTCGCCTGATCCGGCCAAGAAGCCCGCCCGGCGAAGGGCGGCAACTACTCCGGCAGAGCGCGAAATGATGGCCGGAGCCGCTCTCCGTCCGGCGCCCACGGCGCAAAAGCAGTCGAATGTGAAGTCCGTTGCCGACCAGCCTTCCGCCCAGCGCTCCGCGGCGCGAACAGCGAAGTCGAGCCCAACCTTGGAGGTTGGCGACGGACGGGCCGCGCCGGAACGGCGTGGGGTCGTGGCCCACCCCGTCAGCCGTACGCGCGTGGCGAAGTGGATCGGTGCGCGGGCGCGCAAGAAGGACAGGTAGCGTCGAGGGTGCTTTCGCGATGAAGCGCCGCAATGGCCGGCCGCGGCCGTCCGCGATCGAAATTTTCGGCGCTATGCCTGTTCACGTCGGTGTTTTAAGAACGACCTGTGATCGAGCTCCGACCGTCGTCCGCGATCAATGATCTCGGATGCAATGTTCAAGCCCGATGGGCTCTGATGGGCGGAGCAGAATCGTCATTCGAAATCATGTTCAGGATGAATTGCAGAATTTTCGGCGCCAGCGCTTTTGACCGCTCGCGCAATCCGCGTTCAAGAGGATCGCCGGGAAGCGAAGTGACGCCGAAACATTGATCGGATATAACTCACCCCGGAAACTGGACCTTCATTCCCGGCAGAACGATATTCAAGCAGGCTCACCGCCGGCGCGGCCAGGAAAGGCGAGTAGAAATGGACGGCCCTCTGTCAGAGACGAGGAACGGTTCACGCCGGGTTTTCTCGACATTTATGACCGCCTCGTCACTTTTGACGCGGAGACGACAGGCAAGCGGACGCCGGGCGCCGATTTCATCAAGAAACAGCCTTTTGCCTGGAAGCCGCCGGGCGTCGTCATCGAGGTCGGCTTTGTCGAAATGCTGCGCGGCGATAGGGGTTGGCGCAAGGCGAGAACATGGCGGTCGCTCGTCAATCCGGACGGCCTGATCGATCCGGCCGCGATCGCAATTCACAAGATTCGCCCTGGCGATTCGAAAAACGCGCCCCGCTTCGCCGCGATCATGCCGGAACTGAAGGACTTTATCGGCGAAGCGCCCATTGTAGCCCATGCCTACAAGAACGAGCGCGACTTCCTCAATTACGAATTCGCCCGGGCCAAAGCGATCAACTGGGGCGAATACGCCTATGACGAAGAGCGCTATATCTGCACGCAGAGATTGTTCGCGCAGCTCTTCCCCGGCGCCGGCAAATCGCTGACATCGATGTGCGACCGGCTGGCGCTCGACGCCAGCGAGCAAGACGAAAAACACGGCGCCCTATTGGACGCCGATATGACCGCGGATGCGCTGATCCTATTGGAGCGCCAGTTGAACGAAGGCGGAAGCGATGCGCCCAGATCCTGGACCCTGGATTGACGCGTCCGCGTGATGAACGCCATAACGCCACTGCTTCGGGGGCGGCTTGGCCTGAGCCAGCACAGCCGATGTCGATCGGAACTATGAAGATCAGGGTCTATGGGCTCTGCCGGGCGGATTCCCGTCATAGGCCGAACGTCGGGTCAGGGCAGCATGGCAGCCGGACCGGCCGCGGTAAGGCCGCGGTACGAGTCGAGGGTATGATTAAACCTTTTCTTCGAGGTTCGCCGGACCTGGCTCTTGGGTTGGCTTTCAGCTCGTGAGGGGGAAAATCAACAGCTGCCGGGCCCTCCGCTTGAATCAACCGCTTCTCGATGCGTTCGAGACATCCGACGACGACGCCATCGGCCTCAATCTGGCTTGCGGCCGGCTTTCCTCGACCGCCAGCGCGATCCACAGGCCCGACAGGGCGACCAGCACGGCGGTCGCCCATATCGCGGGCGTTGCGCCGTGGGCCCACTGGGCGACGGCACCGAGGACCAGCGCGCCGATGGCGTAGCCGGTGTCGCGCCAATAGCGATAAGTCCCAAGCGCCCGGCCGCGCCACAGCGGCGGAGCGAGGTCGGCCATGGCGGCGATCAGATTGGGATAGAGCAGCGCCATGCCGAGGCCCATGATCGCGGCGGCGAAGCTCCACCAGACGATGGCGCCGGCGGCCGCGGTGAGCGCGATGCCGAGCGCCAGCAGGGAAAATCCGGCCACGATCGGCGGCTTGCGGCCGATCAGATCGGCCAGGTGCCCGGTCCAAAGCTGGGACAGGCCCCAGACCATGGCGTAAACTCCTGTGACCCAGCCGATCTGCACCAGGCTGAGATGGTTGGCGCGGAAATACACCGGGAACAGCGCCCAGACCAGCGTATCGGCGATCTTGTTGACCACCCCGCCCTGGCACAGCGCGCGGTAGGTGGCGTGGCGAAACGAAACCAGCAGGAAAATGCTGACCCAATGCGCCTCGTCGTCCCCGGTGTGGGTCCCGTCCGCTTTCATCTGGGCGTGCTCGGCGTGAACCCAGGGGAGCGTGTCCCGCACCCAGATCATCAGCGCCAGCGCAGCCCCGATCACCGTCAGGCCGAAGACGAGCAAGGCCCAGCGCGGGTCATAGAGCGACGCCAGATAGCCGGTCCCGAGTCCCGCCAAACCCACCGCCGCATAGCCGGCCGCCTCGTCAATGCCGACCGCCAGTCCACGCTGGTGGCTGCCGGCGAGGTCGACATGCATGGTCACCGTCATCGTCCAGGCAAAGGCCTGATTGACGCCAAGGAAAACATTGGCGGCGATGATCCACCACCAGTTCGGCGCGAAATAAATCAGCAGCGGGATCGGCAGTCCTGCCAGCCAGCCTAACAGGAGCACCCTCTTGCGGCCGATCCGATCGGCGAGGTTGCCGGCGACCAGATTGAGCGCCCCCTTCACCAGGCCGAACGAGAGGACGAAGGAAGCCAGGAAGAGATAGGCGCCCTTGGCCACGCCGAATTGCTCGCTCAGCGTGGGCAACACCGTGCGCTCCATGCCGATCGTCAGGCCGACGAAGAACACCTGCACGGTTTGCAGGGTGAACTGGCCGAGATTGGCCCATATTCCGCGCTGATGCACGGCAGTCGTGTGGTCGGCCATGTTCGTCCTCTCAATTGGCTTTGGGGCGTGTCGCGGCAAAAGCGATGAAAGCGGCGCCGATGGTCGTGCGGCGGCCGAGCCATGGATCTATCGGCGCCATGGCGCGCGCCAGCCGGCCGACGGGCGGATAAAAGATCGCGCCGCGCGTCGCCGTTACGGTCAGCCCTGCGGCTTCGGCGAGCCTGCGCAGTTCTGCGGTGTCCCGGAACCGCGCCGTTTTCCAGGTCGCCGAGCCAAGCCAGCCGCGCACGCGTCCCATCAAGGCCCAAAGGCTCCACCGCCCGAGTTCGCCGAGAACCAGCCGCCCGCCCGGCCCCAGCACGCGCGCCATTTCGCGTAAAGCCTTCACCGCGTCCGCGACAAAACAAAGCACGGTCACGGCGGTCACCCTGTCGAAGGAGGCGTCCGGGAAAGGCAAATTCTCGACGCGGCCTTCCAGAAACATCGCCGAGACATTGGCTTCGGCCGCGTGCTTTCGCGCGGCGGCAAGCATGGCCGGATCGGGATCGACGCCGGCCGCCGTCGCGCCCCGCGCCACCATGGCTTGAACCAGGGCGCCGTCGCCGCAGCCGATGTCGAGGGCATGAGCGCTGGCGAGGCCGCCAAGCAGTTCAAGCATCAGCCGTTGTTCCAGCGCTTCCGTCACAGCGCCGAGCGACGATGCGCGCCAGGCGGCGTAAGCGTGCGGGCCGATGGCCGTCATTTTGTCGGCGCCGGTCATGTCAGCGCCTGCGCCAAGGCCGCGACGACGGCCTCGATCTCGGCTTCCGTCGTGGCGCGCCCGAGACTGAAGCGGATCGCGCCCATGCCGATGTTTTGGACGACTCCCATCGCCGCCAGCACGGGGGACAGCGTGACCGCCCCGGAATGGCAGGCGGAGCCCGTCGAAGCCGCGACCTGCGGAATCCGCGCGAGAATGTCGGCGCCGTTGCTGCCGACGAAGGAAACGTTCAGCGTGTTCGGGAGGCGCAGGTCGGAATGGCCGTTCAACACGATTCCGGCGCCGAAGTCCGATTCAAGCCGGTTCCAGAAGAGATCCCTGAGGCGTCGCACGTCCTTCATGCCGATCGCCGGCGCGGCGATCTCGCAGGCCTTGCCGAGCGCGGCGGCGAGCAGCACGCTCTCGGTCCCCGCGCGCCGCCCGCTCTCGTGCCCCGCGCCGTGGATCAACGGCTCGATCTCGACCCCGCGCCGGATGTAAAGCGCGCCGACGCCTTTCGGCGCATAAAGCTTGTGCCCGGCGACGGAGAGAAGATCGACGCCGAGATCGTCCACCCTGGTCGCGATCTTGCCCACGGATTGCGCCGCGTCGGTGTGGAACAGAACGCCATGGCCGCGCGCGATCCTTGCGATCTCGGCGAGCGGCTGGATCGTCCCGACCTCATTGTTCGCATGCATGACGCTGATCAGGAACGTATCGCTTCGAAGAGCCTTGCGGATGTCGTCGGGATCGACCAGTCCGGCGCCGTCAACCGCCACAAGAGTGACGCGCGCGCCGAGCTTTTCAAGAAAACGGCAGGGCGCCAGCACGGCCGGATGTTCGATCCGGGTGGCGATGACATGAGACGGCCTGCCCTGCCTGCCAAAGAAAAGGCCCTTCAGCGCGAGATTATTGGCCTCGCTGCCGCCGCTGGTGAAAACGACTTCGTCCGCGCCACAGCCAAGCAGGGAGGCGACCTGGCCCCGCGCGAATTCCAGGGCGGCTTTGGCCGGAGCGCCGGCCCAATGGCCGCTGGAGGGATTGCCGAAAGATCCCCTCAACAACGGCTCCATCGCCGCAACGACTTCCGGCGCGATCGGCGTACTGGCGTTATAGTCGAGATAGATCGGGGTCATGCGCGAACGGCGTCCAATTCGGCGGCCCGTGGGTCAGAACACCAGGACCTTGTCGGCCGCCACGGTTTCGGCCGCAAGCTCGTCCATCGTGGAACGGCGCGCGCCCTCCATGATTTCGACGTCGGTGATCCCCCGCGCGTCCATGCAGGTCCCGCACAACAGGACCTGGCCTTTGGCGGCGATGACCCGTTTCAGCATCCGCTCGACGTTGTAATAGCCGTCCGGCGTCTTCTGCCCCGCCTTGGCGGAAAGAACGGCGTCTGCCATGAGAAAAACCGAGACCCGAGCTTCGGCGTCCTTTTTCGGCAGCGTGTGGGCCAGCCGCAAGGCGTTGTAAACACGCTCGGTCCCATAGGGCGGATCGTTGACGATCAGCAGGAATTTCATGGTTGTTTTCCTCATTGGCGACGAGCGGCGATCAGACGTGGGCGTTCCTTCCACTTCCAACGCCTGAGAGCGCCGGCAGCCGTCGCGCGCCGAACGGACTCATTCGCCCAGCACGTGCCGGCGCTGGTCGAATTCCTCCTTGTCGATCTCGCCCCGCGCGTAGCGCTCCTTGAGAATGTCGAGCGGCGTGCGTTCCGGCGGCGTGCGGCGCGTCGGCGTCTCCCAGCCGGCGGGACCGAGCAGCGCGCGCACGATGACAATGGCCAAGGCGATCGCGATGGCGAGGCCGAAGATCATGAACAGCGGACCGAAAAACATCCCGAACCATCCACCATGCCCGTACATCATGTTCGGCCCCCAACAGTAACTCTCCGGCCCCGCCGGCTGCTGCGCCCAAGCCGAGATCGGCGCCAGCGTGAACGCCGAGGCCGCCGTTGCGCGCATGGCCTTGAAAACGTCTTTCATCGTTCGGCTCCCACGAGATGCCGCGTCCGCTTAAGCAGCGTCATGGCTCGCCAGCCGTCACGCTGTCACAAGGCCGGCGTTGGCCGCGCGCAATTCGGCCGCGCCGGGCGGCGGCGGCGGAACGTCCTTGGACATGGCTTCGACAAAAGCGTCTTCGTCCTCGATGCGGAAGGCGGCGTTGTAGCGTTTCTCGAAGCCGATGGTGGACATCGGCCGCCCGCTGAGACTCCGTCCGCAGACCGAGCCGGAAAAGGCGCCGGGCAGGACTTCGACATAATCGGGAAGCGCCTTCAGGCGCTGAAGACTGCGGAACAGATCGCAGGCGCCGGCCTCGAGCGAGGTGGCGAGCTCGGTTCTTCCGACATCGCCGACCATCAGGGTGTGGCCGGTCAGGAGGAACCACGGCTCCGGGGCGCGGGTGCGGTCGGTGATCAGCAGGCAGATGTGCTCCGGCGTGTGGCCGGGGGTGTGAAGCACCTCGGCCGTCACATTGCCGAGGGGCAGGATGTCGCGATCCTGGACGCCGCGAAAGGCAGGTCTGGCGTCCGCGCCGGCGAACAGCACATATTCTGCCCCGGCGGCTTCGGCGAGCCGGCGGCCAGCCGAGGCGTGATCGGCGTGAATATGGGTGTCCACGACATAAAGAATTCGCATCCCCGTATCCTGGGCGGCTCGCAGATACGGCGCGATGTCGCCGATCGGATCGACCACCGCGGCGCAGGATTTGCCGCCGCAGCCGAAAAGGTAGGATGCGCCGACCGGGTTCATGTGCAGGAATTGTCTGAGGATCACGTGAGGCTCCCATCTTGCCGGAGGTCGAACCGACCCGCTTTGCCTGGCGCCACAAGTGCGTCGCTTGACATTGCTCAGCCGATACAATTCAATAATTATGTTGAATACTTTTATATCGTGGCGCCGATGTCAAGTCCCTCACCGAAATTCGAGCTCTTCGCGCGATTCGCCGAGGTCGCCAAGGCGCTGGGCAATGCCCACCGGCTGGTCATTCTCGAACTGCTGGCGCAGCGCGAGCGCAGCGTCGACGATCTGGCCTCGGCGGCGCGCCTTTCGGTGGCCAATGCGTCGCAGCATCTGCGCTTGATGCGCAAGGTCGGGTTTCTTGTCTCCCGCCGCAACGGCACGCAAATTCTTTACCGGGTGAGCGACCCGGCCGTGCTCGATCTGGTCAAGGCCTTGCATCGCGTGGGCGAGCGCAATGTCGCCGAGGTTCGGGAAATCGTCGGCGGCTATTTCCGCGAGCGCGACGCGCTGGAGCCGGTCTCGCGCGAGCAACTTTCACGGCGCATGCGCGACGGGCTGGTGACCGTGCTCGACGTCCGCCCCGAAGATGAATTCGACGCCGGCCATCTGCCGCAGGCGATCAATGCGCCGTTGCGGGAGCTGGAAAAGCAGTTGCGCGATCTGCCCAAGGACCGCGACGTCGTCGCTTATTGCCGCGGTCCTTACTGCGTCTTCGCCTTCGAGGCGGTGGCGCTGCTGCGCCAGCACGGTTTTTCCGCCCGCCGTCTGGAGGACGGTTTTCCGGAATGGAAGGCCGCCGACCTGCCGGTCGCGTGACGCGGCCCGCCGCTGATAAAAGCCGTTGACGTCAGGGCGTCGTTGGCGCGGATCTCGGCGCGATTGGCGCTTGCGCCCCGAGTTCCGCCAGCAATTTCAAAGCCTCGTCGGGGTCGATCTTGGTCAATGCGACCTTGCCGTGAAGGATCACGAAATCGCCGACCTGGGGATCGTCGATCTCTTCGACCGTGATCTTTTCGACCGAGTCGCCCAGCTTCGCAATCGCCATTTGCTCCGGGAGCAGTTCAACGATCTGGAATGGTAATGGCGCGCACATCCTGAAACCTGATCGCTTCGGACAGACTGGGGCCGATATCGCAACACGCGGGACAATATAGCACGTCCTGCTGACGGAGACGGCATTTGTTCGATGCGGATCGTAGCGGCATTGTCGGGGCGTCAGCGGGCGTCGAACGCCAAAAAGCTCCGAGCGACTCGTTGACGAGGAGGCGTTTCTTCTATTGATTTGGATGTGCAAAGCCTTAGCTTTCAACGGCAGTCGAAAGGATAGAGCAATGCGCCGGAAAATTGCATTGAGCGCGGCGACGGTGTGTTGCATTGCCGGGATCGCGTTCGCGCAGACGGCGCCAAATGCTCAGCAGACGGGGTCGATGGGCGCTGCAGTCGCGGACGATCGCCAACCCGTCCCGGTGACTTCGGCGACTCGCACTTTCGTTCTTGCGGAAACGCGCAAGATGTTGGCGGCGGCGCAGGGCATAGCCGAGGCGGTTGGGAAGCGTGACTCAAGAGCCATTGCCGCCTCGGCGCGCACATCGGGTCTCAAAGCATTTCAGGGCATGCCCAAGCAGATCATGATGGAGCTCCCTGACGATTTTCGCGGGATGGGACGCCAGGCGCACATGTCGTTCGACGGAATTGCCGAGGCGGCGGACTCGGGCGCCGACGCGGCGGCGGTCAGCACGAAATTAGGGGAAACGTTGCAGTTTTGCGTCGCATGCCACGAGGCCTATCGCTTCACGTCGAGGAACTGAAAACGATGCAGCTAAGGCGCCCGGAGCGGACGCCGTAGCTGAATTCGCGCCCGGCCAGATTCGGGTCGTCTTCCTTGCCGGGCCGGTCAATTCCGGAAATGGCGATTGGCGTCATTGACCAGGGTGGTGGGATTGATGCTCCTCGGTGGAGGGCGCCACGGGCGCATTGGTTCCGCCGGCGCCCGGGGCGCCCTGCATCGCGCCGCCTCCCATCATCCCGCCTTTCATCATGCCACCTTTCATCATTCCGCCATCCATCATTCCGCCGCCCATTTTCTGCATCATGTCCATCATGGCCGACATCTTGTTGTACAATTTCGACATCCGCACTTTCATTGCGGAATCATTGGTCTCTTTCATCATCTCATCGAGATCGGACATCATCGACGACATGTCCTTTTTCACTGTCGGCATATCCGCCATCGGACAGTTCATGCCACCCTGCGGATTTGGAGCCGCATTTGTTTGCGCGAAGCCTTGCGTGGACATGATCGCAATCGCGGACGCCGCTCCGATCGCCAGCAGTCGTTTCATGGTCTCTCTCCTTTGTTCCGGCGTTGCACCAACGCCTTGCATCCAGCCTGGCTTTTCAGGCTGAATTCCCCGGTTCCTCAATGCCGCAGGCGCGGACAATCTCATTCGACGCTCGCGGTCGCTCCCATTTCCTGGCTATCCCGTTGGAGAAGCAACGCCCATGAAGGCGGCCACCGCCAGGACAACGACCGCCAGGCCTTGATCGATCATGACGTTGCGAAGCAAATTCGTCACAGCTTTCTTTGGCTGGGTGGCGAGCAATGGCGTTAGGACGAAGCGGTTGCGGTAAGCGATCGCGATCAGCGCTCCAAACAGCACGGCTTTCGATCCGGCCGCCCACCACCATGACGACAGATCCGAAACGTTCAGGGTCGCGATCTGCGGTCGCATGTTGATCGCGGCGCCGAGAAGCACCAGCGCGACCGCGACACTCGCCATGGTCGCGAAACGTCCCAGCGCGAATTGCGCATAATCATGGGCGCGATCGTCATGCTTCGCTTGCGCCAAGAGCGCGCGCAAGGGCAAAAGTCCGCCGATCCAGGCCGCGGCGCCCAGGAGATGTAAGGCGTAACCGCCGAAGACCAACAATCTCTCATGTGGGCGCAGCCCGGCTGGATGACCGACGCCGGCCTGGGTGAAGAGAAGCGCGCCCGCGAGAACGAGCGCAACGGCGGTCGGCAAATTGCGCGCCGGCAAGGACCTCCTCGTCCCGACCAGCACGCCGAGAAGGAGCGCGGTCAACAAGAGACGGGTCAGCCACAGGCGTCCAAAGCCGGCTTCCAGGAAAAACGCCTTCACAAAATCGGCGTCGCGGAGGCTCGTCCATCCGTCGCCCATGCTCGCCATCGATGTAGCGAGCCAGGCCAGGATCGAAAGCGGCTGAACCGCGCCCGCGAATGCGATCGCCCTCCGCATCGCCGAAGCCAGCCGCTCGCCACACGGAGCCGGAGCCGCGCGCGTGACGTAGAACGGGAACAGAAGCACGCCGAACAGGACAAAGAGGGAGAGGAATTGCGACCATCGCGCCAACATGAGAATCGCGAAGAACGGGTCGCTCATGGACGCACTTCAAAATGATAGCTTCCCCGCATCGCGTGGCTATCCGGGCCGACGCAACGCCAGCGCGCCTCATAGGCTCCGGGCGGCAGAGGTTGGGAAAGCTTGACGACAAGGGTCGCGGGAGCGGACTGATCGACATAGGCCTTGCCCGCCGCAGCAATCGGACCCTGGGCGCCGACGATCTCGATTGCCGACATGCTCGGCTCGACGGCCTCGCTGAACGCGATCCATACTTCCTGCGGCGCCGTCGCGATAATGGAGTCGGGCGCCGGATTGGCGCGCTGCAGATGCGCGTGAGCCGACGCGCCCTCGACCATTGCGCAGAAAGACAAGACTGAAACGAGAGTACGGAGTCGAAGTTTTTCCTGCATTTTTCCCTCACGGATTAAGATTCGCGCGCCATCGGATTTCAGCGGCCCAAATATTTGATCAGCGCCGCGATCCCCAGAATGAGGACGATGAGGATCAGCAGCCAGATCAGCCCCATGCCCCACATCCCGCCTCCGCTCATCATGCCGCTATAGCCTGCCATTTTTCGTCCTCATCCTTGGCGCGCCCTTGGAGCGTCGGCCAAATCGGCCGCCAATTGTCACAATCGCGCCTCGACCGCGCCCGCGGCCTCTGGCTTCCCCAGCGTCTCGGCGTCGACTCCGGCCAGCGCCTCAAGCTCGACAAGCCGCTTCTCGCGCTCGATCCGCGCTTCCGCAGCCAGGAGCCGGATCGCGTCATAGGTCCTGATGCTGTCGATCAGATCGACAAAGGACGATTGTCCCGCGGCGTAGGTCTGTTGCGAACTCTCCAGAGTCTGCTGCGCCAGGGGCAGGAGGCTGTGGCGGTAGAGCGCAACCTGGCGCTCGGCGTTGCGCATCAGGTAGAGATTGGCGACGAAACTGGCGGCGCGGTCCTTGCCCGTCTGGCGCAGCAGGGCTTCCGACGACCGCTCCATCGCCGCCGCATTGTCGATCGTCGCCCGAATCTGCGGCAAGGTCGTCGGCAGCATCGCCATGGCGCCGACCGTCTGCGCAATCGAGCCGGTGACGGAAAAGGACGGGATGACGTCGGGCAGATAGCCGAGCGAGGCCAGATCGATGGCGTCCTTGCGTCCGGCGACCTGCCGGGCGAGCGCGGCGAGCTCCGGATTACGATCGACGGCGACGGCGATCAGCCGCGCGTCATTCGCGAGCACGGGCCGCGGCGCGGGCAATTGCGGCGGCAGGCCGAGCGGAGCTGACGCGTCGCGGGCCATCAGGCCATTGAGTCTGGCTTTCGCCGATCGCGCCTCCGCGTCGAGATTGCCGAGATTGTTTTTGGCGACTTCCTGCTCGGTCCTGGCCTTCAGGGCGTCGGGAACGGAGCCGCCGACTTTTGCGCGCGCGGCGGCCGAAGCCGAAGCGAGATCGAGGACATGGACGACGTCGCGCTGAATGCGCGCCCTTTCTTGCGCCAGCGCCAGATCGAGATAAGCGTCGAGAACTTTTTTCTGCAGATCGAATTTGGCGGCGCGGAATTTCTCGCCGGCCTCGCGCGCCGCCTCCAGCGCCACCTTGCCGGCCGTCGCCGGCTTGACCGGCAGCTGCAAATTCATGCTCGGATCGAATCCGGCGGCGAGCGTCGTCCTGTCCCACGCCTTCATGTTCGCCGGGGAGAACATATAGCTGTAGCCGAAGGTGAGATTGCTGTTCGGCCAGGCGTCGGCCTTGTCGACCGCGATCATCGCCGCCTTCCATTCGAAATAGGCCGATTCCAGGTCGCCATTGGCGAGGAAGGCGCGGCGCAGCGCATCCCGCCAGCCCACGAGCGCGGGCAGAGCCGGCAATTCACGCGATTCGACGGGTTTCTCGAAAGGCTTTGACGCAGCGGCGAGCCTGGCCTGCTCGTCGCGCGCGCCATCGGGCGTCAAGGCGCAGCCGCCGAGCGTGATTGGCAAAGTCAGGCTCAGGCCGATCAGCACGGCGGCGGAGGGCAGTCGAATTCCCAACATCGGGCGTTTCCTTGGCGTCAAGGGGCGCTGGCGCGCCCGGCCTTACTGAGCGGGCTTGACCTCGTCGATGACATACATGCCCTCGGCGCCGCGCGTCAGGGTGAAGGAGATCTTCGATCCGGCTTTGAGCGCCTTGAGATCGACGCCGGGCGCGACGCCGAAATCCATGGTCATGCCCAGCCAGTTCAAGGCGGCGATCGGACCGTGGGTGATGTTGAGATTGCGCCCAGGCGCGTCGATTGCGTTGAGCGTTCCCTGGCCGGTCTGCTTGTCTGCTTGCGCGATCACCTGCAATTTGCTGGCGGCGGAGGACGGTCCCGGCAGCGCAACGAAACCAATAGCAACGCCCGCCATCGTGACGATCGCGGGCCTCACCCAATCAAACCAGTCCGATCTCATTGTCGTTCTCCTTCAATAACGCCTGTATGGCCGCCAAACCCTTGAGCTGACCTCGATCAGCGCCTCATCAACCAATGACGTCCCTGGGCAAGGATTGTCGTTTGAAGGCTTTGCAAATCACCACCCGGAACAACCTCACCGATAGATTGCCGCATCCTTTGTCGTTCCGCTGCATCCGGTAACGGTTATCCTCCGTTTGTTTGGGTTCGGTCCGGCAAGCGCCGCCGGCGATCCCGCTCATCGCCCCGGATTGATTCCATTGATGGCGTATCGGCCGTATGGTCCAAGCTCGAGGGTAAATCTGATTCTCGACCCGCTTTTCAGGCCCCGGATATCGACCCCTTGAACGACGCCGATATCCCTCGTCGCAGCGTCCCAATTCAAAGCCTCGATCGGCCCGATAGTCACGGTGATGATCCGATTCTCGGCGTCGACCTTGCGCACGATTCCACTGCCCGAGGGCTCGCGCACCTGCCACGGATGACGGTTATGCCCTGCATTCGACGGCGCTGTCGCAACCCCGAGCCCGCACGCCGCGATCAACGCAACGGTGAGTATCCGGAAAGCCACGAAACGATTAAATCTGCTCGCGTCAGTCATGGCGCTCTCCCTTGTCACAGTTCATTCAGCCGCTTCAAAATCGGGGTTGGCAGGTTGAGGCGCCGCGACTTTCGCGCGAACCACCGCTTCCTCGCGCGGCAGGCTAAACCCCTTGACCAGGTCGTAGAGCGCGGGAATGACGATCAGAGTCAGCAGGGTCGAGGAGACCATGCCGCCGATCATCGGCGCGGCGATGCGCCGCATCACCTCGGAGCCTGTTCCCGTGCTCCACAGGATTGGCAAGATGCCCGCCATGATCGCCGCGACCGTCATCATTTTCGGCCGCACGCGCTCGACCGCGCCGAGCATGATGGCGTGGTGCAGGTCGGCGCGGGTAAAGGGCCGGCCGGCCGCGGCGAGCTGGGCGGCGACCTCCCTCCTGGCCTGGTCGAGATAGATCAGCATCACCACACCGGTCTCGGCGGCGACGCCGGCGAGCGCGATGAAGCCCACCGCGACCGC
>JAJYCZ010000262.1 GCA_021777915.1 Pseudomonadota bacterium | reverse complement strand
AGTTGCCGCGCGACTTCCTGCGCGCCGGCGTTCTCGGCCTGGGTCTGCACGAAAAGGACGCGCCGGGGCTGGCTGGCGTCGCGGTCGCGCGGGCGCTCTTCAGCCCGATGAGAGGACTTGGCGGCCCGACAGGAGGCGTCGAACGGGGCCGAATTCTCGGGCGTGGCGAACTGGGTCATGCAGGTCCTCGACGCGGCGGAAAGGCGCTTTTAGCGATGATAGCGGAAAGCCTTGGCGCCGGGCCGGTTTTGGCGCGAGAACCTTTTGTCATGGTTGAAGAAAACGCTTAACCGGCGTCTCCCCGCCGTCTCAGCGGGTCTGCGTCAGCAGCAGGTAAAGCGCGACCGGATTGGTGGCCGCGTAGCGGCGGGCGAGGCGGCGCGGCTCGAGGCCGAAGCGATAGGCCCATTCGAGCCCCGCCTTCTGGACCCAGAGGGGCGCGCGTTTCTTGGCCCCGGAGAGGAAATCGAACAGGCCGCCCGAGGTCTTGATCATTTTGACATTGGGCAGGAGATCGGCGTGACGGACCATGAATTCCTGCTCCAGCGGCACGCCGAGCGAAAGCCAGAGAATGTCCGGCGCCAGTTCGTTGATCTCGGCGAGCTTGGCCTTGAGCGCGGCGCCCCTGAGGTAACCATGCGAGCGTCCGCGCAGGTCGAGCCGCGGGAATTGCCGCCGGGTCGCGTGGAAGGTGGCGCGATTGACCTCTTCGGTCGCGCCGAACAGATAGAAGCTGACGTTCTCGTCCTGGGCCATGCCGGCGACGACAGGATAGAGATCCGTGGTGGCGACGCGTTCGGGGAGAGGACGGCGCGTCCTCAGATTCGAGGCGAAGATCATCGCCTGGCCGTCGGCGCTCAGCAGATCGGACCGGTCGATCATTGCGGCGAACTGCCGATCGAAATGGCGGCGCGCCAGCACTTCGCCATTCGCCGAGGACAGGTAGAGCGGGCCGCGTCCGCTCGGCGCGGCTTGGGCCAGGTCGATCATGAGCCGCGCGGTCTGCCGGAGATCGAGCCGGGCGATCGACGCCCCGCCGACCATTCGGCGTTCGACCTGGGCGAGAATTTCGGCGCTGTTCTTTGCTGGCATCGGCGCTTCCCCGCGTTCCGGGTCGCCATGTCATCAAGATGATACACAGGGCGACGTCTTGCCGCCCGGGAAGAAAAAAGCTTGCCAGTTCCGGGAGGCGCGCGGGGAAGGGCTTTCAGGAGGCGAGACGGAAGCTCTCGGCCTGGACCTCGATCCGGCGCGATTCCGCGGGATCGAAGCTGCGCAGCAATGCGGTGTCGACCTTGTTGAAGAACAGCGCGGCGTCCTCGACGCCAAGACGGTCGATCGCCTCCGCGATCTCGGATGAAACAGTCTTGCGCCATTCCGCGACAAGCACCGTCGCGTCGGCCTGGCGCGCCAGCAGCGGCCCATATCCGGCTTCGAGCGCCGGCGGCCCGTCGATGACGACCGCGTCGAACCATTGGCGGCAGAGATGGATCAGCGCGCGCAGGGTCACCCCGCTCATCAGCGCGCTGGTCGAGGCGCGTCCTTCGGTCTCGCTCCCGCCGAAAGGCAGGACGGTGTAGCCGGCGGCGGCGTTTTCGACAAAGGCGCGCCGCAGGTCGGCGCCGCGGTCGAGCACGTCGATCAGGCCGAAACGCGGGCGCTTTCCCGCCTCCGGAGGGCGATCCGCCCGGATCAGCAGGACGCGGGCGCCGCCGTCGGCGAGGAAAGAGGCGCAAGAGCGCGCGACGGTCGAGCGTCCGGCGCCGCGCAGGGGCGAGGAGATCAACAGGACGCTGGCGCGATCTTTGGTCCCCTGCGCGGCGAGGGCGCAAAGTTCGTCGAGCCAGGGCGCAAGGTCCGGGCCGGTCGCCGGCCTGGACGTTTCGTCCTTGTCCGGTTGCGGCAGGAGCGGCGCCATGCCGACGACCTTGACGCCGTCGAGTCGCTCCGCCTGACGCGTCGTGGTCAGTACGCCCGGGATGGTTTCGCGGGCCAGCGCATGAGCGAGCCCGGCCAGCAGGCCAAGCAGCGCGGCGCCGGCGGCGCGCGCGGCAAGGCCGGGCTTGATTCTGTTGGGCGGCGTCGCCGGCGAAATCAGCCTGATGTCGTCGGGAGAGAGGTTTCGCGTCGCGACCAGCTGTTTCTGCCGGTCGAGCAATTGCTCATAGACCAGCTGTTCGGCTTTCGCCTCGCGCTGCAACGCGTCGAGCTTCACCAGCCTCGGCCCCAGCTCGGCGGCTTCGTCCTGCGTCTCCTTGAGCTGGCGCGCGAGGGCGTCCTCGCTTTGCC
Source organism: Pseudomonadota bacterium (assembly GCA_021777915.1). Taxonomy (GTDB): domain Bacteria; phylum Pseudomonadota; class Alphaproteobacteria; order Rhizobiales; family Beijerinckiaceae; genus Rhodoblastus. The sequence continues at coordinate 797 of JAJYCZ010000262.1, read as the reverse complement.
GGGCGGCCGCGAAATCGCTTTGGGCGGCGGCGGCCAGACGCGCCAGTTCGGCGCCGATCTGCCGTTTCAGGGCGGCGAGGCGGGCGTTCATCGCCGTCACCGCCGGATGACGGGCGCCGAAAATCGCCGCCTGATCCGCCGCCTGCCCGGCGAGGCGCGCATAATCGGTCCGCAATCCCGCCAGCAGATTGGACTGCAACGCCGGGGACAGCTGGCTGCCGTCGCCCGCCCGCCGCAATTGTTCGTAACGCGCCCGGGCCTCGGCGGTCTTGGCGCTGGCGAGGGCGAGTTGCTGGCCGAGATCATAGGCGCGGCGCTCCAGCACGGTCGCGCCCTGGCCGACGTCCGTCACGTTCAGTTTGGCCTTGAGATCGGCGACCGCCTGTCCGGCGCTGTTCACCCGCCCGCTCACCTCGTCCAGCCGCGCCGCGATATCCCCCGCGACCTTGTCGTTGGCGCGCGTGCGAATCTCGCGCTGGCTGTCGATGATCGCCGCCGCCGCGGCGTTGGCGATTCGGGCCGCCTTTTCGGCGGAGCGGTTCCGCGCCGTGACGTCGATGACGTAAGTCGCGCCCCGGCGTGAGATGTCCACTTCCTTTTCAAGGGCTTTGATCGCCTTTTCGCGATCGCTGAACGCGCCGTCTTTCACCAAGCCCAGACGATCGGCCAGACCGCCCAGAAACGCCTCCGTCCGATAGGACTGCACCAGGCTTTCGACGGCGATCGCGTCGGCGCCGATATTCTGCACGACATTGGCGTCCTGGGTGACGTTGGCGACGCGCGGCTCCACCATGATC
>JAJYCZ010000089.1 GCA_021777915.1 Pseudomonadota bacterium | reverse complement strand
TCTGATATTGTTCATCAGGCCCGTCTCCTATGCATGAGGCTCTGAGCCGGTCACCCGGCTTAACCCTCGCACCGTTGCATATCGGATGACGGGCCGCCTTCAGCGAAAGCAATCATACGGACTAGCGGCTTCTTAATCTCTTGCCTTCATGCTCCGCGACAGGACCCAGCGCTGGAGCCCCTTTTGACCGACGCAACGACGACTTTCGCCCCTCGGCCGCGGATCGGCGCCGAGGCCCGGCGGCGTCTTGTCCTCTGGCTCGCGATCCTGGGCGCGACCGCCTTTTCCGTGCTGATGGACCATTCCAAGCTGGCGGCGGTCTGGCGGACCGGCGTCTTCCATGACACGGACGACGCCATGCGCATGGTCCAGGTCCGCGATTTCCTGGCCGGACAGAGCTGGTGGGACCTCGTCGCGCATCGGCTCGACCCGCCACAAGGCATGTTGTCGCACTGGTCGCGCCTCGTCGACGCCCTCCTCGCGCCGCTGGTCTACGCCTTCGGCCTGATCCTCCCGGCCGAGGCGGCCGAGCGCGCGGCGCGGATCGCCTTTCCGGCGCTGACCCTCATCGCTCTCTATCGCGCCGCCGCCTATGCCGGACGCGTCTTGCTCGGCGAGCTCTATGAGGTGGCCGCGGTGGTCGCGATGGCGCTCAGCGGCGTGGCGAGCTTGCAGTTCTCGCCCGGCCGCATCGACCATCACGGTCTCCAGATCCTCGGGCTTGTGATCGCCGTCGCGGCGCTGGCGGAAGCGCTCGATCCGGCGCGCGCGCGCCGCGCCGCCCTGGCTGGCGCCGCAATCGCCGTGACCGCGGGCGTCGGCCTGGAAAACCTGCCGTTCTTCCTCGTTCTCTGCGCCGCGCCGCCGCTTGCCTTCATCGTCAGGGGCGACAGCGCGAAACCGCTTCTGGTCGCCTTCGCGCGCGGCCTGGCGCTGGCGCTCGCCGCCGTCTTCGTGGCCACCATCCCGCCGTCGCGCTGGCTCGATCCGCGCCCCGACGCCTTGTCGATCATCTATCTGACCGCCTTTCTCGCAACCTCCGCGGCCTTTTTCCTGCTGGCGCGCCTGCCGCTGGAGCGCTGGCCCGCGCGGCTCGCCGCCTGCCTCGCCGCCGGCGCCGCCGTCATCGCCGTGACCCTTCTGCTGTTCCCCTCGGTCCTCAAGGGCCCCTATGCGGGGCTCTCGCCCGAACTGCGCCTGTTCTGGCTGGCGAAAGTGAACGAAATGAAATCGTTCGCCACCTATGCGCACGACAAGCCGGTCGAGCGCGCCGAATGGCTGACCGCCTTTTTCCTCGCGCTCGGAGGCGTGGCCCTGAGCGCGCGGCTCGCCGCGGCGCGGGGCGACCGCGTGGCCTTAAGCCGTTGGCTCCTGCTCGGCGCCGCGCTTGTCGTCGGCGGCGCCGCCTCGGCCGCCCACATCCGCTCGCTCGCCTCGACCGCCCCGCTGATCGCCCTCGGCACGCTGGGACTCGTCGCCCCCCTGCGCGAGAAGCTCACGCGCTGGAACCCCGCCTTCGGCGGCCCGCTGGCGGAAATGGCCGCCGTCCTGGCCGTCTCGCGTTTCGGCCTGGCGATCGCGACCAGCCTGATCTGGGCGCCGGCCCCGGCCAAGGCCGCGACGCCGCCCTTGTCGGGGGCGCGCGCGACGGCCCGAAGCTGCCGCGCGCCCGAGTCCTTCGCGCCCCTCGCCCGTCTCCCCGCCGGACTGGCGATTGCGCAGATCGACGCCGGTCCGTTCCTGCTCGCGCATACGCCCCACGCCGCGCTCGCCGCGCCCTACCATCGCGACAACCATGGCAATCTGCTCGCGCTTCATGTCCTGGCCGGACCGCCGGAACAGGCGGAGGCGCTGGCGCGGAGGTCAGGCGCGCGCTGGCTTTTCCTCTGCGTCACCGAGGAGCGCTCTTTCCTGTCCTATGTGGACAAGGCGCCCGAAGGTCTGGCGGCGCGAATCGCCGCCCACCACGCGCCGGCCTGGCTGAAGCCGGTCCCGCTCCAGGGAACGCCCTATCTCGCCTTCGAAATCCCGCCTGCGGCGGAGCGAAAGCAACACCCGCCGGCCATAAGCGGAAATTAACGCCTGCCGTGGCAAAAGCCCTGTATGTTTGTGGAGTCGTCGCATGAGCCGCACTGTTGAAACTTTGATCATCGGCGCCGGGCCGGCGGGATTGACCACCGCCTATCAGCTTTCCAGGGAAGGCCGCGAGGTCGTCGTCCTCGAAAAAGACCCGGTCTATGTCGGCGGCATCAGCCGGACGGTGAATTACAAGAACTTCCTCTTCGACATCGGCGGCCATCGCTTCTTCTCCAAATCGAAGGCGATCGTCGATCTGTGGCGGGAAATCCTGCCCGACGACTTCGTCGAGCGCCCGCGCCTGTCGCGGATCTTCTACCAGAAGAAATTCTACGCCTATCCGCTGCGCGCCTTCGAGGCCCTGCGCAATCTGGGCGTCGCCGAAAGCGCGCTCTGCATGGCGTCCTTCGGCTTCGCCAAGCTGTTTCCGGTCCACAATCCGAGAAACTTCCATCAATGGGTGCGCAACCAGTTCGGCGAGCGGCTGTTCTCGATCTTCTTCAAGACCTACACCGAAAAAGTCTGGGGCATGAGCTGCGACGAAATCTCGTCGGACTGGGCCGCCCAGCGCATCAAGGGCCTGAGCCTCGGCGCCGCGATCCTCGACGGGCTGCGCCGCTCGCTCGGCCTCAACAAGGCCGGGAACAACGGCGACAACAGCGCCAAGACGCTGATCGAGAGCTTCCAGTATCCGCGCAAAGGCCCCGGCATGATGTGGGACGCCGCCGCCGCCAAGATCAAGCAGAACGGCGGCGAGGTTCTGATGGGCCGCTCGGTGGAGAAAATCCATTATGACGAGGCGAGCAAGCTCTGGACCGTCGAGGCCTGGACCGCCGACAACCGGCGCGAGACTTTCCAGGCGCGCCATGTGGTGTCTTCCGCGCCCATCCGCGAGCTGATGTCCAATCTGTCCCCGACGCCGATCAGCCTGCTGCACGCCCGCCAGCTGCGCTATCGCGATTTCCTGACCGTGGTCCTGATCGGCAGGTCGCGCCGCGAACTGCCCGACAACTGGGTCTATATCCACGATCCGGCGGTCAAGGTCGGGCGCGTCCAGAACTTCCGCTCATGGTCGCCGGAAATGATCCCGGACGGCGTCTCCACCTGCCTGGGGCTCGAATATTTCTGCTTCGAGGGCGACGGCCTGTGGACCGCCTCCGACGCCGAACTGATCGAACTGGCCAAGCGCGAGATCGCTCAGATCGGGCTGATGGACCCGCGGGACGTCGCCGACGCCTCGGTCGTGCGCCAGCCCAAGGCCTATCCGGTCTATGACGAGACCTACGCCGCCAATATCGAGACGATCCGCGCCGAGCTGCGCCTGCGCTACCCGAACCTTCATCTGGTCGGCCGCAACGGCATGCACAAATACAACAACCAGGACCACGCGATGATGACCGGCATGTTGACCGCTCTGAATATCATCGCCGGCGAGGTCGTGCATGATGTGTGGCGCGTCAACGAGGACGCCGAATATTGCGAGGCCGGCGTGTCCGGCGCCGTGGAAGCCCTGACGAGCGAGCGTCAGGTCCCGAGCAAGGCGGCGTGATCAGGCCCGGCAGGATCGCACGACACGGCGTTCTCGGCCGGAATTTCCCGCCGGGACCGTTCGGCGGCGCTTTTCCAGGATGCGGGGTGAAATGACGTCGGCGGCGGGAGCAGGAAAGACTGGCCTGGCGCAAGCTCCGGACGCGCCGGCGCCGATGACCCGCGCCATGGTTCTGATCGGGCTTGGCGCTTTATGGTTTGTCCTGCGCCCCTATGAGGGGATCGTCAAAGACGCTTACCTCTATGTCGGCCGCGCGCTCGCCGACCTCGACCCCAACGGCGTCGGCCGGGACTGGATGTTCCGGACCGACCAGCAGATGCGTTATTCGGTCTTCCCGATCGCGCTGCGGCTGCTCGTGCGCTGGCTCGGCCCGAACCTGGCGTCGGAAACGCTGGCGTTCCTCGCCCTGTCCGTCTGGTTCGCTTCATTCGTGAGCCTGGCCAGCGCGCTGGAAAGCGGTCGTCGGAAATGGCTCCTGATCTTTTTCACCGTTCTGGCGCGCCCGCAATATTCGCCCTTTTTTTTCTTCACCGCCGAGGCGCAGGCCGTCGCCCGCCCTTTCGCGGAGGCTTTCGTCCTTTTCGCCATGGCCTGCATGATCCGCGGGCGAAATCTCCCCGCGCTGGCGCTGCTCATCCTGGCCGCCAGCTTCAACCCGATCATGGCCCTGGCCGGCGTCGGCGTCTTCTTCGTCGTGAAGAGCTGGGAAGACAGGCGCTGGCTCATTGTCGCGGGGATGGCCGCCGCCGGAGCGGCGCTCGCCGCGATTCTCAAGATTCCGGTCGCCGATCGCCTGTTGCTCCAGATGGATCACGATTGGCGGAGCGCCCTCGATCCCCTTATTTTCGTCCGCAACTGGAATATCAAAACCTTCGGATCGCTGACGACCGCCCTGTCCACCATCGCGCTCGCCGCCTGGCGGCTTGAGGGGCGGCGGCGAAAATTCCTTGTCGCCACCGTCGCGGTCGGCCTCGCCGGCCTCGCGGCGGCCGATTTTCTGGGCGACTGGCTTTCCAATCTTCTGGTCCTCCAGCTGCAGACGTGGCGCGCCGGCTGGCTCGCCGCCGCGCTCGCGCCCGCGGCCCTGGCTGTTCTGGCCCTCGACGCGCGAAAGAGGCCCGCGGTCCACTGGCTCGCGCCAAGCCTGATGGCGCTGGCGTGGGCGCCGATCGGCGGCGCGTTGAAGATCCTGTGCTCGGCGCTGGCCATTCTCAACTTCGCGGCGGCCGAACGCGGCAAGATCAGCCTGAGCGATTCATTCAGCCGCAAACTGGCGTTCGCCGTCCTCGGCTTGTCGGCCGTCGTATCGTCCTACCGTCTGGGGGAAGCGGTCGCTCTGTTCGCATCCGCCTTCAGGACCGCCTCCGCGCCGACCGTAAATCCGCTTGGCCTGCCGGCGTTCCTCATTTCGCGGATCGCGCCCTTCAACGACCAGTTCTGGCCGCTCGCCGCGATCGGGGCGCTGTTCGCCTTCGGCGTCCTTCGGTCGAACGACCAACTCAAGGCCTTGTTCGCTCTGGCCGCGCTGGCTCTCGCCCTTTCCTCCTGGGACGCTCGAACCGGCTATCGCCGTTCGCTCGACGAGGCGATTCACGTTCCTCAATTTGCGGCCATCCTGTCGGAGCGGCCGGGCGAGGTCTACTGGAGCGGGGGCGCCAACGAAGCCTGGAACTGGCTCGGCCGGCCGAATTGGCTCGCGGACCTTCAGCAGTGGCCGATCCTCCTGTCGCGGGAGCAGGCGATGATCTGGAAGGCGAGGAATGAACGCGTGCTCGCCCTCGGTCTCAAGCAAAGGCGAAAATCAGACCCGGAGCCGATGCTGACGGCGACGCAATTGACAACCTTCTGCGCTGACGCCGACGCGCCCGCCTGGATCGTGTGGCCGCTGAAAACGGGCGAAGCTCCGCCGCCCGACCTGTCCCCGCGGGCGATCTGGCGCGCGCCGGATCTGCTCGTTCTCGGCTTCAAGGAAGATGGCTCCGCGATCTGGACAAAATCCGATCGGTTCATGCTTCTGGCCTGCGGCGGCGGCGCGGGAGCCTGAAGGCCGGGCCTCGGCAAAAAACAAACGGCCGGGGTCGCCCCCGGCCGCGCATCTTTTGTTTGTATCGACGGCTCAGCCCTGCGGCTGTTCGGCGTCCGCCTTGGCGACTTCGGCCCTGGCCCTGGCGTCGAGATCCTCGCCGGTCTGCTGATCCACCGCGCGCATCGACAGCCGGACCTTGCCGCGATCGTCGAAGCCGAGCAACTTGACCTTGACCTTGTCGCCTTCCTTGACCACGTCGGTGGTCTTGGCGACGCGCTGGGTCGAGAGCTGCGAAATATGGACGAGGCCGTCGCGGGCGCCGAAGAAGTTCACGAAGGCGCCGAAATCGGTGGTCTTGACCACCGTGCCCTCGTAAATCAGGCCGATTTCCGGGTCGGAGGCGATCGACTTGATCCAGTTCATCGCCGCCTTGATCGAATTGCCGTCGCTCGACGCGATCTTCACCGAGCCGTCGTCGTCGATATTGATCTTGGCGCCGGTCTTTTCGACGATCTCGCGGATCACCTTGCCGCCGGAGCCGATCACGTCGCGGATCTTGTCCACCGGGATCTTCATGGTCTCGATGCGCGGCGCGAATTCGCCGAGTTCGGCGCGGGCGTTGGCGATCGCCTTGCCCATTTCGCCGAGGATGTGCAGGCGGCCGTCCCTGGCCTGGGCCAGGGCCACCTTCATGATCTGCTCGGTGATGCCGGCGATCTTGATGTCCATCTGCAGCGAGGTGACGCCATGCTCGGTGCCCGCCACCTTGAAGTCCATGTCGCCCAGATGGTCCTCGTCGCCCAGAATGTCGGACAGCACGGCGAAGCGCTCGCCTTCGAGGATCAGACCCATGGCGATGCCGGCGGTCGGCCGCTTGAGCGGCACGCCGGCGTCCATCAGCGCCAGCGAGGCGCCGCAGACCGTCGCCATGGATGACGAGCCGTTGGACTCGGTGATCTCGGAGACGACGCGCACCGTGTAGGGGAACTCGCCCGGAGTCGGCAGCATGGGATGGATGGCGCGCCAGGCGAGTTTTCCGTGACCGACTTCGCGGCGGCCGGGCGAGCCGATGCGGCCGGTTTCGCCGACCGAATAGGGCGGGAAATTATAGTGGAGCAGGAAGTTTTCCCGATAGTTCCCTTCCAGCGCGTCGATGAACTGCTCGTCCTCGCCGGTGCCGAGCGTCGCCACCACCAGGGCCTGGGTTTCGCCGCGCGTGAAGATGGCCGAGCCGTGGGTGCGCGGCAGAACGCCGACCTGCGCGGCGATCGGGCGCACGGTCTTGAGGTCGCGGCCGTCGATGCGCGCGCCGTCGTCGAGGATGTTCCAGCGCACGACCTTGGCCTGCAGATCGTGGAACGCGTCGGCGATGACCTGCTTGTCGAACTTCGCTTCGCCGCCTTCCGGGCTAAGCGCGGCGTTGACCTTGTCCTTCACCGCGTCCACCGCCGCATAGCGCTGCTGCTTGGCGGTGATCTTGTAGGCGGCGCGCAGATCGGTCTCGGCGACCGCGGCGACCGCCTTCTGAACTTCCGACTTGTCCTGCAGATTGAAGTCGCGCGGCTCCTTGGCGGCGCGCTCGGCGAGGCGGATGATGGCCTCGATCACCGGCTGGAAACCGGCGTGGCCGGCCATGACCGCCGCGAGCATGGTGTCCTCGGCAAGCTCCTTGGCCTCGGATTCGACCATCAAAACCGCGTCGGCGGTGCCGGCGACCACGAGGTCCAGATCGGAGGTCTTGGCCTCCTCGATCGTCGGATTCACCTTCAGCGCGCCATTGATGAAAGCGACGCGGGCGCCGCCGATCGGGCCCATGAAGGGAATGCCGGAAATCGTGAGGGCGGCGGAGGTCGCGACCATCGCCAGGATGTCGGGATCGTTCTCCATGTCATGGCTCAGGACCGTGACGATGACCTGAGTGTCGTTATAATAGCCGTCCGGGAAAAGCGGGCGGATCGGCCGGTCGATCAGGCGCGAGGTCAGGGTCTCGCGCTCGGAGGGACGGCCCTCGCGCTTGAAATAGCCGCCCGGAATGCGGCCGGCGGCAAAGGCCTTTTCCTGGTAGTTGACGGTGAGGGGGAAGAAGTCCTGGCCCGGCTTGGACGTCTTCATGGAGACGACGGTGGCGAGCACCGTGGTTTCGCCGTAAGTGGCCAGAACCGCGCCGTCGGCCTGACGGGCGACGCGGCCGGTTTCCAGGGTGAGCTTGCGCCCGCACCAGTCGATTTCTTCGCGATGAATCTCGAACATTTTCGTCTTTTCTCTCTCGGATGCGACGATCGCTCCACCATGAGCAAGACGGCGAGACGCCGCATCAACAACGGCGTCTGACGATCCTGCCATGGCCCGAACGCCTCGTCGGGCTGGAGGACGGCCCCTGCCGTTCCTCCGTGCGCGTGATTGCGCAAGCGAAAACGCGGCCGGACAGGCCGGCCGCGCGCGTTTTTTTTTAACGGCGGATGCCGAGACGCTCGATCAGCGTCCTGTAACGCGCCTCGTCGTTCTTCTTGACATAATCGAGAAGCTGACGGCGCAATGACACCAGCTTGAGCAGGCCGCGGCGCGAGTGATTGTCCTTCACATGCGACTTGAAATGCCCGGTCAGATTGACGATGCGCTCGGTCAGAATGGCGACCTGCACTTCCGGCGAACCGGTATCGCCCGATTTCGTGGCGTATTCCTTGATGAGCGCGGATTTGCGCTCGGCCGTGATCGACATCGTATGTCCTTCTTTTGTCGTTTCGACGAACAGGCAGGCCGCTCCGGGATGTCGTCCAGCGCGGTCACGACTCTTCGTTCGCGCCGAAAAATTCCGGCGCAAGCCGCTTTCTATACACTTTTTTCGCAGAGGGCCAGTCCGGAGTTGGATCGAACTCAACGGTCACCCTCCTCCCAGGCTTTGTCCCGCTTGACCGGCGCCGCGGCGAATTTGTCCTCCCAGGCTTCGACGCCGCCGGGAAACCAGTAGACCTTGCCATAACCGAGCAGCACCAGCCTTTTGGCCGCGTTCCAGCTTCCCCAGCAGCGCGGATGGCAAAAGGCGACGATCGACTTTTTCTTGTCGCCGCCGGTCAATTCGGCGACCCGCGCGGCGAAACGCCGCTGAAATGCTGGCCCCCCGCCGCCAAAACCGCCGCCTGCGAACCAGACCGCGCCGGGGATCGACATATGAACCGGCAGCCAGGGCATATCGGACGAGGCGCCCGGCGGCTTCGACGGCGCTTCCGCGACATCGATCAGCAGCGCGCCTTCCGCCTTGAGCTTGGAGGCTTCCGTTACGTCAATGACGGTAGCGCCGGCGAGCGTCGCCGGCGTTTCGCCGTGCATGGCCCCGGTCCACAGGCCCCGCGGCTCCGGCGCCCCGGCAAGGGCGTGCGCCACGCCGAGAACGAAGACGGCCGCCGCCACGACGAAAATCTTGGCGTCCATGATCTTGGCGTCCATGTCAGTCGGTCATCCGAAGAATGTCGAAATCCCTGCGCCAAAGCGTGTTGCTGCTGTCGGAGACCTCGACCGTCAGACTCCCGGAGGATCGAGGAACGAGACCAAAGGACAGAACCGGATTGGCGGCGAGCGAAATGCCAGAGTCCATGTCGAAGACTTTTGTGTCGCCGTCGCGCACCGTGACCTTGTCGATATAGCGTGCGGGCGTATAGAGCCGGGTCAGCTGGTTCATCTGCATGCCGTTGAAATTGGGGTGGCGGAGCATCAATTTCGCCTCTACCGGGACGCCCGGTTGGACCGGCCGGGCGAATTTCAGCCGCATCTCGCCAATGCCCTTGAGCGCCTCGCCCTCGCTTTGGCCCATGGGCGCCGAACAGCCGCCCGAGGCCTTGACGAATTTGGCGTCCTCAACGAGCGAACCATCCTGCAATTGCGCCACCGCGTGGACATTGGTGAAGTCATTGACCCGAACGCGGAACTTCATCTCGCGCGGGTCGGCGGCCGGCCCGAAAACGATATGCGCGGCGACCGGCATGGGATTGTCGTCGATGATCAGCCAGAGCGCCTTGACCTTGTCGGCTGGCTTTATCGTCACCGTCATCGGAACCAGCGCCGCGTCTTCGGCGCGGTTGGGAGCGTCAAGGGTCACGACGCCGTTGGACGGCGCCGCCGTTTTGCCATGAAAGACGGTTTTTTCGAGATCCTGCCAGCGGCTTTCGCGCGCGGCGGGGCTGTCGGGCGAATTGTCTGGGCTTTGCGCGAAGGCCGGCGCGGCGAGGAAGCCCGCCGCGCAAAGGCCGAGGAGAACCGTCGCAAGTCGCCTGGTCATGTTTCCTCCTATTGCCACTCGAGTTCAGAAAAGGCCTCGGCGACATTTCTTTGGTTGTAATCGTCGAACAACTTCCAATTGGCGCGTTCGGATTGCCCGACATGGCGCATGGCGTGTTCGATCGAGCCGCCGCTATCGATTTCCGCCCGGACCCCGTCGCGCAAAGTGGTGAGATATCGCAGCAGCGCCGCCGAGGCGGGGCCAAAATCGACGCGCGCCGGCCCATGGCCGGGCACGGTCGGGCCGTAATTTTGCTTCCGCACCGCTTCGAGCTGGCCGATCCAGCCCGATAAACTGCCGTCGAGCGGCGGGATGCGGCCGACGAACAAAAGGTCGGCGGGCAGGAGCAGGCCGCTCGACGTATCGAGCATGGAAAGATCGGAGGTCGTATGCGCCGGCTGGTGCGCCGTCAGAACGATCCGCCGCCCGCCGAGATCGATTTCCGTTTGCTCCTTCACCAGCTTCGTCGGCATGACGACCGGGCCGACATCGCTCTCGCCCAGCAGGCCGACAAGCCGCTTGCGATAGAATTCGCCGCGCATCGTCAGGGCCTCGGGGAGCCTGGAGTGGCCGATGAAGACCGGCTTTTCGTCGAGAAAGGCGCCCGCGCCGAAAAAATGGTCGGGATGGCCGTGGCTCAGCACGACATGGCTGATCGGCCTGTCGGTCTTGTCGCGGATCATCCTGCGCAGCAGCCGCCCGTCGGCGAGGCTGCCGCCGCTGTCGGTCACCAGGACCGATTTTTCACCGACGATGAAGCCGATATTGGCGATGCCGTCGAGATTGGCGGCGTCGGCCTCGGCGTCCACCCCGCGCCGGATGAAGACCGAAGGCGCGACCTCCTCCAAGCTGAAATTTTCCGCGCGCGCCAAGGAGGGCAGGCAACAAAGGCACAAGCCCGCACCAAAGGCGCGGCGCGTCATGTCAAAAGCCGTCGCGCGCGACATGGATCGCCTCCGCTTCCAAGAATGGAGCGCGAGCGCGCGATTGACGACTTAATTTCGGCTCAGAAAGGCAGGTTGAACACGCGGTTGGGCAGAAATTCGCCGCGCTCGACGACGCCCGAGGCGATCACCACGCCGGAGCAGACGGCATAGGCCGCCCCTTCCGCCGGCGCGTCGCGCCCGCGCAAGATCACCGACTGGCCGCGGCGCGCGCGGGCCGCGGCGTTGCGGTCGAGCAGGATGCAGGGCAGTTCGGTCAGGCCCGATTCGACGCTCAGCAAATCCTCATGGGCCAGTTCCGGCGCTTCCAGCAATTCTTCAAGCGAAACCGACGTCTCCTCGGAAAACGGCCCGACCCGCGTGCGGCGCAGCGCGACGACATGGCCGTGGCAGCCCAGCGCCCGGCCGAGGTCGCGGGCGATGGCGCGGACGTAGGTCCCCTTGCCGCATTCGGCCTCCAGCACCGCCTCGTCGCGCGTCGCGCCGACGAGGCGCAGGGCGTGGATGGTCACCGGGCGGGGCGCAAGCTCCACCGTCTCGCCGTCGCGGGCGAGGTCATAGGCGCGCTCGCCATTGATCTTGATCGCGGAAAAGGCCGGCGGCTGCTGCATGATCTCGCCGGTGAAGCGCGGCAGCAAAGCGGCGATCGCCGCCGGGTCGGGCCGCGCGTCGCTGGTCGCGACCGCGCGTCCCTCGGCGTCGTCGGTGTCGGTCTCGACGCCCCAGCGCACGGTGAAGCGATAGGCTTTTTCGCCGTCCTGGACAAAGGGCACGGTCTTGGTCGCCTCGCCGAAGGCGACCGGAAGCACGCCGGAGGCGAGCGGGTCGAGGGTGCCGGCATGGCCGGCCTTTTTGGCGTTGAACAGGCGTTTGAGCCTGGAGACGGCCTGGGTCGAGGTCAACCCGACCGGCTTGTCGAGCACGACCCAGCCATTGACTTCGACGCGGGTGGAGCGGGGCGCGTTCACTTGTCCCCCTCTTCGTCGTCCGCCGGCGCCGCGAGGTCCCGCGCCACCTTGGGCGAATGGAGCAGCGCGTCGATCCTTTCGGCGTTGGCGAAGGAATCGTCGACCTTGAAGCGGATTTCCGGCGCATATTTCAGATTGACGCGATGGGCGACCTCGGCGCGCAGAAATTTCTTGTGGCGGTCGAGAATGGCCACGATCTGCTCCTGCGCCTTGCCGCCGAGCGGCATGACATAGATGGTGGCGAGCTTGAGATCGGGGCTCATCTTCACCATTGGCACGGTGACGACCAGCCCGGCGAGTTCGGGATCGTTGATTTCGCCGCGCGACAATAATTGCGCCATGGCGTGGCGGATCAGTTCGGCCACGCGCAACATGCGCTGGCTGGGCTCGCCGCCCTTGTGATGAAGTCTGGACATATTTGCCTCTTGCAGGCGCCGATAATGGCGGCACAGCAGCATTCCGGCGAAATGTGCGCCGCCCGGCCCGCGAGGGCCGGGCTAGGAGCGAACGCGACGCCGAGCTCGTGCGAGGGGCGCCGACCCGCTTGCGGGTCGGCAATTCGATTAGAGACTCCGCTTGATCTCCTCGACGCGGTAGCACTCGATGATGTCGCCCTGCCGCATGTCCTGGTAGTTTTCGAAGGCCATGCCGCATTCCATGCCGGCCGAGACCTCCTTGACCTCGTCCTTGAAGCGCTTGAGCGTCGAAAGCTTGCCCTCGTGCACCACGACATTGTCGCGGATGAGGCGCACATGCTGGCCGCGCTCGACCGTGCCGTCGGTGACCAGACAGCCGGCGACCTTGCCGACCTTGGAAATGGTGAAGACTTCGCGGATTTCCGCATTGCCCAGCATCGTTTCGCGCAGCGTCGGGGCCAGCAGGCCGGACATGGCCGCCTTCACATCGTCCACGAGGTTGTAGATGATGTTGTAGTAGCGGATTTCAATTCCGAGTTTTTCCGCGGCCTCGCGCGCTTCCTTGTGGGCGCGGACATTGAAGCCGATGACCGCCGCCTTGGAGGCTTCGGCCAGAGCGATGTCGGATTCGGTGATGCCGCCGGCGCCGGCGTGAATGACCCGGGCGATGACTTCCTCGGTCCCCATTTTTTCCAGCGCCGCGATGATCGCCTCGACCGAGCCCTGGACGTCGCCCTTGACCACCAGCGGGAACTCCTTGCGGCCCGCGGTCTTGAGCTGGCTCATCATGTCGGCCAGCGACGAGCGCGCGGAGCCGCCGCGCACCGCCGCCTGTTCGCGCTTCTGGCGCTCGCGATATTCGGTGATTTCCCGGGCGCGGGCCTCCGATTCGACCACCGCGACGCGGTCGCCCGCCTCCGGCGCGCCATTGAAGCCGAGCACCTCGGCGGGGAAGGACGGGCCGGCGTGGACGCAATTGAGGCCCTTGTCGTCGATGAGCGCGCGCACGCGGCCCCATTGCGAGCCGGCGACCACGATATTGCCGACCGAGAGCGTTCCGCGCTGCACCAGCACCGTCGCCACCGGGCCGCGTCCGCGGTCGAGCCGCGCCTCGATGACCGTGCCTTCCGCCGTGCGGACGGGATTGGCCTTGAGATCGAGCACTTCGGACTGGAGGGTAATGGCTTCGAGCAGCTTTTCGAGATTGGTCCGCTGCTTGGCGGAAACCTCGACTTCGAGGGTCTCGCCGCCCATGCTTTCGACCTGCACCTCATATTGCAGCAGTTCGGCGCGCACGCGCTCCGGTTTGGCGTCCGGCTTGTCGATCTTGTTGATGGCGACGATGATCGGCACGCCCGCAGCCTTGGCGTGGTTGATCGCCTCGATGGTCTGCGGCATGACGCCGTCGTCGGCCGCCACCACCAGCACCACGATGTCGGTGACCTTGGCGCCGCGCGCGCGCATGGCGGTGAAGGCGGCGTGGCCGGGGGTGTCGATGAAGGTGATCTTGCCGCCGAGCGGGGACTCCACCTGATAGGCGCCGATGTGCTGGGTGATGCCGCCGGCTTCGCCCGACACCACATTGGCTTCGCGGATGGCGTCGAGCAGCGACGTCTTGCCGTGGTCGACATGGCCCATGATGGTGACGACCGGCGGACGCGAGACCAGTTGCTCTTCCGTGTCCGGGCTGTCGAACAGGCCTTCCTCCACGTCGGATTCGGCGACGCGCTTGACGGTGTGGCCCAGTTCCTCGGCGATCAGTTCGGCGGTGTCGGCGTCGATCACGTCGGTGATCTTGTGCATCTGGCCCTGACGCATCAGCAGCTTGATGACGTCCACCGCGCGTTCCGACATGCGGTTGGCGAGTTCCTGGATGGTGATCGTCTCGGGCAGCACGACCTCGCGCGACAGCCGCTCCTTCTGCTCCACCACGCCCTTCATGCGCTGGGTGCGGCGGCGGAACGCGGCGACCGAACGCGTGCGCTCCTCGCCGTCGCTTGCGAGCGCGGTGGTCACGGTCAGGCGGCCGCGCTGCTTCATCTCGCCGGTGCGCGTTGGCTTGACCGAGGGAACCACCAGTTTGGGCGGCGTCATCGGACGGCGCGGCGCTCCGGCGCCAGCCGCGGGGCGCGACTCGCCGGCCGCGGGCGTGTGAGCCGTCGACGCCTGGGCGGCGGACGGGGCCGGCGACCCGGCCGGACGCGGCACGTTGAAAATGATCTGCTGCGGCTTGTTGCGCGCCCCCCCGCCCGGCGCGAGCGTCAGGCCGTGATCGGCTTCGGCGGCGGACGGGGTCAGACGGCGGCGGGCCTCGTCCTCGGCCCTGCGCTTGGCATCGGCCTCGCGCGACAGCCGATTTTCCTCTTCCTTCTTGCGGGCCTCCGCGGCCTCGCGCTCGGTGCGGTCGCGGGCCTCGCGCTCGGCGCGGGCGCGGGCGTCGGCCTCCTGGCGGCGGCGGTCCTCCTCCTCTCGAACCCGAGATTCGGTGAGCGCGCGGGCGCGGGCGTCGCGCTCGTCGTCGGTGAGGGTGCGCAAGACGACGCCCGTCTGGGGACGCGGCGCGGCCGGCTTGGCGGTCGGACGGGCGGGCGCGCCGCCTTGCGCGGGCGCGGCCGGG
>JAJYCZ010000088.1 GCA_021777915.1 Pseudomonadota bacterium | reverse complement strand
GCTGATCGCGCTCGAAGGGGCAGACCATGCGCCGGCGGCGCGAAAGGGGGATATGATGGCGCAATCACCGAAGAAGAAATCAGCGGCGAAAAAACCTGCTGCGCCCGCGGAAGGCGGCGCGACGGCGGAGAAAAAGTCGGGCGCGACCACGGCCAAAGCAGCGGCCGGCAAGGGCGCCGCCAAGAAAGCCGAAGCCAAGAAATCCGAAGCCAAGAAATCCGAAGCCAAGAAATCCGAAGCCAAGCCGGCCGCCAAGGCCGCTGCCAAGAGCGCAGCCAAGGCCGCCAAGAGCGCGGCCAAGGCCGCCAAGAGCGCGGCCAAGGCTCCCGCCAAGAGCTCGGCCAAGGCCCCCGCCAAGAGCGCGGCCAAGGCTCCCGCCAAGAGCGCGGCCAAGGCTCCCGCCAAGAGCGCGGCCAAGGCTCCCGCCAAGAGCGCGGCCAAGACCTCCGCCAAGAAGGCGGCGGCGAAACCTGCCGACAAGGCTGCGGAGAAGAAGGGCGCGACCAAGGCTGCGGCCAAGAAGAACACTGAGAAAAAAGCTTCCGGCGCGAAGGCGCCCGCCGAGAAAAAGGCGGCGAAATCTTCCGCCGCCAAACCGGTCGCCAAGGCCGCGGGCGCGAAGAAGGCCGCCGCCAAATCCGCGGCGACCGAGAATGCGCGGTCGAAGGCAGGCGCGAAAAAAGCTGCTGCGAAAAAGGCGGGCAAGACCGCCGAGGCGAAACCCGCCGCGGCCAAAAAGGCTGGCGCGAAAGCCGCCGCCAAGCCGGCGGCCAAGCCGGCCGCGCGCAGCGCGGCGGCGTCCCGCCGCGTGACGAAGAAAGTCGCGGCGGAAGGCGCGCCGGCGGCCGAGAAGCCGAAAGCCAAACGCGCCGCGCCGCGCAAGCCCAAGGCCGCACCGGCGGAAAAACCCGCCGGCGAGGGAGCCGCCCCGGCCGGACCCGGCGAAGGCCAGTCCTGAGCCTGCGTCAATCTTTGCCGGGGAGGCATTTCTCGGCAAAGGACCGCCAGGTCAGCCCCCTGCTTGCGCCGGCGAGTTTGAGATCGCGCCAACGTTCGCCGCACAGGCGCGTGCGTTGGCGCGAAGCCGGTGGAAGATTGAAAGGCTTCATATCGCCCAGCGGGACATCGACCGGCAGGCGCTGACCGGGCGGCGAGGTCGCGTCCGGCGTCTGTGGCGTGGATTGAGGCGCCGGGCTGGTCGGAGCCGGCCCAACGGGCGCCGAGAATTCGGGCGGGCGTCGCGGGGGCAGGGGCAAGGCGGCCCGCGCGTGGCCGACCCAGACCGCCCCGGTGAACAGCAGCCCAAGAGCAAGCCGGGCGATGGGCGCGGGAGCAGCGCCCGCGCGCGGGGCGTCTCGGCGAAATCTGTTGAACGTGGCGAGGGCGAACATGGGTCGGGCTTGCACTGGCGTGATTGGGCCGGAAAGCCGCGGGCCAAAGCCTTGACTTGCGGGCGACAAGGTGGCGGAGACGGAGGGATTCGAACCCTCGATAGGGCTTTACAACCCTATAACGGTTTAGCAAACCGCCGCCTTCAGCCTCTCGGCCACGTCTCCCGCCGACACGCCCTGGTTTAGGCGCGTGGCTGGGAGATATGCCCGACCGATGAAAGAATGGCAAGCCGCAAAAGCCGCGTCTTTGGCGAAAGGCGCGCGGCGGACGGCGGCGCCGTTTCTTTTTTCGAAAACCGCGCCCGCTTTGCCCGATTTTGCGCTAAATAGAATCCGGGGAAGACGAGAGCGGGGGAGTCGATGCGTCGGCCCGGCAGGGGATGGTTGGGTCTCGCGGCGGCTGCCGGACTGTGGCTCGCGGCGATTCATGTCGAGACGCCCAGGCTCGAAGCAACGCTGTCCGCCGGCGCCGGCAAAATCCTGCGCGAAAAATTGGGGCCGGCGGCGAAAGTCCTGGCGAAGGGCCGCGACCTGCGTGTCGAAGGCCTGATTTTCGACGAATCGGCGCGCGCGGAAACGCTCGCCGCGATTCGCGCGCTGCCGGGCGTCAAAAACGTCGCCGACGCGCTCGGGCCGCCGCCCGCGCTTTCGCCCTATGAATGGCGCGCCGCCTGGGACGGCGCGGCGCTCAAGCTTTCCGGGGCGGCGCCTTCGCCCGCCGCGCGCGCGGCTTTGGTGGCGGCGGCGCGCAAGGCCGCGCCCGGCGCGCGAATCGTCGACGACATGAGCTACGCCTCGGGCGCGCCCATCGGTTTCGTGCAGCAGGCGGCGGGCCTGCTGACGACGCTGGTCCAGTCGCGCGACGGCGAAGCGCGGCTGCGCGACAAGGTCGCGTCGCTCGACGCAAAAGCCGCGGGCAAAGTGGAGCCGCCCACCGCTCAATCCTCCGGCAAGCCGAACCTTTCCGCAACCGCGAGTCCCAAGGCGGCTGCGGGCGAGCCAGGCCCGGCTCCGGCGCCAAAGGCGGCTTCCGTTCCGCGCAAAACTGCTCCCGTCGAGACTTGCAGGACGGCGCTGGCGCGGACGGCCGGCGGGACGGCGATCGGTTTCGAGGGCGCGGTGCGGGTGGCCGCCGCTTCCGAGGCGCCGCTGAAGGCGCTGGCGGCGGTGGCCAAGGCCTGTCCCGGCGCCGTTGTGGAAATCGCCGGATCGGGCGGAGAGCCCGAGCTTTCCTGGCGGCGGGCGGAAGCGGTGGCGGCCTTTCTGCTCGCGCAAGGACTCGCGCCGCGCGATCTCGACATCGCCGGTCAGGGCGAAGCCCCGCGAACGGGCGACGGCGACGTCGTACTTCGGGTGAAATGAGGCGCCGTCATGATTTTTCTTCTGCAGCATCTCGCGTCATGGGCGCTCGCCGCCGCCGCGCTGGGCCTCGTCTTCGGCCTGCTCGCGGGCGGTGAGGCGCGCCGGCCGGGCGGCGCTTTCTTCGCTCTTGCTCTCATCCTTGCGTCGGGAGCCGCCGCCGACGCGCTCGGTCTGGCGTCTGGCCGTTACGGCCTGTGGCTCGAGATCGGCCTGACGATATTCGGCGCCTGCGCTTTGGGGCTTGGCTTGGCGCGCCTGTTCGCGTTCCTGCTATCGCCTTCCGCTTCGAAAGCGCCGGACTGGCTCGCCCCCGCGCGCGAGACGCTCGCTCAGGCCGAGGCCTTTGGCGCCGCCGCGCCAGCCGCCCTCGCCGCCAATGAGATGGCGGCGGCGGGTTTGGCGGCGATGGCCGCTCCGCCCCCCCAGGCCCCGCCGCCGCGCGCGGCGCCGGCGAAAATGGCGTCAGACCAGGCCGCGGCGCTCGCGCTGGAAGCGTCTCCGCCGTCGCTCGGCGCCGAACCGGCCGAGGACAGGCCGGCGCCGGAGGCGGCGGAGGCCTTCGCGGCGATCGTCGGCCTCGACAGCCGGTCGGCGCGGGAACTGCGCGCCCAGGGCGTGAACGACCTCGACTCCCTGGCCGATCTTGCCCCCGAGGCCCGCAGGGCCGCCGCCGAGCGGCTCGGTCTCGACGAAGCCACGATCGATTTCTGGTCGGCCCAGGCGCGGCTTTATGCGCATGGCGTGGCGCGTCCGCCCTCCGGCGCGCGTGACGAAACCGGCCTCGACACCGCGCCGGCGCCGGCCGTGCGCGCCCATTCGCCGCGGGGCGACGCGGGCCGCGTCCTGGACGCGCTCTATCCCGGCGAAAGGCCGCCCGGTTCGCCGCTCGCGCCGGAATGCGGCGCCGACGACCTGACCTGCATCGCCGGCGTCGACGCCACCGCCGCGAGCCGCCTGAACCGTCTGGGAATTTGGACTTTCGCCCAGATCGCCGGCTGGACGGCGGATCAGGCGCGCTGGGTCGAGTTCTATCTCGCCCAGCCCGGCAGGGCTGGACGCGAGCATTGGCGCGAACAGGCGGCCCGGCTCGCCGGCGGCGCCCTGGCCGCGCCATGACCTACGTAATGCGCCAAGGGCTCCTTTTTTCGACCAGATTGTCACGGTCGGCGAAAAAATTGTGTGCGTGACTCTTCCCGCCACAAGAAATGGCTAGGAAGGCCGAAAGCCGATGCTATCCTTGAGCCGTTGATTCTGAACTTGCCGCGAGGCGGGCCGGGGGCCCGGCGCTCGCGGAGAGTCGATTTAGTCGGGAGCCGCTTCATTGGGCGCCAGGGAACAGCCGGAAATTTCGCACAGCCCCGAAGCTGCGATATCGGGCGAGACGGCGCCCGAGGTCATCGAGGTCCGGGGACGGATCAAATGGTTCGACATGGCCAAGGGTTTTGGCTTCGTCGTGCCGGACAACGGCCTTGCCGACGTGCTGCTGCACGTTACGGTGCTGCGGCGCGACGGCTTTCAGACGGCGCCCGAAGGGGCGCAGGTGGTCTGCCAGGCGCAGAACCGCGCGCGCGGCCTCCAGGTTTTCCGCATCGTTTCCATGGACGAATCGACGGCGGTCCATCCGGCGCAACTGCCGATGGCGCGCACCCATTGCATGGCGCAATCGGTCGGCGGATTCGAGATCGTCGTCGTCAAATGGTTCAATCGCATCAAGGGCTTCGGCTTCCTCACCCGCGGCGAGGGCACCGAGGATATCTTTGTCCACATGGAAACCCTGCGCCGCTATGGCGTCGCCGATCTCAAGCCCGGCGATTCGCTGCTGGCGCGCTTCGGCAATGGGCCGAAGGGCCTGATGGCGGCCGAGGTTCGCATGCTCGAGACGAGGTTGCCCAGCGCCCACTGAACGCGCGCGGCGTTAGGGAGTCATGAGGTTCGGTCATGGCGCGTTTTTCCGGGTCTGCCGCCCGCCTTCTCTTCATCGCGGGCGCCGTGGCGCTGGCCGCGCCTGTCCTCGCCCCGCCGAATCCGTTGTTCACGCTGGGCTTTTTCTCGCGGGACGCCTTGGCGCGGGAGGCGCCGGCCGCGCTCGAATCCCTGACGATCGTCACCGATCCCAAAGGCGCCCATCGGCAAGAGCATCATCTCTCGGTCGAGGTCATGCGCACGGACGCCGAGCGCGAGCATGGACTGATGGACCGGCAATATCTGCCGCCCGGCCGCGGCATGCTGTTCCGGTTCGACCGCGAGCAGAACGTCCTGATGTGGATGAAGAACACTTATATCCCGCTCGACATGATCTTCATCTCGCCCAGGGGCGAGGTCGTGCATATTCACGCCAACGCCGAGCCCTTGTCGGAAGACATCATTTCGTCGGATGGGCCGGCGCTCGGCGTACTCGAGGTCAATGCCGGCTACGCCCGGAAAATCGGGCTGAAGGAGGGCGACCTGGTGCGCCACCCGATGTTCGCGAAATGAGGCGAGCGCTTGTCGTCGGGCGCCGCCCGTGGTAGCGACGACGGGGCGCCTTCGGGGTATAGCGCAGCCTGGTAGCGCGGAAGTTTTGGGTACTTCAGGTCGCAGGTTCGAATCCTGCTGCCCCGACCAGCGGCCCGTCCAGGGGGACAGGTTCTCGTTTTCGGCCAAACGGAAGCAGGAGCCGGAAGCAGGAGAGATTGGAACGGTCATGACGGCGCGCATTTATCGTCCCGCGAAAAACGCCACCCAGTCCGGCATGGGCAAGACCCGGCTCTGGCGGCTGGAATATATGCCGGAGAGCGCGCGCAGCATCGATCCGCTGATGGGCTGGACCTCTTCGGGCGACATGAAGAGCCAGATCAAGCTGAGTTTCGAAACCCGCGAGGAAGCGGTGGCCTATGCGACCCGCAACGGCATTCCCTATCGCGTCGAGGAGCCCAAGGAGGTCGCGCGCCGGGTCATGTCCTATTCCGACAATTTCCGCGGCAACCGCGCGGCGCCCTGGACCCATTGACCGCCGGCCCATTGTCGCCGGATTTGGCGATCCCGACCCCGTAGCTCAGCCGGATAGAGCAACTGCCTTCTAAGCAGTAGGTCGCAGGTTCGAATCCTGCCGGGGTCGCCAGTTCATTCGCGCCGATTTCCGCTTATCGTCCATTGCGAACGGCGCGGCTATCCGCGAAAGCCGTTTCGTCAGATCCAGGAAAAGGAATTTGACCGGTCGAGCCGTTCATCCCTGGTCGGGGACCGCCGGCGCGGCGGGGCGCGCCTGGCGCGATCTCGCCGCCCATTGGCGCCGCCCATCCGCGCCAGCCGCGCCTTTGTGGCCGCTGTGGGTCGCGCTCGCCGTCCTCACGGTGTCGGCGCTGATCCCGATCGGCCTGGTCCTCGACGACAAGACCGCCCGCGCGGCGCTTCGCCTCGACCCCGATTTCATCCATGTTTTCGGCGCGATCAGTCAGATGGGCAAGTCGCACTGGCTGTTCGCGCTGTCCGTGCTGGCGGTCGTCGCCGGTCTTTTCCTGCGCGACAAGGCCAAAGGCTCGCGCCGGCGCGCGGCGTGGGGGCTGGTCGCCTCGCGGGGGTTGTATTTCTTCGCCGTCATGGCGTTCTCCGGGATCACCGTCCAGATCGTGAAACATGTTGTCGGCCGCGCCCGGCCCTATCTGATCGATCTCGACGGGCCGTTCCACTTTGATTTCTTCTCCCTCAGGGCGGTGGAGGCGAGCTTTCCCTCGGGCCACACCACGACGGTCTTCGCCGCCTTGGCCGCGCTCACCCTGCTGTGGCCGCGCCTGGGGCCGGCGTTTCTGATCGTGGCCCTGCCGGTCGCCGCGTCGCGAATCATCCTCGGCGCGCATTATGTGAGCGACGTCGTCGGCGGCGCCTGCCTTGGCCTCGCCTCGGCGCTTGTCGTCGCGCGGATTTTCGCCCGGCGCCGCATCGCCTTCACCCTTGCGCCCGGTGTGATCGTCCCTAGGCCGCGCGGCTGCAAATCGAGCGGGAAGAGGCGAAATTTGACAAATCATCATTAATATGCGATTATTCGAATATAAGTGAGCAAGAGAGGTTTGAACTTGCCTGAAGTTCTGGAAATGTGCGGTTGCCGCAACTTCACCCGGCTCGGCCCGCGGGACGCCGATCGTTATGCCGATCATCTGCTGCGCCTCAGCGAGAAGGACCGTCGCCTGCGCTTCTTCGGCAACGCCGAGGATTTTCTGATCGAGCTTCACGCGGGCGCGGCGGCTTCCGACCACAGAATCGTGGTGATCTGCGAGGAGGACGGCGTGATTCGCGCCGCCGCCGAGTTGCTGGCCGATCCGACGCGGCCCGAGATCGGTGAACTGGCTTTCACCGTCGAAGGGGATTGCCAGCGCAAAGGCATGGGCTCCGCGCTGATGAAGGAAGTGATCGACGCCGGCGTTCAGGCCGGATTCGAGCGGCTGGAGCTGGAAATCCTGCCCGACAACGAATCGATGCTCGCGCTGGCGCGGCGCTTCTTCGAGCGGATCGAGGCGCGCGACGGCCGTCTCTTCGCCTCGATCGATCTGGCCGAGGTCACGCGCCGGTCCGCATCCGCGTAAAACCCTGGTCGAGGTCGGCCTTGAGGTCCTCGATGTCTTCGAGGCCGACCGAGAAGCGCAGGGCCGGCCCTTCCGGCGCCCACGCGGTCGCGGTGCGATAGGACCGGCAGTCGAAGGGGATGACCAGGCTTTCGTAGCCGCCCCAGCTATAGCCCATGCCGAACAACTCCAGCCCATCGAGCAGGGCGGCAAGCGCCGCCCTGGAAACCGGCTTGAGAATGACCGAGAACAGGCCGGAGGCGCCGAGGAAGTCGCGCTTCCAGATCGCGTGTCCGGGGTCGTCGTCCAGGCCGGGATGGAGCACCCGCGACACTTCCGGGCGTCGTTTCAGCCATTTCGCCAGCGCAAATCCCTGACGCTCCGCCTCGCGCAGGCGCAGATCCATCGTCCGCAAGCCGCGCAGGGCCAGAAAGACATCGTCCGGCCCGGCGCACATGGCGAAGAGATTGAACGTCTGGCGCAGGGGCTTGAGCCATTGCCCGTTGGCCGAAACCAGGCCGAGCAGCAGGTCCGAATGGCCGGACAGATATTTGGTGCCGGCCTCGATGGCGAGATCGACCCCGCGCTCATGCGGCGGGAAGAACAAGGGGGTCGCCCAGGTGTTGTCCATGATCACGCAGGCGCCGCGCGCATGCGCGACTTCGGCGATGGCCGGAACGTCCTGCATTTCGAAACTCTGCGAGCCCGGCGCCTCGACCAGCACCGCCTTGGTGTTGGGCCGCATCAGCGCCTCGACGCGTGCGCCGGCGAGAGGATCGTAATAGCTCGTCTCCACCCCCATCCGGGCGAGAAACACGTCGCAGAAGGTCCGGGTCGGCAGATAGGCGGAATCGGTGACCAGCACATGGTCGCCGGCCTTCACCGCCGTGAGCAGGGCGACGGTGATCGCGGCGAGGCCCGAGGAGGTCAGCACCGTCCCGGCGGCGCCGGCGATTTCCGACCAGGCCTTTTCCAGCGCCTCGGTGGTCGGCGTGCCGAGCGTCCCATAGATGAAGCGCTTGCCGTGCCGCGCTTCGAGATCGGCGAGCGTCGGCTGCAACACGGTCGAGCCGCGATAGATTGGCGTATTGACGAAACCGAACTGTTCGAAGGGCTCGCGCCCCGCATGAACCAGCTTTGTGCGCGGGCGCCGGTTGCGCCGCGATTGCGGTTGGGATTCGGACATGGGAGAAAACCTTTCGCCGCGAACTTGGCGGGAGGGAAGGGGCCGCGTCAAGGGCGGCGCGAAGGGCGGAGATGGAGACGCGGGCCTCATGTTCATTTTCGACATCGTCGGCCGCGCCTTGGCCGATTTTCTCACCAAGGACCGCGACATCGGCGCGGCGAATCCGCCGACGCCGCCCGATGTCCTGCTTGCCTCACTGCGCCCCTGCGATGTGCTGCTGGTCGAGGGCAAGGCCCGCATTTCCTCGGCGATCAAATATCTGACCCATTCGACCTGGTCCCATGCCGCGCTCTATGTCGGCCCGTCCGGCGGTTGCGGGGCGCATTGCGTCATCGAGGCGGATCTGGTCGGCGGCGTGCGCCGGGCGCCCGTCGAGCGCTACGCCGGCTTTCACACCCGCATCTGCCGGCCGGTCGGGCTCAGCGACGCCGATCGCAAGTCGATCATAAGCTTCGCCGAGGAGCGGCTTGGCGATCGCTACGATCTGCGCAACGTCGTCGATCTCGCGCGCTATCTCCTGCCCAACCCGCCCATTCCCTCGCGCTGGCGCCGGCGCATGCTGGCGCTCGGCAGCGGCGATCCGACCCGCGCGATCTGCTCGACTTTGATCGCCCAGGCTTTTCAGTCGATTCAATATCCGATCCTGCCCGATATCGAGTGGATCAGGGCGAGTCGGGACGGGTGCGAGGATTGCGTCGAGGAAATCCTGCATATCCGCCATTATTCGCTGTTCACGCCGCGCGATTTCGACGTTTCGCCCTTTTTCGAGATCGTCAAGCCGACCCTCGAATGCGGCTTCAATTTCAAGACCGTTCAATGGGCCGATTTGCGCGAGACCATCGATTGAGGTTTACACGCCCGCCTTGCGGTACAGGGCTTCGAGGGCCGGCGGCGGCGCGGCGGCTTCCTGCTTCAGAAAGGCGAGCAGGCTGACTTCGGCGGAGGTTAGCGCGCCTGGCCGCGCCAGATGGCCGACCAGCCAGGCGGCCTCGTCCGCATCGATCAGTTCGGCCCGCGCCCGTTCCCTGTCGTCGGCGTCGCGCCGGGCGCGCAGGTCGTCCTCCGCCATCTCGATGGGCGTCTTCAGATCTTCGAGGGTCGGCGGCTTGAATCCGCCGAACATCGCGCCGAGGAAAGCGCCGAATCCGGTCGCCGGGGCCCGTTCGAAGGCTTCCCGCTCCTTCATCTCCGCCGCCTTGGGCGTTCCGTGGAAGGCGACGCCCAACAGGTAATTGCCGACGGCCTGGGCGAAAAACCTGTCGAAAGCGGGATCGATCGCGTTCCTTGCGCAGGCGTGGGCGATGCGGAACAAAACCTCGGCCTCATCGCGCGTCACATGCAGCGAAGCGTTTTCGTCGACGGCGTAAACGGCCTGACGCAGATGTTCGACATCGTCCGCGTCGATGTGGCCGGCGGGATGGCCGGGCCGGCCTTGCGCGATCGCCGCCTCGATTTCGCCGAGGCAGAAACCCGAAAGCGTCGAGGGCAGACTGACCGCATAACGTATAGTCTCGGTGAGAATGAGCATTTCAGTCGGATAGGAAATATGGCTGGCTTTGATCTGGCCGATCAGCCAGTCGGCGCCCTCGGCCGAAACATATTGCCGCGGATCGGCCTGATCGACCAGCAGATCGACGGCGATATCGGCGAGCAACCGCGCATATTCGGGCGACTCCCCGCCGCCCCAGCCAAGTGCGCGCGAAAAATCGGCCCGCGAGGCCTTGCCGTCCTGAAAGATCGAACGCCGCAAGGCGGCGACAGGGGAAAGGTTTTCAACGTCGGTCATCGCAAGCTTCCCGAACAAAAGGCGTTCGCGCCAGCCTGCGGCAAAAGCCTTTCATTCAGATGAAGGCCGGCCGCGCCTTTTCCCCTTGCGGCGAGGATCAGGGTGGAGGGACAATCCACCGAAACGCCAGCCGTTCGCACCCCCACCGCAGCCCTCCCCACAAGGCGGAGGGAGTCGGCCGCGACCCGCTCGGCGCGGTGGAGTTACCGGATTGTTTCGTCGCTGCCGCTCCCCGTCGCGGCATTCGGGCGAGCTTCGCCAGCAAGAATTCCCATTTTGACTTTCGCGAGCGCCCGGCGGGCTTTGCAAAGGATTTGCTCCGCGCATAGGCTGGGCGGGCCATGAATCCGCGGCGTCCGCTCAACTTGATCCGGTTTTTCCCGGCGCTCTTCGCAATCCTTCTCGGCCTTTGCGCCGGGCGGGAGGCGGGCGCCGACACGCTCGATGCGACGCGGGCGCGCGGTTTTGTGGTCTGCGGGGTCAATATCGGGCTCGCCGGCTTCGGCCTGCCCGACGATCGCGGCGTGTGGCGCGGGTTCGACATCGATGCGTGCCGCGCCGTGGCGGCGGCCATTTTCGACGATC
Organism: Pseudomonadota bacterium; assembly: GCA_021777915.1. Lineage (GTDB taxonomy): Bacteria > Pseudomonadota > Alphaproteobacteria > Rhizobiales > Beijerinckiaceae > Rhodoblastus. The sequence continues at coordinate 4,033 of JAJYCZ010000088.1, read as the reverse complement.
CCGACAAGGTGCAATATATCCCCCTGTCGTCGAAAGACCGCTTCACCGCCCTGCAGTCGGGGGAAGTGGACCTTCTCTCGCACAACACCACCTGGACGGAATCGCGCGAAGTCGGGCAGGGGCTTTTGTTCACGGCGATCAATTTTTACGACGGCCAGGGTTTTCTGATTCGCAAAAGTCTGGGGATTTCTTCCGCCCTGAAACTCGGCGGCGCCTCGGTCTGCGTCCAGCAGGGCACGACCAATGAGCTCAATCTCGCCGATTTCTTCCGCGCGCACGGGCTGAAAATGGAGCCGGTGGTTTTCGCCACCGCCGACGAGGCGATCAGGGCATATGACTCGGGGCGCTGCGACGCTTTTTCCACCGACGCCTCGGGGCTTTACGCCGAGCGCCTGAAGCTCGCCCATCCGGACGAGAATGTCGTGCTGAAGGAGACCATTTCGAAAGAGCCCTTCTCCCCGGCGGTGCGCCAGGGCGACGACCGCTGGTTCAATCTGGTGAAATGGACGCAATTCGCGCTTGTGGACGCCGAGGAACTGGGGGTGACCTCGCAAAATGTCGAGGAGATGAAAAAGTCGCCAAACCCGGAAATTCGGCGCCTGCTGGGGCAGGAGGGCGATTATGGCGCGGGGCTCGGCCTGACGCCAGACTGGGCGGCGCGGATCATCAAGGCGGTCGGCAATTACGGCGAAATCTTTGAAACCAATCTCGGCAAGGACTCGTCCCTGAAAATACCGCGCGGGCTTAACGCCTCCTGGCGAGATGGCGGGCTGCTCTACGCCCCGCCGGTGCGATGAGCCGGGCGGTGCGGCGCTTCGCGATCCAGGCCGGGCTGGCGCTCGCGCTCGGCCTCCTGTTCGCTTTTGCCTTCATCAACGCCCGCGAAAACTTGCGCGCGCTGGGGATTCCGACCTCTTTCGCCTTCCTGCATGATGTCGCCGGCTTCAGCATCAACCAGAGCCTGATTTCCTATTCGCCGCTGTCGACCTATGGCCGCGCGCTCATCGTCGGCCTGCTCAACACGGTTCTGGTTTCGGTTCTGTCGGGGATTTTCGCGACATTGATCGGCTTTGCCGCGGGTTTTGCGCGTTTGTCGCGCAATCTCGCGCTGTCGCGGCTGGCGGCGGCCTATGTCGGAATCGTGCGCAATCTGCCGCTGCTGCTGCAAATCCTGTTCTGCTACGCCATTGTGCTCGCGCCCCTGCCGGGTCCGGCGGAATCTTATCATTTCGCCGGTTTCGTCCTGAATAATCGCGGGTTCTTTACGCCCGCGCTCTCTTATCCTCATTTTTGGCCGGCGATCGACTGGCCCTTGTTCGATCCGGCGCTCAACCGTTTCAATGTCGTCGGCGGCTGGCGCTTGTCGCCCGAGGCCTGCGCGCTCATCCTCGCCTTGTCGCTCTATACCGGCGCCTATATCGCCGAGATCGTGCGCGCCGGGGTGCAAAGCGTGGCGCGCGGCCAGAGCGAGGCGGCGGCGGCTATGGGCCTGAGCGCGGCGCAGGCGCGGCGGCTGGTGATCCGGCCGCAGGCGATGCGGGTGATCCTGCCGCCGCTGATCAGTCAATATCTGGCGATGACGAAAAATTCGTCGCTCGCCGCCTTCGTCGGCTTTGCCGATCTGATGCAGGTCTCCGGCACGATTCTCAACCAGACCGGCGCCGCGTTGCAGGTGATGGCGCTGGTCATGGCGCTCTATCTTGCGCTCTCCCTGGCGACGCTCGCCGTCACGCGGCTCTATGAGCGCCGCCTGCGCTGGGGAGGGCGGACATGACGGATTTTTGCCGCGCCGCGCCGATTCCGCAACGCCCGCCGCCGAAATTTTCGCGTCCGTTCCGCGCGGTTCTGCGTGAAAATTTTTTCGCCGACTGGACCTCCGCCGCGATCACTTTCGCCGTCTTCGCCTTTCTCGCCCTGGCGCTGCCGCCGCTGTGGCGTTTTTTCATCGAGGACGCGGTGTGGCGGGCGCCCGACGGCGCTTTGTGCCGCGCGCCGGGGGCGGGGGCGTGCTGGGCCTTCATTGCCGCCAAAGGCCCGTTTTTCCTCTATGGCGCCTATCCGCCCGACCAGCGCTGGCGCGTCGATATCGCCTTCGGCCTCGCCGCCGCGCTGATTTTCTGGCTGTTGGCGCCGGGCGCGCGGAAGGGTCGCGCCGCGCTCGGGTTATTCGTCGTGCTGCCTCCGGTCGGTTTCGCGCTGCTCAGCGGCGCGCCGGCGCTGGGCCTGCCGAGGGTGGAGACGACTCTTTGGGGCGGCGCGATGGTTACCCTGTTGGTGGCGCTGACCGGCATTGTCGTCGCGCTTCCTGGCGGCGCGCTGCTGGCGCTGGGGCGGCGCTCCGGCCTGCCGGCGCTGCGGTTTTTTTGCGCGGCGGTGATCGAATTCGCGCGCGGCGCGCCGCTGATCGCGGTTCTGTTCATGGCCAACGCCATGCTGCCCCTGTTCCTGCCGGCGGATTGGGCGCCGGACCGGTTGCTGCGGCCCTTGTTCGGGGTGGCGCTTTTCGCCTCGGCCTATATGGCGGAAGTGGTGCGCGCCGGGCTCAACGCCGTGCCGCCCGGGCAGAGCGAGGCGGCGCCGGCCCTCGGGTTCGGGCGGATCGCCACCTTGCGCTTCGTCGTCCTGCCCCAGGCTTTTGCCGCGGTGATCCCCGCCATCGTCAATAATTTCGTCGCCCTGTTCAAGGACACGACCCTGGTGGCGATCGTCGGAATTTTCGATTTTCTGCACACGGTGGACGCGGCGCGGCTCGACCCGCGCTGGGCGGGGCCGAAAATCGCCGCCACGGCCTATGTCTTCGCCGGCCTGTTCTATCTCGCCTTCTGCCTCTCCATGTCGGCTTATGCGCGCGGCGTGGAGCGGCGTCTTTCGGCGAGCCGTCCCCCTCGCCTATGAAGCGAAAAGCCGCCGCGCTCTTGCTCGCGCAGGGCGCCGCGTCTATAAGCGCGGCGCCTTTCCTTTCATAAAAACGGAATCCCGCTCCATGGCGATCGAACGCACTTTCTCCATCATCAAGCCCGACGCGACCCGCCGCAACCTGACCGGCGCGATCAACGCCAAGATCGAGGGCGCCGGCCTGCGCATCGTCGCGCAGAAGCGCGTCCACATGACCCGCGGCCAGGCCGAGACCTTTTACGCGGTCCACAAGGAACGCCCCTTCTTCGGCGAACTGGTCGAGCAGATGTCGGCGGCGCCGGTGGTCGTGCAGGTGCTCGAAGGCGAGGACGCCATCAAGCGCTACCGCGACGTGATGGGCGCGACCAATCCCGAAAAGGCCGATCCCGGCACGATCCGCAAGGAATTCGCGCTGAACATGGGCGAGAATTCCGTTCACGGCTCCGACGCGCCGGAGACCGCCGCGATCGAAATCGCGCAATGGTTTTCGGGCAACGAAATCGTCGGCTGATTCGACCGTCAAGATTTCAATTCTATGACGCCGGGCCTTGAGCCCGGCGTTTTCTTTTGGCGACGATCACGTTTCTGTGAGATGTAGAGTGCAACGCTATGTGATTATTATGATCGAAATTTCGCATTGACTTTTACAACGTAAAGCAATGTGTGGAAAGTTATGACTAAAACGTATTTATTATGCGGTTTAGACTGAACTAAAGTTATCATATATAAACGTATAGTAACTTATTAGTTAGCGTATATCACGATAACATGATGATATTATAGAAACGTTTACGTCATTTTTATGCCTGATTTTCTGGTGTAGGCTACGCCACCGTCAACAATACGGAGGTGTTTGCATTGAGTAAGTTTTTTATTTTAGGTGCGTGTATCGGTATGTCATTCCTGTCCTTGCCGGCTCAGGCGCAAAGCTGGTCCGGTAAGGCGTCCTACTATTCCGGCAGGGGCCACACCGCCAGCGGCGGTCATGTCGGCTCCCTCACGGCGGCGCACCGCTCGCTGCCCTTCGGCACGAAAGTGCGCGTCACCAACCTTTCGAACGGCCGCTCGGCCGTCGTGACGATCAACGACCGCGGCCCCTTCGTGCGTGGCCGGATCATCGACGTTTCGAAGGGCGCGG
>JAJYCZ010000002.1 GCA_021777915.1 Pseudomonadota bacterium | reverse complement strand
ATGTCCCAGACCGGCATTTTCGTGAAATCCTTGTCGATCTCCGCGAGCACCCTGGCCTTGACGTCGGCGTGCAGGCTCCGGCGAAGGTCGGAGAGCGTCCTCGCCGGCGCCGCGATCACCACGGCCGGAACGTCGCGCTCGCGCACGATGGCCTCCAGGGCCTCGGCGGCGCGTTCGGCGAAGCGATGCTCCTCGATCTCGTGCCAGTCGGTCGCCTCCATGGCGCTGCGCGCGGTGGAATGGGCGCTGTTGAAGGCGCGGCCGGGCTTGTCCGTTCCCTGTTCGCGGCTCGGCGGATTGTCCTCGTCGGCCAGCACGCGCTCGGTCACCAGATGGGCGTATTTCTCATCTCCCTCGTTGCGCAGAAACAGGGCCTTGCGTCCGTCGCCGACAAAGACGAAGGCGTCATGGGGAAGAGCGATTTTGGTCACGATGAAACTCCCGACTCTCGGGTGATGCGCCGCCTTTGCGCGCCGCCCGTCACGGAGGCGATGTCGCCCCCGAAAACTTCCGCCCCTACCCACGGGGCTGATCATTTCTCTGGTTTTCAACATAGGGCGGGCGTCGGCCCGGCGCCATGACGCTTGTCAATTCGACGCGATTTGCGCGCCGGCCGCCGGGCCGGCCTTGAGCCGCTCGATCAGCCAGCGACCGGCCGGGCCGGGCGGCGCCGCCGCGCGATAGACGGCGGCCATGGGCGCGATCAGGCCCGAGGCGGGAATTTCCGGCGTCGCGAGCCGAACCAGCCGGCCTTCGGCAAGGTCGCGCTCCACGGCGTGGAGCGGCATCGAGCCCCAGCCGAGGCCGCCGAGCAGGAAGGCGTGCTTGGCGGAAAGATCGGCGAGGCGCCAGGTCGTCGGCGACATCACGCTGTATTCGCGCTCGTCAGGGCGCCTGGCGCGCTCGGTCAGCACGAGCTGGACATGTTTCGCCAGTTCGTCCCGGGGAATCACGCCCTTGACGTGCGCCAGCGGATGGTCGGGGCTCGCAACCATCGCCATCAGGACGCCGGCCAGCGGCTCGCCGCTCAGGCCGGGCGGAAGCGGCCCCGGCCCGCCGGCCACCGCGAAACTGGCGCGGCCGTCGAGCACCGGCTCGGTCGCCGCGCCCAGGACCTCGACATAAAGGCGCAGCGGCGTCGCGGGAAAGCGCTGGCGGAAATCCCTGGCCGCCTCGGTGACCGCCTGGAAGGGGAAATAGACGTCCACCACCGCCCAGAGTTCGGGTTCGATTCCTTCCGAAAGGCCGCGGGCGCGAAAATTCAGGAAATCGACGGCGCCGCCGACGGCCCGGGCGTCGCGCAGCAGCAGATTTCCGGCGGGCGTGAGCCGGGGGAGGCGCGCGGAACGGTCGAACAATTCGACGCCGAGTTCCTCCTCCAGCCGGCGAACGAGATCGCTGACGGCGGACTGCGCCCGGCCCAGCTTGCGCGCGGCGGCGGAAAAACTGCCCTCTTCGGCGGCGGCGACGAAGGTGCGGATCTGGTCGAGGGAGAAGCGGTCGCGCATGGAAAACCTATCTGAAAAACAGATGGAGACTATCATGAACCAACGGCTGGACGCCAGAGACGAAAGGCCGCAGATTGGCGGCAAGTCCGGCGCCGATCTTGCCGCCCCCGCTTCGAACCAAAGGAAACCGATCATGAAGCATATTTCTGTCGCCGCCCTCGTCGCGGCTCTTGTTCTCGGCGCCGGCTCGGCCTCGCTCGCCAAGCCGCCGGCCGGCCAAAACGAGGCGCCCGCCAGCCGCAGCGTGGGCGTCAAGGCCGGCGATTATCTTGCCGAGCCGTACCACACCCAGGTCCTGTTCTCGGTTTCGCATTTCGGCCTGTCCAATTTCTCCGGCGTGGTGACCGGCGCTTCCGGCTCGCTCAAGCTCGACCCCGCTCATCCGGCCAATTCCAAACTCGACGTGTCGGTGGAGACGGCGACGATCCTGACTCCGGTCGAAAAGCTCACCGGCGAATTGCGCGGCGCCGACTGGCTCGACGCCGAAAAATATCCCAAGGCGACTTTCGTCTCGACCAAGGTGATCCCGACCGGCGCCGGCCAGGCGACCATCGAAGGCAATCTCACCCTTCATGGCGTGACCAGGCCGCTGACACTTCATGCGCGTTTCGTCGGCGCCGGCGTCAATCCGATCACCAAGGGCTACACGGTGGGCTTTGACGGCGAAGGCGCGATCAAGCGTACCGAATTCGGGGTGAAAACCTATGCGCCGATGATCGGCGACACGGTCCATCTGACCATCCACGGCGCCTTCGAGTTGCAGCACTGACAGGGCTGGCGATCCGCGCCTGCGACGGCGCGCGCCGTCGCAGGCGCGGGGCCTTAGATTAGCCCCGGGCATGGCATAAAATCCCTTGTTTTCAGGGAAAGGAAGCCATCATGAACCGCGTTTTCCCCCTTGGGGCGCTGGGCGTGGCCGTGGCCGTCGCCGCGGGCGCGCCGGCTTTCGCCCAGCCGGGCGCCGCCTGCGTCTATCTGGTCGAACCCGCCCAAACCCTGGTGCGGTTTTCGGTTTCGCAATTCGGCCTGTCGGATTTCTCCGGCGCCGCCACGGGCGCCACGGGCTGGCTGAAGTTCGACCCGGCGCATCCGAGTCATGCAAAACTCGACGTTTCGGTGAAAACCGCGACCGTCTCGACGCCGGACGAAAACATCACCGGCCAATTGCGGGGCGCGGATTGGCTGGACGCCGCAAAATATCCCACGGCGCGCTTCGTCTCGACGAAAGTTGTCCCGACCGGCGCCGATCGCGCGACGGTTCAGGGCAAGCTCACCCTGCGTGGGGTGACGAGGCCTGTCGTCATCAGGGCGCATTTCGCCGGCGCCGGCGTCAATCGGGGCGCCAGGGACGACGCGGTGAGGTTCGACGGCGAAGGCGCCTTCGAGCGCGCCGAATTCGGCATGAAAGCCTTTGCTCCGATGATCGGCGACATGGTCCGCCTGACCATTCACGGCGCTTTCGAATCGAGGTGCTGACGTGACCAGAAGCCCGCGCGACCATTACGACGCGGTCGCCGTCATGCTGCACTGGACGATGGCGCTGGGGATTTTCGTCCTGATCGGCCTCGGACTGGCGATGAAGCACGCGGGTCTTCCCAAAGCCCGCGTGATCCAGCTGTACCAGCTTCACAAGTCGATCGGGATCGTCGTCCTGCTGCTGGCGGTCGCGCGGCTGGCGTGGCGGTTCGTCCGCTCCGCGCCGCCCTTGCCGGACGCCCTGTCGGCGCTGGAGCGCCGGGCCGCTCGCGCCGGCCACGCCGCGCTTTATGTCTTCATGCTGGCTTTGCCCTTGACCGGCTGGGCGGTCGTTTCGACCGCGCCGCTGAACATTCCGACGGTGCTGTTCGGACTTATCCCGTGGCCGCATATCTGGTTCCTGGCCGACCTGCCGAACAAGGCGCCGGCCTTTGCCGTCGCGCAGGCCCTGCACAAATATGGCGCCTATGCGCTGATCGCTGTCGTCGCCGGCCATGTCGGCGCCGCCTTGCGCCATGCGGTCAAGGGCGACGTTCCCCTGGCGCGCATGAGTTTTTTTACCCACGCGGAAGATATCTCGGAATGAAACCCCTCATCCTTGCCGCCGCTTCGCTTGCGCTCGCGTCGGCGTGCCAGGCCGCCGAATGGAAAATCCTCCCCGGCGGCGCGCTGACTTTTTCCGGCGAGCAGGCCGGCGAGAAATTCACCGGCCGGTTCAGCCGGTTTGATGCGAAAATTTCGCTCGACCCGCAAAATCTCGCCGAGGCGAAGATCGTCGTGATCGTCGATCTCGCCAGCGCCGCCACCGGCGACCGGCAGCGGGATACGGCGCTGCCGGACAAGGACTGGTTCGATATCGCGGCTTTTCCCCAGGCGCGGTTCGAGTCGCGCCAGGTGACGCGGACCGCCGCGGGCTATGAGGCCGTTGGCGACTTGACCCTGCGCGGCGTGGCCAAGGAAGTCCATCTGCCATTCACACTGGCGATCGACGGGCGCAAGGCCGAAGCGAAAGGCCATGCCGACCTCAGGCGCGACGCTTTCGGCGTGGGGCAGGGGCAATGGGCCAGTGATGAATGGGTCGCTTTCAATGTCGGCGTCGATTTCGATCTCAAGGCGGAACGGACCGATTGAGTCGCGCCGTTGCGGGCGGAAGTCACGACGACAATTCGCCGATGTGTTTTTGCGCGTAAAGCTGGACGCCGAGTTGCTTGATCAGTTCGGCTTGAGTTTCGAGGAAGTCGATATGCTCTTCCTCGTCATGGGCCAGGTCCTCGAACAGATTCATGCTCACCCGGTCGTTGACCGACAGACAATAGGCGGCGGCCTCCAGATAGAGCGCCCGCGCCGCCATTTCCGACGCGAGGTCGAGTTCGATGATCTCCTTGACGTTCTCGCCGATGGTCAGGCCGTTCAGCTCCTGCATGTTGGGGAAGCCTTCGAGGAAAAGAATGCGCGCCGTGAACTTGTCGGCATGGGTCATTTCCTCGATCGATTCCTCGCGCCATTTTTTTGCGAGGCCCTTGTAGCCCCAATTGTCGAGGATGCGGAAATGCAGCCAGTACTGGTTGATCGCGGTCAATTCGCTGCGCAGGCCCTTGTTGAGATAGTCAATGACTTTTGCGTCGCCGCGCATCGGGTTTCTCCCTTTTCATGAGCTTGGTTATAAAACGAGCCGGAGAGCCATTCGTTCCGAGCGGGGTTCGACTCACTCGGCGGCCATGGCGAGCGCGGGCCGGCGGGCGCCCGGCGCCTGGCTTTCCGCCCTGGCGGCGGCCTCGCGCTCGCATAGGCCCTGGATATTGCGCACGCAGCGACCGCAGTTGGGCGCGCAGCCCTTGTATTTGAACACGTCGCGGGCGCGGTCGGCGGAGGCGCCGCAGGGCTTGACGCTCGCCCGCACGTCCCGGTCCGTGATCATGTTGCAGGAACAAAGGATCATGTTCGCCCCGCTGGTTTCGATGCGCCGATAGAGCATGGCCGCGCGGCCCGAGGAAGCAATTTGGCGCTTGTTAGATGAATTCTAAACTGCATGTTGTCGTCACGAAAGGCGGCGGCTCCGGCCGCGGCGTTCTTCGCCGACGAAAAGGCCTTCGTCCGCATTGTTTGGAACCGGGGGGCCTGTTTCGAGAAAACCTTCTCGGGCCGCCATTGCTTTCGGGCCTGCCATGGCTATAGTCCGGCGCCAAATCCCTCCCGGCGCGCGCTCGCGCGGACCCAGCATGGACATCAGGACATGAATTTCATTACCCCCGCCTTTGCCCAAGTCGCCGGCGGCGGCGCGAACGGCGTCGACGTGCTGATGCAGATGGCGCCCTTCGGCATCATTCTGGTCATCATGTATTTCCTGCTCATCCGGCCGCAGCAGCAGAAGGCCAGGCAGCATCGGGACATGGTCTCGAACATCCGCCGCGGCGACACCGTGGTCACCAATGGCGGGCTGATCGGCAAGGTGACCAAGACCATCGACGACGGCGAAATCGAAATCGAGATCGCGCCCAATGTCCGCGTGCGTCAGAGCCGCGGGGCGATCGCCGAAGTGCGCGCCAAGGGCGAGCCGGTCAAGGACAACGCCTGACGGCCAGAAACGGATTCGCCTCCAGCCATGATGCGCTACGCCCCCTGGAAAATCGCCCTCACCCTCGCCGCGACCCTGATGGCGGTCCTGATCTGCGTTCCCAGCATGATCGGGCCGGACAATCGCGCGAAGCTCGCGCAGTTCCTGCCCTCCTGGCTGCCGCCGAACGCCATCGTGCTCGGCCTCGACCTGCAAGGCGGCGCGCATCTGCTCTATGAGGTTGATCGCGCCGACATCATCCACACCATGGTCGGCAATCTGCGCGACGACCTGCGCCGCGAGTTGCGCGAGGAGAAGATCCCGATCTCGGGGGGCGTCGGCATGAGCGCGCGTGGGGTCCAGGTCCGCATCCCCGACGCCGACGCGCGGGCGCGGATCACGCCCAAGCTCTACAATCTCGTGCGGCTGTCCGCCGGTCCCGGCGGCTCCGGCCTCGACGTCAGCGATACCGGCGACGGCCTGCTCAAGCTGACCCTGACCGACGCGGCGATCAAAAACAAGATCGCCCATGCCGTCGAGCAGACGATCGAAGTGCTGAACCGCCGCGTCAACGGCCTCGGCACCACCGAACCCAATATCCAGCGCGAGGGCTCCGACCGCATCCTGGTCGAAGTGCCCGGCCTCAAGGACACCGACCGCCTCAAGGACATCGTCGGCACCACCGCCAAGCTGGAATTCCGCCTCGTCGCCGAGCCGGGCTACAATCCCGGCGACGTGGACCTGCTCGACCAGACCGACCAGCCCGGCCAGTTGCCGGTCGAGAAGCAGGTCATGGTCCAGGGCGAGGACCTCACCGACGCTCAGCCGGGCTTCGACCAGCGCACCGGCGAGCCGGTGGTCAATTTCCGCTTCAACATTCGCGGCGGCCAGAGATTCGGCCAGGTGACCTCTGCCAATGTCGGGCGGCCCTTCGCCATCGTGCTCGACAACAAAGTGATTTCCGCGCCGCGCATCCTCGGGCCGATCACCGGCGGCTCGGGCCAGATTTCAGGGCGCTTCACGGTCGAGCAGGCCAACAATCTCGCGATCCTGTTGCGCGCCGGCGCGCTTCCCGCCAAGCTCACCATCGTCGAGGAACGCACGGTCGGCCCCGGCCTCGGCCAGGATTCGATCGACGCCGGCAAGCGCGCAGCCTATTGGGCGGCGGCGCTGGTCCTGACTTACATGCTGATCACCTATGGCGTCTTCGGCGTCTTCGCCAATCTCGCCCTGATGATCCATATTTCCTTCATCTTCGCCGCCCTGGTGCTGCTGCGCGCGACCCTGACCCTGCCCGGCATCGCCGGCATCGTGCTGACGATTGGCATGGCGGTCGACTCCAACGTGCTGATCTATGAGCGCATCCGCGAGGAATCCCACGCCGGCCGCTCGCTGATCTCGGCGCTCGACGCCGGCTTCAAGCGCGCCTTCGCCACCATCGTCGACTCCAACGTCACCATGTTCGTGGTTGCGGCGATCCTCTATTTCCTTGGTTCCGGTCCGGTGCGCGGCTTCGCGGTCTCGCTGGCGCTCGGCATTCTCACCACCATCGTCACCGCCGTCACCATGACGCGGATGATGATCGCTTTGTGGTATCGCCATGCTCGCCCGACCAGACTGCCGATTTGACGGGTTCACGACATGAAGCTTCTTCGCCTCGCGCCCGAAAACACCAAATTCCCCTTCATGCGCTTCCGGCGCGTGTCCTATCCCTTTTCCGCCGTGCTCTCGATCGTCGCGGTCGCGCTGTTTCTTGTCATCGGCATGAATTTCGGCATCGACTTTTCGGGCGGCACGATGATGGAGGTCAAGGCGAAGTCCGGCTCCGCCGACCTCTCCTATATCCGCGACCTTTCCAGCCATCTTGGCCTTGGCGACCTGGAAGTGCAGGGGTTCGGCACGCCCGCCGACGCCTCGATCCGGTTCGGCATGCAGCCGGGCGGCGACGCCGCGCAGCAGGCGGCGGTCGAAAAGGTGAAACAGGCTCTCGGCGAATCATATGATTTCCGCGCCATTTCCGTGGTCGGCCCGCGCGTGTCGAGCGAACTTGTGCAGCAGGGCACGCTCGGCGTCGTCATTTCGATCATCGCGGTTCTGGCCTATCTGTGGTTCCGGTTCGAATGGCAGTTCGCCCTGGCCGCGATCACCGCCACCATGCACGATCTGCTGCTGACGGTCGGCTTTTTCTCGATCACCCAGCTCGAATTCAACACCACCTCGATCGCGGCGATCCTGACCATTGTCGGCTATTCGCTCAACGAAACCGTGGTCGTGCTGGACCGCATCCGCGAGAATATGCGCAAATACAAGAAAATGCCCACCGACGAGCTGATCGACCTGTCGATCAACGCCGTGCTGCCGCGCACCTTGATGACCGCGACCACCGTCTTTCTGGCGCTGCTGTCGCTGGTCATTTTCGGCGGCCATGTGATCCGCTCGTTCTCGCTGGCGATGATGTGGGGCATTTTCGTCGCGACTTATTCCTCCATCTTCATCTGCTCGCCGACCCTGATCTATCTCGGCCTGCGCAATGAGGGGCGGCCGGTGTCCGATGAAGTCACCGGCGTCGGCGGCAAGACGGGCGCGCGGCCGCTGTCCGGAGTCTGAATGCCGATCGAGCCGCGATACGAAGGCTTCCTGCCGGGCCGCCACGCCATCGACGCCTTCGGCGCGGGCGGGTTTCAGTTCGGCGGCATGTCGCATCGCGGCTCGATCCTGGCGCTGCCGGACGGAATCCACGCATTCGCGCCGGAAACTTTCGCGGAAATCGATGAAACGTCGCTTGCGCCGCTGTTCGCCCTGCCGCCCGGCGCGGTCGAACTGCTGCTGTTCGGCTGTGGAAAATCGCTTCAGCCGGTTCCGGCCGCCTTGCGCCAGAAATTGCGCGATTTCGGGGTCCGCTGCGATCCATTGGACACCGGCGCCGCCTGCCAGACCTATAATATCCTGCTCGGAGAACGCCGCCTCGTCGCCGCCGCGCTCATCGCGGCGCCGTGAGCGCATGGCTCACGACGTCACAGGCAAAAAAGCGCCCGCCGGGGGGAGGGCCGGCGGGCGCCAGAGTGAACGGGGAGGGGTTCCACGCCCGTTCAGCTACCGAACTGATCCGGAACGAAAAACACGAAGCCAAGGCTTCAATCGTTCGACCATGAACCTATCTGGACGCCGTCGCGGCGATTGTAAAGGCGTCAACCTTGCATTTCAGCCATGCGCTTCTGCTTGGCCTCAAAAGCGGCGGCCCGCACAACATTCGCATATTAATTTATGGCATAATACGAAAAAATGGCGCCCCGACTTTTCGGTTAATCACAGATTTTTGCCGCGGCGCTCCAGCGCCTCCTTGAGGAAACGCCCAGTGTGCGAGGCGGGTTCGCGCAGAATCGCCTCTGGCGGGCCCTGGGCGACAATCCGGCCGCCGCCGTCTCCCCCTTCGGGACCGAGGTCTATGATCCAGTCGGCGGTCTTGATGACTTCGAGATTATGCTCGATGACCACCACGCTGTTGCCCTGTTCGACCAGGGCGTGGAGAACTTCGAGCAGCTTTTTGACGTCGTGGAAATGCAGGCCGGTGGTGGGCTCGTCGAGAATATAGAGCGTGCCGCCGGTCGCGCGGCGCGACAGTTCCTTCGACAATTTGACGCGCTGCGCCTCGCCGCCCGACAGGGTCGTGGCCTGCTGGCCGACTTTCACATAACCGAGGCCGACCCTCGCCAGCGTGTTGAGCTTGTCGCGGATCGATGGCGCCGCCTTGAACAGGTCCGCCGCCTCTTCCACCGTCATGTCCAGAACGTCGGCGATGCTCCTGTCCCTGAAGCGCACCTCCAAAGTCTCGCGGTCATAGCGTTTGCCCTTGCACACGTCGCAGGTGACGTAAACATCGGGCAGGAAGTGCATTTCGATTTTCAGCACGCCGTCGCCCTGGCAGGCCTCGCAGCGCCCGCCCTTGACATTGAAGGAGAAACGTCCGGGACCGTAACCACGCGCGCGCGCCTCGGGCAGGCCGGCGAACCAGTCGCGGATGGGGGTGAAGGCGCCGATATAGGTGGCGGGATTGGAGCGCGGGGTGCGGCCGATCGGCGACTGGTCGATATCGATGACCTTGTCGATCAGTTCCAGTCCTTCGAGCTTGTCGAAGGGCGCGGGATGCTCCAGCGCGCCATTGAGCCGCCGCGCCACCGCCTTGTACAGCGTGTCGATGATCAGGGTCGATTTGCCGCCGCCGGAAACCCCGGTGATGCAGGTGAACAGCCCGAGCGGAATGTCCACGATGAGGTTTTTCAGATTGTTGCCGCGCGCTCCAGTGAGTCTCAGCCGTCGCCCGGCCTCCGGCTTGCGGCGCTTTTTCGGCGCGGCGACCTGGATGCGGCCGGTGAGATAGGCCCCGGTGAGGGAATTCGCATCGGCCAATATGTCGGCCGGCGTTCCCTGCGCCACGATTTCGCCGCCATGAACGCCGGCGCCGGGGCCGACATCGACCACATAATCGGCGGCGAGAATGGCGTCCTCGTCATGCTCGACCACGATCACCGAATTGCCGAGGTCGCGCAGCCGCCGCAAGGTTTCGAGCAGGCGGGCGTTGTCGCGCTGGTGCAGGCCGATCGAGGGCTCGTCCAGCACATAGAGCACGCCGGTCAGGCCGGAGCCGATCTGCGAGGCGAGCCGGATACGCTGGCTCTCGCCGCCCGACAGCGTCCCGGAGCCGCGCGCAAGAGTGAGATAATCGAGCCCGACGTCGACCAGGAATTTCAACCGGTCATTGATCTCGCGCAGGATGCGCGCCGCGATCTCTTGACGTTTTACATCAAGTCTACTAGGCAACTCCTTGAACCATTGAGAAGCATCGCGCACCGACAGTTCGGAAATCTCACCGATGTGGCGATGGTCGATCTTGACCGCCAAGGCTTCGGGCTTGAGCCTGAAACCGGCGCAGGCGTCGCAGGGCCGCGCCGACATGAAACGCGAGATTTCCTCGCGCGCCCAGTCGCTTTCGGTTTCGAGATAACGCCGCTCCAGATTGCGGATCACGCCCTCGAAGGGTTTTTTGACCTCATAGGCGCGCAAGCCGTCGGCATAGGAGAACAGCACGTCCTTGTCGCCGGACCCGTAAAGAATGACCTCTTTCGCCGCCTCCGACAGGTCGGTCCAGCGGTCCTCCATGCGGAATTTGAACGCCTTGCCGAGCGCCTCCAGCGTCTGGCCATAATAGGGCGAGGGCGACTTGGCCCAGGGGGCGATCGCGCCCTTGCGCAGGGCCAGGTCGGGATTGGGAACGATCAGGTCGGGATCGACTTTTTGTTCCGAGCCGATGCCGCCGCAGCTCGGGCAGGCGCCGTGCGGGCTGTTGAAGGAGAACAGCCGCGGCTCGATCTCGGGAATGGAAAAGCCCGAGACGGGGCAGGAAAATTTCGACGAGAAAATGATGCGCTCAGGCGTCTTGCCGTTTCCGTCGCCTTGGGCGCTTTCGGCGAATTCCACCACCGCCAGCCCGTCGGCAAGCTCAAGCGCGGTCTCGAAACTTTCGGCGAGACGCGCGGAAATGTCGGGCCGCACCACGATCCGGTCCACCACCACGTCGATGTCGTGGTTGAATTTCTTGTCCAGCGCCGGCGCGTCGGCAATGTCATAGAACTGTCCGTCGATCTTCAGGCGTTGGAAGCCGCGCTTCATGTAATCGGCGATTTCCTTGCGATATTCGCCTTTCCGCCCGCGCGCCACCGGGGCCAGCAAAAAAAGCCGGGTGCGCTCGGGCAGGGCCAGCACCCGGTCCACCATCTGGCTCACGGTCTGGCTCTCGATCGGCAGGCCGGTGGCGGGCGAATAGGGAATGCCGACCCGCGCCCACAGCAGGCGCATGTAGTCGTTGATTTCGGTGACCGTGCCGACGGTGGAGCGCGGGTTTTTCGAGGTGGTCTTCTGCTCGATGGAAATGGCCGGCGACAGACCCTCGATATGGTCCACGTCCGGCTTCTGCATCATTTCCAGAAACTGGCGGGCGTAGGCCGAGAGGCTCTCGACATAGCGGCGCTGGCCTTCCGCATAGATGGTGTCGAAGGCGAGCGACGATTTTCCGGAGCCCGACAGGCCGGTGAACACCACCAGCTTGTCGCGCGGAATGGTGAGGTCGATGTTTTTCAGATTATGCTCGCGCGCCCCGCGCAGCGAAATCACCCGCCCTTCGCCGATACGGAAGGCGGCCGCTTCCGCCGCCTCGCGCGATTTTTCTGGCGCGGGAGCGGCTTTTCCGGGTTTTTTCAGCTTGGCGGATTTGTCGTCCATCGTTCCGTTCCGTGGAGGCGTCGCCGCTCATTTAGCGATTTTTCCGCCGGATTTCACCCTTTGACGCTTGCATGATTCGTATCACGGGTCTAGAACATAAATAGAACAAGGCAAAGCCATCGAGAACCGATGGCGTCCAAAGGGTAAGAATGACCCTTGTGGAAAAGGGAATTTGATCCGCGCGCGGCGGGTGTTGGCTGTATAGGATGCTGCGTCGGCAATAAGGGAGCGGAAAAATGTCGGGCAGCGTCAACAAGGTGATCTTGATCGGCAATCTGGGCCGCGATCCGGAAGTGCGGCGCACGGGCGCCGGCGATCCGGTGGTGACCTTTTCGCTGGCGACGACCGAATCCTGGCGCGACAAGGCGACGGGAGAGCGCCGCGACCGCACCGAATGGCATAATATCGTGATTTTCAACGAAAACCTGGGCAAGATCGCGGAGCAATATTGCAAGAAGGGCTCGAAAGTCTATCTCGAAGGCCAGCTCCAGACCCGCGAATTTACCGACAAGGACGGCAACCAGCGCAAGACCACCGAAGTCGTGCTGCAACGCTTCCGCGGCGAACTGACGCTCCTGGACAGCCGGGGCCGCGGCGGCGAGGAGGGCGCCTTCGGCGGCGCCTCCAGCGGCAATTTCGGCCGCCAGTCGCCGATGGACCGCGCCCCCGCCGAAAGCAGCGGCGGACGCAGTTCGGCCATGCTGGACGACGATATTCCTTTTTGAGGGCGTGGGCCAAGAATTGTCGTCCGCGGGGCGGCGTCGCGCATGGCGTCGCTCTGAGGAGCAGTCGAAGGGCGCCGCGACGGAACGACTTTTAACGCTTTTAAATCGGGCCGCAGTCCGATCCGGATCCCTGCAACGCTGGCCCGCCAGGTTGCGAGCGCGGCGCGATCCGTTCCTGTCCGAGCGCCGAGGCTTTTCCGGGGTCGCGGGCGGCGCGGCCGACATCGAAACGAGCGCCCTTCCAGGGCGAAGGGGTCGAGGCTGGGAGGCAAGCCGCCGATCCCCGCCGCCCGATTGCAAAGGCGCAATAAAATTGAGCTGAATTTCTCCGATCTCATCCGCGCCATCCGCCGAGGCCGGCGGCCAAGTGTGGTGGAACGCCGATATGCCGCCGCGCAGGCCGGTTCGCGCGTTTTCAGGCGCTCGGAGTCCGATCAAAAATCAGAGCGCAAAAATTTTGCGCTATCCCACGGAAATTATTCATTTGCGGCGCGGCGCTTCCTCGCAAGATATTGCTCCATCGAACCGCGCGGGATGCGCGGCGCCCGTTGCCAACAGGAGCTAATCCATGCCAATCGACCGCGAACACTCAGCCCGGACGGCGCTGTCGCCGCGCGCCGCGCCCTCTTCCCCGATCGCGGACGCCCGCGCGACGCAGCAAATCTGGTCGCGCCGGCGCTGGGCGACGGTCTTGGCCCTGTCGGTTTGCGGCCTGCTGGGTCTGCTCGCGCATGAAATCAGCGCGCGCACGGCGATCATGCTGGCCGGAACGGTTCTTTGTTTCGCCCTGTCCGCCGACCGGCTGGATCATTCCGAAAATTGAGTCCGGCGCGGCGCCCGATGCTCGCGCTCGAAACCGAGAAGGCGTTCCGGGCGTGCAGCCAGCAGGCGTCGTCCCCGACGCATTTCCTAACGGTCGCGCAGGGTCAGCCGAAACGGTCGAGCAGCCGGATCAGCAGCGGTTTCAGCCGACGGATCTCTTCTCGGTGGATCGTCGATAATTGCAGCAACAGGCCCTCGGCGCGGCCGGTCAACGCGAGAATCGTCTTGCGGCGATCCTGTTGCGAACTCTTGCGCACGATCAGGCCCAGCGCCTCAAGCCTCTTGACCAGTTCGGAAGCGGTGTGCGGCTTGAGGATCAACCGCTCCGCGATATAGCCGATCGTCGCCTGTCCCGGCGCCGCGCCCCGGATCGCGAGAAGCGTCTGATGCTGCCGGGGCGACAAACCGACCTCGCCGGCTCGCGCTTCGCTGAACGCAAGGAAACCGCGCAGGGCGGCGCGGAAATCCGCCAGCGCCGCGTAATCGCCGTCCTGAAGAGGAGATGAGTCTTGAGCCATGCTGATCCTTGACTCATTCATATCGTAATACGATATATTCCGTGCGGATCGTGCGCGAGAGAAGATTGCGCTCCGCGCCCCCTCGCGGCGCAAAATTTTCTCGTCGGCAATGTCCACACGCGCACGATCCGCTCCAATCTGCCAACGCCGATGGCCGCGAGGCAAGCCATCGGTCATCCTTTGTGAAATCTTGCTTGGAATGGAGGAAATCATGCAAGCGCCGGAAACCGATGTCGAGGGCTATCTGATCGATCCCGCCGCATGGACGGAGGACTGGGCGAGGGCCAAGGCGCGCCAACTCGGCGTCGAACTGACCGACGAACATTGGGATGCGATCAAATTCATGCGGGCCTTCCAGGAGGAGCATCAGGTATCGCCCGACGCCCGTTTCGTCATGCGCCACCTGACCGAGAGCCGCGGCGCCGGCCGCAACCGGCTGTTCGAACTCTTCCCCTATGGCTATCCGGGCCAGGCATGCAAGATCGCCGGCATGAAGCGCCCGCGCATCTGGAGCACCGGCTGATTTCATCCGCCGTCGCCGGACACGGCTCAAAATCCCGCGGAGTTCATCCTGAAGGTTACGTCCGCGGGAGCCACACGGGCCGGCGCGAGGTCTTGCGGAAGAGGGTGGGCGCCGACTGCGCCTTCACCTGCGCCCGCGCCGCGCAATCGAACTTGGCCCGCATCGCGATGCCCGTCAGACGTTTTTCACGATGCAGCCGTCATCAGAGAAACAGGAATTCGCACAGGCGACCGAAACGCCATCTGGAGCCCGGATCGTAACCAATTCTACAACCAGAATTATAACCGCAACGCGCGGCAATCCCTTGAAGCCAGGCGTTTTATAGCAGAATCAAGTCGTTGTGGCAAAATGGAGCGGGTGAAGGGAATCGAACCCTCGTATTCAGCTTGGAAGGCTGCTGCTCTACCATTGAGCTACACCCGCGCTCAATCTGCTTATGCCAATCGCCGCAACGCTTGGCAAGCCTGCCGACGCCGCCGCCGATCATCCTCACTCCGCTTCCGTTCCCAGAAAACCGCCGCTCTGGCGACGCCATAATCTGGCGTAAATGCCGTTGCGCGCGAGAAGCTCGTCGTGCCGTCCATCCTCGACGATCCGGCCTTTGTCGATCACGATCAGCCGGTCCATATGGGCGATGGTGGAGAGCCGGTGGGCGATGGCGATTGTCGTGCGGCCTTCCATCAGCTGGGTCATTTCCTCCTGGATCGCCGCCTCGACCTCGCTGTCGAGCGCGCTGGTCGCCTCGTCCAGCACCAGGATCGGCGCGTCTTCGAGGATCACCCGGGCGATGGCGACGCGCTGGCGCTGCCCGCCGGACAGCTTGACCCCGCGCTCCCCGACCAGGGCCGAATAGCCTGCGGCTCCGTCCTGGTCGCGCAGGCTCAGGATGAAGCCCTCGGCATGGGCGCGCCGCGCGGCGTCGAACATTTCCGCGTCGCTGGCCTCGGGGCGTCCATAACGAATGTTCTCGGCGATGGATCGGTGCAGCAGGGTATTGTCCTGCGTCACCACGGCGATGTGGCGGCGCAGGCTCTGCTGCGTGACTTTCGCAATGTCCTGCCCGTCGATGCGGATTTCGCCCGATTCGAGGTCGTAGAACCGCAGCAGCAGATTGACCAGAGTGCTTTTCCCCGCGCCGCTACGGCCGATCAGGCCGACCTTCTGGCCCGCCGGAATGACCAGGCCGAGCCTTTCGATCACGCCGCCTTCCCCCGGCTGGCGCCTGCGGCCGTAATGGAAGGAGACATCGCGGAACTCGACCGTTCCGCCGTCGCGCCTGACCGCCAGTTCGACTGCGCCGGGCGCGTCCACCACCGTATAGGGCTGGGCGATCGTCTCCATGCACTCCTCGACCCGCGCCAGGGTCTCGAAAACCACCGTGACTTCGTGGCGGATCCAGCCCGACATGTTCACCATCTGCCAGGCCATCGGCACGATCATCACCGCGACGCCGGAGGAAATCCGGCCCGCCTGCCATTGCGCGAGAGCCAAGGCGGGGGAGCCGATCAGGAGGCCGACGTTCAGGACGGTATGGGTGACGCCCATCAGCCAGATCTTGTGCAGGGTGGCGTGGAAGCCGGCGCTGTGGCTTTCGAGTTCGTCGAGATTGGCGGCCATTTCCTCATTCTCGCGGCCGAACAGCTTCACCAGCCCGATATTGGAGAAAATATCGTTCATATGGCCGACCAGCGCGGTGTGCTGGCGGGCGTGGGCGAGCTGGAGGGCGCGCACGCGCGGCACGAAATAGACCAGCGAGGCGATGAAACCCGCCAGCCAGATCAGGGTCGGCAGGGCCAGCCAGACGTCGAAGCGCATCATGGCGACGATGGAGGCGAAGACGAAAAAGCCGCAATACCAGATCGCGCTCATGGTGCTGCGCAGCGGGTCGCGCAGCGCCGCGCCGCCATCCACCACCTTGTTGGCGATGCGCCCGGCGAAATCGCTGGTGAAATAGGCCATGGAATGGCCGAGCGTGTAGCGCGCGAGCTGGTAGCGGATCAGATTGTTGAACCGCGCGGAATATTGATGGTCGTAAAGCCACCACAGCAGCGCCATGCAGCCGCCCCAGCCCAGCAGCACCGGAACGGCGATGCGCCACAGCCAGGCGTGATTCAGCACGTCGCGGCTCGCGCCCGCGGCGGAAATGTCGTTGACCAGCCAGCCGATCATCACCGGAATCATGGTCGCGCCGGCGGCGACGGCGGCTTCAAGCACAAGAAGAACCGCCAGAAACCCTTTGATCTGACGAACGAAATACCAGATGAACGGCCAAAGGCGCGCGGGCGGCGGCCCATCGGGCGATCCTTCGAGCGATATGATGTGCAACGGCATGGCTGTTCCCGGAAGCGGTCTCTCCCGCCATAGCAGAAAGCAGTCGGCAAGACGAAGGCGCCGACAAGTCCGCCCCGCCATGGACAGAACGCCCGTGCACGGCGCATAGTCGCGTTTGCGCAACCGGAACGAATGCCTCCATGGACCAGACGATGCGGGTGCTCGCCCTCGTGGCGATCCTCCTTTATATCGCCCCGCGCGTTTTCGGCGACCGCGTCTCGGAAGCCCAGCGCCTGTGGCTGTGGCGCGCGGCGTCCGGCGCGCTCGCCATCGGACTGGCGATCGCCTTGTTCGAAACCTTCCTGTGGTTCAGGGGCTGAACCTCCGCCCCGATTTTCGACCTAAGGTGAATTTTTGCGTCGCACAAATTTATTGCGGCGCACCGGAGTCTTGCCTAGGATGCGCGGCGCAAAGCTCAGCCAAACCAATCCTGCGCAAGGTGTTTCCATGTCGAAGATCGACACAATTCTCCCCGCCGAAATCACCCGGTTCTCCGGCGACAACCTCCGCAACGCGGCCGAAAGGGGCGTCAGCCAGACGCGCGGGGCCTTTGAGAAGCTCAACGCCTCGGCCAAGGACGCCGCCGGTTCGTTCGACGCCAGCGCCGCGGCCGTCGCCCGCGGCGTGTCGGAATTCAACGCCAGGGCTTTCCAGGCTTTTCGCGCCAATACCGGCGCGGCTTTCGACTTCCTGACCTCGCTCGCCGGCGCGACGAGCCCGACCGAGATCGTCGCCCTTCAGTCCGATTTCGCCGGAAAGCAGTTCAAGGCCATGAACGAACAGGCCAGGGATCTCTCCGCTTTGGCGCGCAAGATCGCCACGGATTGCGTCGAGCCCATCAAGGGCCAGTTGGAAAAGGCGTTCAAACCCCTCGCCTGACCGCAACTTTCTCCGCTTCGCGCTATCGCGCGGAGCCGACAAGGGCGACGCCACGAAATTTTAATGTGGCGGCGCCCTCCTTTTTGCCGCCACAGAGTGCTAACTTGCCGTGGCATCGGCTTTCAGGCTTGCGGGAGCGGAGCAGGGCAGGGAAAAAGGATTGACCCATGAAAAAACTGATTCTCGGTCTCTTGGCCCTCGGCATGTTCGCCGCCGAAATTCCGGCAGCCAACGCCGTGGTCTGCGCGCGGGGCGTCCATCGCGCGGGTTGCGTCGCTCCGCGCGGCGCGGTGGTGGTCCATCGTCCGGTGGCGCGTTGCTGGTGGCGTCGCGGCGTGCGCGTCTGCCGCTGAATTTTCCACGATCGGGCGAAAAGGGCGGCTCCGCGCGGAGCCGCCTTTTTCTTGCGCAAACGTTCCTGCGCAAACCTTCTTGGCCTTTCGTAGGAGTTTGGCGATTGATCTCGGGCGCCTCCCCCGGCTAAGCTGGATGCGACAAGGCGCGCGTCCGGCGCGTCGACAGACGGAATTCCCCAGATGAACGAACTCGCCCCGCCCGCCCGCGCCCCCAAAGAGGCGGGAGCGGAGCCCTGCGCCGAGAGCCGCGCCGTCGACCCGGCGGAACAGATCGCGCAGTTGCGCGAAGCCGTGATCGAGAAGCTTTGCTATTCCGTCGGCAAGGACCGCAACACCGCCAGCGACCGCGACTGGTTCGTCGCCGTGGCGCTGGCTACGCGCGACCGCATCGTCAACGACTGGATGCGCTCGGTGCGCGACGCCTATCGAGAAAATCGCCGCCGGGTCTATTATCTGTCGCTCGAATTTCTCATCGGCCGCCTGCTGATCGATTCGCTCACCAATCTCGGGCTGGTCGAGCCGATGCGCGCGGCGCTCGCCGGTCTGGACATCGACCTCGACAAATTGCGTCAGGTCGAACCCGACGCCGCGCTCGGCAACGGCGGCCTGGGGCGCCTCGCCGCCTGTTTCATGGAGAGCATGGCGACGCTCTCCATCGCCGCCCACGGCTATGGCATCCGCTACGACAACGGCCTCTTCCGCCAGACCGTCACCGACGGCTGGCAGCACGAATATCCCGAGGACTGGCTGGATTTCGGCAACCCCTGGGAATTCCCGCGCCCCGAGGTCAACTACAATATCGGGTTCGGCGGCGTGGTCGATTACGCGCCGCGCGATCCCAATTCGGCCGCGCGGATCTGGCGCCCGAGCGAGACGGTGGTCGCGGTCGCCTATGACATTCCGATCGTCGGCTGGAGCCGCGCCGAGAACAATAATTTCGTCAACACATTGCGGCTGTGGTCGGCGCGCGCTCCCGATCCCATGCGCCTCGACGCCTTCAACGCCGGCGATTATGTCGGCGCCCTGGCCGATCAGGTGCACGCCGAATCGATCTCGAAAATCCTCTATCCCGCCGATTCCACCCCGGCGGGCCAGGAATTGCGCCTGAAG
Source organism: Pseudomonadota bacterium (assembly GCA_021777915.1). Taxonomy (GTDB): domain Bacteria; phylum Pseudomonadota; class Alphaproteobacteria; order Rhizobiales; family Beijerinckiaceae; genus Rhodoblastus. Next base: position 38,579 of record JAJYCZ010000002.1, on the reverse strand, counting down.
CAGGAATATTTCTTCGCCTCGGCCTCGCTTCAGGATCTGATTCGCCGCCATCTCACGCAGAACGGGGACATCAACACGCTGCACGAGAAGGTCGCGATCCAGCTCAACGACACCCATCCGGCCATCGCCGTGGCCGAACTGATGCGCCTGCTGGTCGACATCCATCTGCTGGACTGGGACCGCGCCTGGGAAATCACCCAGGCGACCTTCGCCTACACCAACCACACCCTACTGCCCGAGGCGCTGGAAACCTGGCCGGCGGCGCTGATGGAGCGGCTGCTGCCGCGACACATGCAGATCATCTATCTGATCAACGCCAAGCATCTCGACCATCTGCGCGCCGAGGGCATGGATGATCCCGGGAAACTCTCGGCCTTGTCCCTGATCGACGAACACGGCGGCCGTAACGTCCGCATGGGCCACCTCGCCTTTCTCGGCTCGCACAAGGTCAACGGCGTCTCCGCGCTCCATTCGGAGCTGGTCAAGGAGACCGTGTTCCGCGAGTTCCACGAGATTTTCCCGGACCGCATCGTCAACAAGACCAACGGCATCACCTTCCGCCGTTGGCTGATCGAGGCCAATCCGCACCTGACCAAGCTGCTGACCGAAACAATCGGCCGGGATTTCTACGCCCACCCCGAGGCGCTCAAATCGCTTGAGCCGCTGGCGACCGATCTCGACTTCCAGGCGCGCTTCGCCGCCACGAGGCTCGCCAACAAGACCGCGCTCGCCGGCCTCATCGCCGACCGGATGATGATCAAGGTCGATCCCAATGCGATCTTCGACGTCCAGATCAAGCGCATCCATGAATACAAGCGGCAGTTGCTGAACATCCTCCAGACCATCGCCCAATATAACGAGATCCGCGCCTATCCCATGCGCGACTGCGTGCCGCGGGTGAAGATTTTCGCCGGCAAGGCGGCCGCGAGCTATTACATGGCGAAGCTGATCATCAAGCTCGCCAATGACGTGGCGCGGGTGATCAACAACGACCCCACCGTTCGGGACCTGCTGAAGGTGGTGTTCCTGCCCAATTACAACGTCAGCATGGCCGAGGCGATCATTCCCGCCGCCGACCTTTCGGAGCAGATTTCCACCGCCGGCATGGAGGCGTCCGGCACCGGCAACATGAAAATGGCGCTCAACGGGGCGCTGACCATCGGCACGCTCGACGGCGCCAATGTCGAGATCAGGGAGCGGGTCGGCGACGACAACATCTTCATCTTCGGCCTCACCGCCGAGCAGGTCGCGGCGCGGCGCGCGCGCGGCATAGACGCGCGCGAGACCATCGCCCATTCGCCGATGCTGCGCGAGGTGCTGGAGTCGATCCAGGACGGCGCCTTCTCGCCCGACGACCGCCACCGCTACGCGCCCCTGGTCGATATGCTGACCTATCACGATTATTTCCTCGTGACGGCGGATTTCGAGTCCTATGTCGCGACGCAGATGAACATCGCCCGGCGCTGGCGCGACCGCAAGTCCTGGTGGCGCTCCGCCATCCTCAACACCGCCCGCACCGGCTGGTTCTCCTCGGACCGCACCATCGCGGAATATGCCGAGGACATTTGGAACGTTCCGGTCCGCACGCCATGACGCCGAGACTCAATCGGGCGAGCGAGGCCGACGTCGAAAGCATCGTCGCGGGCCGGCATTCCGATCCCTTCGCCGTCCTCGGACCGCATGAAGACGAGGGCGGCGTGACTGTGCGCGCCTTCGCGCCGGGCGCCGGAACCCTTTTCGCATTTTTCGCCGACGGCGAACGCTTCGCGCTCGAAGCGCGCGGCGCCAACGGTTTTTTCGAGGGCTTCTGCCCCGGCAAGCCGGCCTTCGCCGCCTATCGTCTCGCCGCCGAGAACGAAGGCGGCGCGTGGGACTGGGACGACCCTTACCGTTATGGCCCGCTCCTCGGCGAAATGGACGACCATCTGCTGGTCGAAGGCGCCCATCTGGAGCTTTACCGCCGGCTCGGCGCCCATGTCCTCACCCATCAGGGCGTCGAGGGCGTTCATTTTTCGGTCTGGGCCCCGCATGCGAGCCGCGTTTCCGTGACCGGCGACTTCAACGGCTGGGACGGCCGCCGCCATCCGATGCGCAAGCGGGTGGACAGCGGATTGTGGGAAATCTTCATCCCCGAACTGAAGGCGGGCGCGCTCTATAAATACGAACTGCTCTCGGCCTCCGGCGACATCATGCCGCTCAAGGCGGATCCATTCGGCCAGGGCGCCCAGTTGCGGCCCATGTCGGCCTCGGCTGTGCCGCGCGCGGAAAAATTCGCCTGGAGCGACGCCGATTACCTCGCCGCTCGGGCGCAACGAGACCCGCGCCGCGCGCCGATGGCGATCTACGAGGTCCATCTCGGCTCGTGGCGGCGGGGTGAGAACAACCGCTTCCTGACTTACGACGAACTGGCCGACAGCCTGGTCCCCTATGCCCGCGACCAGGGTTTCACGCACCTCGAACTTCTCCCCATTTCCGAACATCCGCTCGACGCCTCCTGGGGCTATCAGCCGATCGGCCTCTATGCGCCGACCTCGCGTTTCGGCGACGCCGAGGGGTTCAAGCGTTTCGTCGATCGCGCCCACGCGCAAGGCCTCGGCGTGATCCTCGACTGGGTGCCGGCCCATTTCCCCACCGACGAACACGGCCTCGCCTGGTTCGACGGCGCGCCGCTCTACGAACACGCCGATCCGCGCCGCGGCTTCCACCCGGACTGGAACACCGCGATCTATGATTTCGGCCGGCGCGAGGTCGCCAATTTCCTCGCGGTCAACGCGCTCTACTGGTTCGAACAGTTCCATGTCGACGCGCTGCGCGTGGACGCCGTCGCCTCCATGCTCTACCTCGATTATTCCCGCCGCGAGGGCGACTGGGCGCCGAACCAATATGGCGGCAAGGAAAATCTCGAAGCCATCGCCTTCCTGCAAAAGGTCAACAGCCTCGTCTACGAGCGCTATCCGGGCGCGATGATGATCGCGGAGGAATCGACCGCCTGGCCGGGCGTTTCCCATCCGGTCCACGCCGGGGGTCTGGGCTTCGGCTTCAAATGGAACATGGGCTGGATGAACGACAGCCTGCGCTACATGTCGCAGGATCCGGTCTATCGCCGCTGGGCCCACAACCAGCTCACTTTCGGCCTGCTCTATGCGTTCAGCGAAAATTTCGTCCTGCCGATCTCCCACGACGAGGTCGTGCACGGCAAAGGCTCGGTGCTCGGCAAGATGCCCGGCGACGAATGGCAGAAATTCGCCAACGCCCGGGCCTATTACGCCTTCATGTGGGCGCATCCGGGCAAGAAGCTCTTGTTCATGGGCCAGGATTTCGGCCAGACGTCGGAATGGAGCGAGGCGCGCTCGCTCGACTGGCATTTGCTCCAATATGGCCCCCATGCCGGCTTGAGCCTGCTGGTGCGCGACCTCAATCATCTCTACCGGACGCAAGCCGCCCTCCACGCCCGCGACTGCGAATCCGAAGGCTTCGAATGGCTGGTGGCGGACGATTCGGACAATTCCGTCTTCGCCTGGCTGCGGCGCGGCGGGCCGGGCGATCCGCCCATCGCGGTGGCGATCAATTTCACCCCCGTTCCGCGCGAGAATTATCGCCTGCCGCTGCCCACGCCAGGGCGCTGGCGCGAAATCCTCAACAGCGATTCCCATCATTACGGCGGCTCGGGCCTCGGCAATTTCGGCGGTGCCGAGGCTTTGCCGGAGCCCTGGGCCGGGAGGCCGGCCTCGGCCCTGATCACGGTTCCGCCGCTCGCCGCCCTCTATTTGGTGCTGGAACCGGAACACGCTCGGGAGGATTGATCCAGAACGAGGCGGGCGCGAACGGCCCCCGCTTATGATCAACGAAAAACGCTCTAACCGGCGCTAGAGGAACCGCCCGATGACCAAATCGTTTAATGTTCCCCTTTCCAAATCCCCGGCGCATGGCGGGCCGCTCTCCCGCCATGCCTTGGCCTATGTGCTGGCCGGCGGACGCGGCTCGCGCCTGATGGAGCTGACCGACCGCCGCGCCAAGCCCGCGGTCTATTTCGGCGGCAAGTCGCGCATCATCGACTTCGCTCTGTCCAATGCGCTCAATTCGGGCATCCGCCGCATCGCGGTCGCCACCCAGTACAAGGCCCACAGCCTGATCCGCCACCTCCAGCGCGCCTGGACCTTCCTGCGTCCCGAGCGTAACGAAAGCTTCGATCTTCTCCCCGCCTCGCAGCGCATCTCGGAAAACATGTGGTATGTCGGCACCGCCGACGCCGTCTATCAGAACGCTGACATCATTCTCGACTACGACCCGCAATTCATCATCGTCCTCGCCGGCGACCATATCTACAAAATGGACTATGAGCGCATGCTCCAGCAGCATGTCGACCAGGGCGCCGACGTCACCGTCGGCTGCCTCGAAGTCTCTCGCGAAGAGGCCATGGGCTTCGGCGTGATGGGGGTCGACAGGTCCAACCGGATCATCTCCTTCCTGGAAAAGCCCAAGGACCCGCCGGCCATGCCCGGCAAGCCCGACCGCTGCCTCGCCAGCATGGGGATCTATGTTTTCAGTACGACGTTCCTGTTCGACCTGTTGCGCGAGGACGCCGCCAACCCCAATTCGAGCCACGATTTCGGCCATGATCTGATCCCCCATATCGTGAAGAACGGCAAGGCGGTCGCGCATCATTTCTCGTCGTCCTGCGTGCGCTCGACGCAGGAAATCAGGCCCTACTGGCGCGATGTCGGCACGGTGGACGCCTATTGGGCGGCCAATATCGACCTGACCGGGATCGAACCGGAACTCGATCTGTTCGACACCAGCTGGCCGATCTGGACCTATGCCGAACTGACCGCGCCAGCCAAATTCGTCCATGATTTCGATGGGCGCCGCGGCCAGGCCTTCTCGTCGCTGGTTTCCGGCGGCTGCATCGTCTCGGGAAGCACCCTGCGCAATTCGCTGCTGTTCAGCCGGGTGCGGGTCAATTCCTACGCCCAGGTCGACCATGCGGTGATCCTGCCGGATGTCGACGTCGGACGCTCGGCCCGGCTCAACAAGGTCGTCATCGATCACGGCGTGCGCATCCCGCCGGGCCTCGTCGTCGGCGAAGACCCCGAGCTCGACGCCGCACGCTTTCGCCGCACGCCCAATGGCGTCTGCCTCGTCACCCAATCGATGATCGACAGACTTTCTTTATGAAGCCGATTGCCGCTCTTTCCGTCACGCCCGAAGTCTATCCCCTGATCAAGACCGGCGGGCTCGCCGATGTCGCCGGCGCGCTGCCCGGCGCGCTGGCGGCGGAGCATGTCGAATTGCGCACGCTCTGCCCCGGCTATCGCCCGGTGCTCGCCGCGCTGGAAAATTCGAAGACCGTCGCCCGTTTCAACGAGCTGTTCGGCGGGCCGGCGCGGGTTCTCGCCGGCAGGGCAGGCGGGCTGGACCTGTTGGCGATCGACGCGCCTCACCTCTACGACCGCGACGGCGGCCCCTATGCCGGCCCCGACGGCCGCGATTTCGCCGACAATGGCTTTCGCTTCGCCGCGCTCGCCAAGGTCGGGGCGGAAATCGGGTTGGGCCAGATCGAGGGATGGCGTCCGCGCGTGGTCCACGCCCACGACTGGCAGGCGGGCCTGACCGCCGCTTATCTCCATTACAGCGGCCGGCCGCGTCCCGGCTCGTTGATCACCGTCCATAATCTGGCCTTTCAGGGGCAGTTCCCGGCCGCGGTCTTTCCCGCTCTCGGCCTGCCGGCGCGGGCCTTTTCGATCGAAGGCGTCGAATATTACGGCGGCGTTGGCTTTCTGAAGGCCGGGCTCCAGCTCGCCGACCGCGTCACCACCGTCTCGCCGACCTATGCCGAAGAAATCCAGCAGGGCCATTCCGGCATGGGCCTCGACGGCCTGCTGCGCATGCGCGGGAGCCAGCTCGCCGGCGTGCTCAACGGCATAGACACCGCGGTCTGGAATCCCGAAACCGACCCGATGATCGCCGCGCCCTTTTCCGCGAAGAAACTCGCGGCGCGCGCCGAGAACAAGAAGGCGCTGCAGGCGCGCATGGGCCTCGCCCACGCGCCCGACCGCCTGCTGATCGGCGTGGTCAGCCGCCTGTCGTGGCAGAAGGGGCTCGATCTCCTGCTCGCCTGCCTGAACTTCTTCGACGAGCACAACGCCCAGCTCGTGCTGCTCGGGACCGGCGATCCGGCGCTCGAAGCGGCCTTCCAGGACGCCGCGCGCCAGCATCCGGGCCGCATCGCGGTTCATTTCGCCTATGAGGAGCCTCTCGCCCATCTGATCCAGGCGGGTTCGGACGCCATTCTCGTGCCCTCGCGCTTCGAGCCCTGCGGCCTCACCCAGCTTTGCGCCATGCGCTACGGCGCCGTGCCGGTGGTGTCACGGGTCGGTGGGCTGGCCGATTCCATCATCGACGCCAATGAAATGGCGATCCACGCCAATTGCGCCACCGGCCTGCAGTTTTCGCCGGTCACGTCGGAGGCGCTCGCCGGGGCCCTGCGCCGCTGCGCCACGCTCCATGCGCGCAAAGCCGTCTGGAAGAAGGTCCAGCTCAACGGCCTGAAGACCAATGTCAGCTGGTCGATTCCCGCCAGGCATTATGCGGCGCTCTATCGCGAGGTCGCGCCGGCTTGATCCCGGAAAAGCTCCTTCCCGGCTCGCCCGAGCCCCTCGGATTGAGCCTCGTCGAGGGCGGCGCCAATGTCGCGGTCTATTCCGAAGCAGCCCAGGGAATCGAATTATGCCTGTTCGATTCCAGCGGCCGAAAGGAACTCGCGCGCCTCGCCTTGCCGGGGCGAACCGGCCCGGTGTTTCACGGCTTCGCGCCGCACATAAGCGCCGGCATGCGCTATGGCCTGCGCGCTTACGGGCCATGGCGGCCCGCCCAGGGTCTGCGGTTCAATCCGAAAAAGCTGCTGTTCGATCCTTTCGCCCTCGCGCTCGACGGCCCGATCCAGCTTCACGACTCGCTGTTTGACGCGGACTCCGACAGCGGGCCCTTCGCGCCCAAGGCGGTCGCCGCCGCGCCGCGACTGGCGCGGCCCCGTCGCCGCGCGATTCCATGGCCTGAAACCGTCATTTACGAAACGCATGTGCGCGGCTTCACCCGCCTGCTCGACGCCGTGCCCGAGGCGCTGCGCGGGACCTTCGCCGGCCTCGCCCATCCGGCCGCCATGGACCATCTGTCGCGCCTCGGCGTGACCACTCTGGAGCTGATGCCCTGCGCCGGCTGGATCGACGAACGCCATTTGCGCGCGGCCGGCCTGACCAATTACTGGGGCTATAATCCGATCGCCTTTTGCGCGCCCGACCCGCGCCTCGCGCCGGGCGGCTGGCGCGAGGTCCGCGAGAGCGTCGCCGCCTTGCAGGAGGCCGGCTTCGAGGTGCTGATCGACGCGGTGCTCAACCACAGCGGCGAAAGCGACGCCAAGGGCCCGACCGTCTCGCTGCGCGGCCTCGACAATGCGACTTTTTACCGGCTCGATCCCGCCGACCCCGCCGCTTATGTCAATGACGCCGGCTGCGGCAACATCCTGCGGCTCGACCATCCCGCCGTCGTGCGCCTCGCCATGGATTCCCTGCGCGCCTGGGCGCTTTACGGCGGCGTCGACGGTTTCCGTTTCGATCTCGCCACGACGCTTGGCCGCCGCGCCGACGGTTTCGACCCGCACGCGCCGCTGCTCGCCGCCATCGCCCAGGACCCGCTTCTGCGCGAACTGAAACTCATCGCCGAGCCGTGGGACATCGGGCCAGGCGGCTACCAGCTCGGCGCCTTTCCCGCCAGTTGGGGCGAATGGAACGATCATTTCCGCGACGCGGCGCGGAAATTCTGGCGCGGAGACCCCGGCATGATCGGGGAAGTCGCCACCCGCGTCGCCGGCTCGTCCGATCAATTCGCCGGCCGCAAGCCGCCCTCGCGCGGCGTGAATTTCGTCACCGCCCATGACGGCTTCACCCTGGCCGATCTCGTGTCCTTCGAGCGCAAGCACAACGAGGCCAATGACGAAGGCGGCCGTGACGGAACCGACTGCAATTATTCCTGGAACAATGGCGTCGAGGGCGAAACGGCGGACGAGGCGATCCGCGCGGCTCGCCGGCGCGATCAGCGCAATCTTCTTGCCCTGCTGCTGCTCGCGCACGGCACGCCGATGCTGTCGATGGGCGCCGAGCAGGGCCACAGCCAGAACGGCAACAACAACGCTTATTGCCAGGACGGCGAGATCGGCTGGCTGGACTGGCGGAAAGCGGACCCAGGGCTGACTGCCTTCACCGCCGCCGTGATCGCCTTGCGCAAGGCGACGCCGGCCCTGGGCCAGGACCGCTACCTGACCGGCGCGCCGCGCGACGACGGCGGCCCCGCCGATGTCGAATGGCGCGGCGCCGACGGCGAGATCCTGCAACCCGCCCAATGGCGAGAAGACGAGCGGCGCTTTCTGGCCGGCTTTTTCACGACGGACGCTTCGCGCGCCGGCCTGCTGTTCAACGCCGGCCATGAGGAAGCGCATTTCCGCCTGCCGTCCCCGAGCCGGGGCCATTTCTGGCGCCGCGCGCTCGACACCGGCGTCGAGGACGGCAATGGCGACGGCGCCGGATTCGACGGCGATGAAATCCTTGTGGTCGCGCCGCGCTCGACGCTCGTGCTCATCGACACGGCGGAGCCGGAAACGCCGCGCGCCGCCTCGCCCGCGACGCTCGACGCGCTCGCCCAAGCGGCCGGACTCGCGCCGGACTGGCATGACGTGAAGGGCGCGCGCCATATCGTCCCGGAGGCGACCACGACCGCCTTGCTCAAGGCCATGGGCCTGCCCGCGACGACCCAGGCCGAGGCCCGCGCCAGCCTCACGCGGCTCGCCGACCAGCGCGACCGCCGGGCGCTGCCCTTCGCCCTGGTCGCGTGCGAGAATGAAAAAATCGAGGCTCCCCTGGTCCTTGCGGAGCCGCGCGCGGAGCTGGAGCTGGAAGACGAATTTTCCGCGCGCCGGCGGCTGTCATTGGGCGCGGACTCGCTGCGCGCGGAAAAGCGCCGCGCCTGCGACGGCGTCGCCTTCGTCGTCCAGGTCGCGACCCTGCCCGCCCTGCCCATCGGGCGATACACTCTGACTCTGGATGGCCAGACCTGCGCGCTGATCGTCGCGCCCTCCGCCTGCGCCTGGCCGCCGGCGCTCGACGCCCGGGTCTCGGGCGTCGCCGCCCAGGTCTACAGCCTTCGCCGCGACGGCGACCAGGGAATCGGCGATTTCACCTCGCTCGCCGAACTGGCGGAGCGCGCCGGCGCCGCCGGCTACGCCACGGTCGGAATCAATCCGCTCCACACGCTCTTCGCGCGCGACCGCGAGCGCGCCAGCCCCTATTATCCGAGCGACCGCAATTTCCTCGATCCGATCACTCTCGATCTCGAAACCCTGGGAGAGATCACCGGCCTGCCTTGCGATCTGACGCCCGAGGAGCGCGCGGCGGCCAGGGAACTCGCGGAAAAACCGGACGTCGATTACCCGGCGGTCTGGGCGCTGAAGGCGCAAAAAATCGCGGCGCATTTTTCAGCCTTCGAACAAGCCGCGCGGAAGACTCCCGCTCTTCCCGCCGCGCGCGAATTCGAAAACTTCATCGCCGAAGGCGGCGAACGATTGCAGGCTTTCGCCTCCTTCGAAATTTTGTCGCGCGGGCGAAACATTTCGCAGCGCGCGATTCTGTTCGAGCAATTCCTGTGCGACCGGCAATTCGCCCGCGCCGCCGCGCGCGGCCGGGCGGCCGGCCTTTCGCTGGGCTTCTACCGCGACCTCGCGGTGGGGGCGGCGCCCGACGGCGGCGAGGTCGCCGCCGAGCGCGGCCTGTTCCTGCCCGGCGTCTCGGTCGGCGCCCCGCCCGACCCCATCGCCGAAACCGGACAGAACTGGGGCCTGCCCCCGCCCGACCCCCTCGCCATGGCGCGCGACGGCTATAAAACCTTCGCCACATTGCTGCGCGCCAACATGCGCCATGCCGGCGCCTTGCGCATCGACCATGTCATGGCGCTCCAGCGGCTGTTCGTCGTGCCGAATGGCGCGCCGGCAACGCAGGGCGCCTATCTTTCCTATCCGCTCGACGACCTCGTCGGCGTGCTGGCGCTGGAAAGTTTTCGCGCGCGCTGCCTCGTCGTCGGCGAGGACCTCGGCACGGTGCCGGCGGGTTTTCGTGAAAAAATGGCGCCGGCCAATGTGCTGAGCTATCGCGTGCTGTGGTTCGAACGCTCTGGCGACGACTTCGCGCCGCCGGAAGCCTATCCGCAAAAGGCGGTCGCCTGCGCTTCGACCCACGACCTGCCGACGCTCGCCGGCTGGCGCCTCGGCGCCGACATCGACGAAAAGGCCGCGCTCGGCCTGATGACGCCGGAGGCCGCCGAAAAGGAGCGCGCGCGCCGCGCCGCCGACATCGCCCGCCTGCTGAAGGCGCTCGCCGCGCAAGGCCTCGCCCCGACGAATCCCGCGTCCGATGAAGATTTCGCCGCCGCGATCCATGCCTATGTGGCGAAAACGCCCTCCGCCCTGGCGATGATCCAGGTCGACGATCTGCTGAGCGAAAAAATCGCCGTCAACCTGCCCGGCACCGACCGCGAACGCCGCAACTGGCGGCGCAAGCTTTCGCGCGAGATCGGCGCGCTCCCGCCCTTGCCGCGCGGCTGAAGCGTCCGCCCGGCGCCGCTCCCGTGCGGGCAGGGCCGGGGCGGGGGTAAAACCCCCATGTTTTCAGCGCGCTATCCGTCCAACTGCCGCGCCACGAAAGAGGGAGGGAATCCGAAATCTTCACCCATGCGTATGGCGGTGATGCAGATCCGGGTAATGGGGATGGGAATGGAGCTGCCGCTCGTGGCGGTGGCGATGGGAATGCGGCTCGGTCACCGGCCCTTCATGGCTGTGCTGGTGATGCTCGTCGTGGACATGGGCGTGCTCATGCTCGAACGCCTCATGAACATGTTCGTGATCGTGCCGCTCGGCAAGATGCGGCCACAGGCCCAGGCCCATCAGCGCCCCGGCGACGAGCAGCCGGACGGTCGGCTGCTCGTGCAGCAAAACCAGGGAAGCCAGCGCGCCGATGAAGGGCGCGAGGGCGAAATAGGCGCCGGTGCGCGCCGCGCCCAGCCGCCGCAAAGCGAGAATATAGAAAACGAGGCTGACGCCGACGGCGAAAAAGCCGAGCAGCCCGGCCGCGCTCGAAAAAACCAGGCCGGGCGGCTCGGCGCCGCGCGCCAGCGCGGCGATAAGATTGACCGAGCCCGCCACCAGCCCCTTGATCGCGGCGATCGACACCGGATCGGCCGAGGACAATTTGCGGGTGAGATTATTGTCGATCCCCCAGGCGAGGCAGGCGCCGCCGACCAGCAGCGCGCCCTCATCCAGCGCCAGCCCGCGCCCCTGCCAGGAAAGAACGACGGCGCCGGCCAGGATCGCCATGGCGCCGGCGAACAGCCGCGCGTCCACATTCTCGTGAAAGACCAGCCAGGCGATCGCCATGGTCGCCAGGCCTTCGAGATTGAGCAGCAGCGAGGCGCTGGCGGCGCCGGTCGCCTTCAGCCCCGCCATCAGCAGCAAGGGCCCCAGAAACCCGCCGAAAAACACGACCGCCGCGAGCCAGGGCCAATCGGCGCGGCGCAAAGGGGCCTCGGGCGCGGGCAGGCCGACGGCGCGCCGGGCGAGATGAAAACCGGCGAGGCCCGCGCCCGCGCCGAGATAAAGCGCGCCGGCCAGCAATTGCGGATCGAATCGCCCCAGCAGCGCCTTGGCGAGCGGCGCGGTCAGTCCGAACAGCGCGGCCGAGCCGAGCGCGAATGGAACGCCGGGCCATAAAGGCCCAAGCCGATGCAGGAAACCCGACAAGGCTCAGCGCGCCCTCATGGTGAAGACGGGAATGCGCGCCTCGGCAAGGACATCGCGGGTGACGCCGCCAAAGAGCGCCTCCCACCACGCGCCATGGGTATAGGCGCCGATCAGCAGGCAGTCGCCGCCGAGCCGTTCCGTTTCGTTCAGCAGGTCATGGCCGACGCTTCCGGCGCTGCGCGCAAGATGGAGAATCTCGACATTCAGGCCGAGTCGCTGGAAGAACGCGCGGGCGCTGGGCTCATAAAAGCCGGCCCCGGGCTTGGCGCCCCAAAGCACCGTTATCTTTGCGGCCTTTTTCAGCCAGGGCAGGGCCGCCAGCGCCGCCGCCTCGGCCGGGGCGCCAGGCTTCCAGCCGATGACGATATGGCGGCCGATGACCCGCTCGCCGTCGATCACGTCACGCGGCGCGACCAGCACCAGCCTTTGGCCGCCGAACAAGGCGGCGTGGAAGGCGTCGGCGGCGTCCAGATGGACCGGCCGGCTGACCACGATCAGGTCCGCTCTGGCGGCGTCAAGGGCGACATTGGCTTCGACATCGCCTTCGTCGTCGCGCCAGGCGATCGGCGGCGCGGCCGGAGCCGACTCGCGGAAGGAATCGACCACCGCCTTGACGCGCGCCGCGCGAACTTCGGGCGGGCCTTCATAGAGTTCGCGTAATTGCTGGATCTCCAGCTCCTCCGCGTCAACAAAAGCATGATGGGCGTCGAATCCGACATGGGCGGCGCAGATTTCGGCGTCGAAACCGCTCGCCGCGGAGACGGCGCATTGCAGCGTCGAAAGCGCGGTTTCGGCCTCCGGCAGCAGCGCGCAGATGTGGAGCGCGCGTTTTTCGTTCGATTCAGCCCCGGCAGTCACGAGCGTTCCTCCTTGAATGCCCATAATTTAGACCCGCGACCGCCCGCCTTCCATGGAAAAATGAGCCGCGAAGGCGCGGCTTGACAAAAGGTGAGCGGCGCGTATGGTGCGCGCGAGTTTGGGCCGGAGCGATCCGGCCTCTTTTGTTCCGTCATCGGCCAATGTCCGCTTTTCAGGATGCGGCCCCAGCTTCGCTTTCAAGGTAACCGCCATGGCCAAGGCCGCCACGATCAAGATCAAGCTGCTGTCGACCGCCGACACCGGCTATTTCTACGTCACCAAAAAGAACGCCCGCACCAAGACCGACAAGCTCGCGTTCAAGAAATACGATCCCGTCGCGCGCAAGCACGTCGAGTTCAAGGAAACCAAGATCAAGTGATCACTTAAAAATCCGACGTAAAGCCGCCTTCGGGCGGCTTTTTTGTTTGCTCTGTCCGCGTTGAGTGTGGGTATGCCGCAAGGCCCACGATAGTGCAGTCGTTATTTCATGTAGATGCGCTTTTGAACGTTCAGTCGGGCAGTGGAGTGCCAAGAGCCGCTTCGATCTCGGCTCGCGAATGGGTGCCCGATTGTTCAATCCCCTTGGCAACAATCACTAAGAGCACAGCATCTGGCGCGTGTCGAAGCGGTGGCAAATTGCGCCGCAAGCCCTCGAACATCGGCATTGCGAACGCGGTGATGATGTCGATAAGTGGAACGTTATCCTTGAACGGCATAGCCTTGCGGAAATAGAGCCATCTCTCTGCGACTGCCGCCTTCGCTTCCCCCAGAACAGCGACCGCCGCCTCCGCTTTGGCGTTTTTCGATCTATGTGAAAATGGCCACATGAAACGATCCTCTCGTTGTCATCTTACCGCTTTCCGTCCCCAATAAGACTTTCAAGGTAATTAATTATTTCAAGGAGTTGCGCGGCGTCGAGTTTTGAGATTGTCGTCCGAATCCGTTCGATTTGCTCGAAACGGGCATCCGTGTCTGGCAGCGAAGGCGGCACCATACTACATCGGGCGCGAAACCGGAAAAGAATGGAACATTGTCGGATGCACCCACACTCAACGCGGACAGAGAATTTTTTTTTGTCGTTCGTCCTGAAGCGGCTTGCGGAACAAGGCCCGCCAGTGGCGGATCGCCGCCGGGCCTGACGGCGCATCGTCCAGGCGCTCCAGCACCAGGCCGCAGTCGCGAAACGCCTCGATATCGCCGCGGGCGAGCGGCCACGGCGGCCCCTCGATCCTTTCATTGTCCTCACGGGCGCGGGCGACCGCCAGCAGGCGCCCGCCCGGCTTGACGAAACCCGCCGACGCTTGCCGCATCGCGGGCAGAAGTTCAGCCGGCAGGGCCTGCAAGGTATAGGTTTCATGGACGAGGTCGAAAGCCTCGCGCCATTGCGGCGGCGGGGCGAAGAGATCGGCGACGACGAAATCTATCGCTTTGCCGGCAAACCGCCCGCGCGCCCAGTCCACCGCGCGCGGCGCGAAATCGAAAGCCGTAACCTCGGCGCCGCGATCCGCCAGAGCGGCGGCGTTGTCGCCAAGCCCGCAGCCGACATCGAGCGCCTTCATGCCGGCAAGGTCTGGATTTTGCTGAAGCCAGTCCGCCAGCAGGGGATGGGGGGCAAGATTGCCCCAGGGGACGCCTGCCGGGTCGCCATCGGCCAGTTCATAGACGGCCTCGAACCAATTCTGGCGCTTCGGGTCCGCCAGCGGCTCGCCCCGCCGCGCGGGGTCTATCGAATCGAGCCGCGCCCGGGCGGCCTCGCGGCGGCGCGCGAAATCGGCGTCGAAAATATCGTCATGCGGCGGGTTCCCGGCCATCCCGCTCAAGCCTCGGCTTCCGCTTCGCCTTCGTCGCCTTCGCCATTCTCGTCCTCGCTGATCCGCTCGACCGAGACGACCTTTTCCGTCTCCGCTGTGTTGAAGACGATGACGCCCTGGCTGCCGCGGCTCACGATCCTGATGCCCTCGACCGGGCAGCGGATGAGCTGGCCTCCGTCGGTCACCAGCATGATCTGGTTTTTTGGCTCGACCGGCATGGAGGCGACCAGTTCGCCGTTGCGGGCGTTGACCGCCATGGCGACAATGCCTTTGCCGCCGCGCCCGGTCACGCGATATTCGTAGGACGAGGTGCGCTTGCCAAAGCCATTGGCGGATATGGTCAGGATCAGCTGTTCGGCCGCCGCCATTTTCTCGAAAAGCTCGGGAGCCAGCGGCGCGACGGCCTCGGCGCCCTCCTCGGTCTCCTCGGGCTCGGCCGGCTCGCCGACGGCGGCGCGGCGCATTTTCTGGAAGGCGGCGCGCTCGGCCGGCGTGGCGTCGCTGTGGGTGAGGATGGACAGCGCGATGACCCGGTCGCCCTCGGCGAGATTGACCCCGCGCACGCCCATGGAGTCGCGGCCCTTGAAGACGCGCACCTCATCGACCTTGAAGCGGATGCACTGGCCTTTCGATGTGGTCAGCAGCACATCCTCGTCTTCGGTGCAGATCTGGACGTCGACAATGCCCTCGCCCTCGTCGAGCTTCATGGCGATCTTGCCGGCGCGGTTGACGGAAGCGAAATCCGACAATTTGTTGCGCCGGACCGTGCCGCCGGTGGTGGCGAACATCACGTCCAGGCTTTCCCAAAGCGCCTCGTCCTCGGGCAGGGCCATGATCGAGGTGATGCGCTCGCCCTGGGTGAGCGGCAGCATGTTGACCAAAGCCTTGCCGCGCGCCTGCGGCGCGGCGAGCGGCAGGCGCCAGACCTTTTCCTTGTACACTTGGCCGCGCGAGGAGAAGAACAGCACCGGCGCATGGGTCGAGGCGACGAAAAGCCGCTGGACGAAATCCTCCTCGCGGGTCTGCATGCCGGAGCGGCCCTTGCCGCCGCGCCTTTGCGCGCGATAGGTCGATAGCGGCACGCGCTTGATATAGCCGGCGTGCGAGACGGTCACCACCATGTCCTCGCGCTGGATGAGATCCTCATCCATCATGTCGCCTTCGACATCGAGGATCTGGGTGCGGCGCGGCACGGCATGGGCCGCTTTCACCGCCAGCATTTCATCCTTCACAATGCCGAACATTTTTTCGCGTGAGCGCAAGATTTCGAGATATTCGGCGATTTCGGCGGCCAGTTTGTTGAGGTTCTCCGCGATCTCGTCGCGCCCCAGAGCGGTCAGCCTTTGCAGGCGCAGGTCGAGGATGGCGCGGGCCTGGGCCTCCGACAGACGGCAATTGCCGTCCTCGTCGATGGAATGGCGCGGATCGGCGATGAGGGCCACCAAGGGCGCCATGTCATGGGCCGGCCAGACCCGGCCCATCAGGGCTTCGCGCGCCGTCGCCGCGTCGGCGGAAGTGCGGATCAGCCGGATCACTTCGTCGATATTGGCCACCGCAATGGCGAGGCCGACCTGGATATGGGCGCCGTCGCGCGCCTTGTTGAGCTTGAACTTGGTCCGCCGGCTGACCACTTCCTCGCGGAAATCGACGAAGGCTTTCAGGCAGTCGGTCAGATTCAGGCTTTCGGGCCGCCTGCCGTTCAGCGCGATCATGTTGACGCCGAACGAGCTCTGCAAGGCGGTAAAGCGGTAGAGCTGGTTCAGCACCACGTCGGCCACCGCGTCGCGCTTGATCTCGATGACGATGCGCATGCCTTCGCGGTCGGATTCGTCGCGCAGATCGGAGATGCCCTCGATCTTCTTCTCGCGCACCAGTTCGGCGATCTTTTCGATCAGCGTCGCCTTGTTCACCTGATAGGGAATTTCGGTGAAGACGATGGCCTCGCGATCCTTGCGCAAAGTCTCGATGGTCGCCACGCCCCGGATCACGACCGAGCCGCGGCTGGTCTCATAGGCCTGGCGGATGCCGGCGCGGCCCATGATCGCGCCGCCGGTGGGGAAATCCGGTCCCGGCACGATCTCCATCAGCTCGGGAAGGGTCATGTCGGGCCGGTCGATCAGGGCGACGCAGGCGTCGATGACCTCGCCGAGATTGTGCGGCGGAATATTGGTCGCCATGCCGACGGCGATGCCGCCCGCGCCATTGACCAGCAGATTGGGGAAGCGCGCCGGAAGGACTGTCGGCTCCTGCTCCTTGCCGTCGTAATTGGGCTGGAAATCGACGGTGTCGGCGTCGATGTCCTCGATCAGGGCCAGCGCCGGACGGGCGAGGCGCGATTCGGTGTAGCGCATGGCCGCCGCGCGGTCGCCGTCCACCGAACCGAAATTGCCCTGGCCGTCGATGAGAGGAAGGCTCATCGAGAACGGCTGGGCCATGCGCACCAGCGCGTCATAGATCGCGGCGTCGCCATGGGGATGGTACTTGCCCATCACCTCGCCGACGATGCGGGCCGATTTCACGTAAGAACGGTCGGGCAGAAAATTGTTTTCCTGCGCCGAGTGGAGAATGCGGCGGTGGACAGGTTTCAGTCCGTCGCGCACGTCCGGCAGGGCGCGGCTGACAATCACGCTCATCGCATAGGCGAGGTAGGAGCTTTTCATCTCCTCGGTGATCGAAACCGGACGGATGTCCGAGGAAGGCGGAACCGGATGGTCGTCGTTCTGGTCGGCCAAAATGCGCTCGCGGGCTGGAGACGGAAATTCTTTTCTTTCTAGGCGATTCTTCCGGCAAAGGCCAGTTTCGCCGTCTCGCCGGCCCGCGCGAAAAAAACGCGCGGCGCCAATGCGTTATCGGTTGTGCGCCGCCAAAAAAACTCAAAGCGCGCCGTCATTGCGAGCCAAGCGAAGCAATACATGCCCGCGACGCGCTTGATATCGGGAGATTTCATGGCTTGCTTCGTCGCCTCGGGCTCCTTGCGATGACGGCTATCTGGAGGCATTCGGATGTTGGTCCGAGCCGCATCGGAGGGAGCGCGAAACATTCCGGACGCGCCCGCCGCCAACTGGCGAAAGCGCCGCGCCAGCCTATATTGAACCAAAAGATATTTTTCGGGAGAGGACGGCGATGAGCGAACGCGGACCGGTCTGCGACGCCAGCGACGAAGCCAAATACCAGCGGATGAGCGCGAGCGCGCGGCCCCTGTCGCGCAGCGAGGCCGCGGTTTTCGATCAGGATCTGAGCGCGGCGCGCGCAAGGGAAGACGATCTGGCGAATGACCCCGCGGCGGCCGATGTCGCGCTGAGAAAAGCGATCTTCGAGAAATGGCGGCTGATCCACGATTGGACGCGGCGCAATCCCTATCGCGACAAGCCCGGCGCCGGCCGCCCCGACCAGTGGCGCGCGGCGCTGGACAAATTTCGCCCCCTGCGCGACGGCGAACTGATCGACTGGCTGATTCTGCAGATCGATGTCGCGACCAATCTCGCCAGCGGCATCCAGGACATGCGCCCGCGCGACCCCGGCCCGACCTGGCTGGTGACGCTGGAATATGTCTCCAACCGCAAGCGCAAGGCGCTGGCGACCCTGCATTGGGCGGAAGCGGCGGAAAAGGAGGGGTGTTTCACCGTCGATTCCGAATGGCACGCCCGCAGCGCCGCGATTCTAGGACGCGAGCCCGCCCATTTCGAACGCGGCGACGGCGGCCATGAGGGGGTGCCGTTTATTGTGGAACGGGAGAAATAGCGGCTGGCGGTGGTGGCGACGGACGATTCCGCTCGCGGAAGTTTTCCGGGCGCTGGCTTGTCACGCGTCTCCCCGGCGGGCGCGGCGTTGCAATCCAGTCCTGTTATCGCGGCAATTCGGTCGCGCGCCCAGGACAGGCGAAAAATAATATCGACGCTCGGTTGCAGGGCAGAGTCATAGGATTTCGCCCAGGCGATCCGTCGCAACGATCTTGCCAAACCGCCTTTCCTGATGTAGGAGGGCCGCCCATCCCACACGCGAGCTGTCGCGCCGCCTGGTTCAAGGCTGCGCTCCGGTGGCAGAAAATCCGCCTCAATGGATTTCCGGCCCAAATGGTTCGCGGAGGTTCAACCGGAGAGAAAAACATGGCGCTTCCCGATTTTTCCATGCGCAGCCTGCTTGAGTCCGGCGCGCATTTCGGCCACCAGTCGCATCGCTGGAACCCGAAAATGGCCCCCTATATTTTCGGGGTCCGCAACAATATTCACGTCATCGATCTCGCGCAGACCGTTCCGCTGCTGCATCAGGCGCTGAAGGCGGTTTCCGACACCGTGGCCAAGGGCGGCCGCGTGCTGTTCGTCGGCACCAAGCGCCAGGCGCAGGAGCAGATCGCCGACGCCGCCAAGCGTTCGGCGCAGTACTACATCAATGCCCGCTGGCTCGGCGGCATGCTGACCAACTGGAAGACCATTTCGGCCTCGATCCAGCGCCTGCGCAAGCTCGACGACCAGCTCGACTCGGGCGCGACCGGCCTGACCAAGAAAGAGCGCCTGATGCTGTCGCGCGAGCGCGAGAAGCTGCAGCGCGCGCTCGGCGGCATCAAGGACATGGGCGGCGTCCCGGACCTGATCTTCGTCATCGACACCAACAAGGAGCAGCTCGCGATCAAGGAGGCGGCCCGCCTTCACATTCCGGTCGCGGCGATCCTCGACACCAATTGCGATCCCGACGGCATCACTTATCCGATCCCGGGCAATGACGACGCCGGCCGCGCCATCGCGCTCTATTGCGACCTGATCGCCCGCGCCGCGCTCGACGGCATTTCGCGCAGCCAGGGCGCGATGGGCGTCGATGTCGGCGCCTCGGAAGAGCCGACGGCTGGCGAGTTGCCGGCCGACGCCGAAGTCGCGGCCGCCAGCGGCGAGCAGTTCGAGCTTCTGTCGGCGCCGCGCGGCGCGCCTGACGACCTGACGAAGTTCACCGGCGTCGGTCCGCAGCTCGAAAAGAAGCTCAATGACGCCGGACTGTTTCATTACTGGCAGTTCGCCGCCATGTCCGGCGAAGACGCCGACAAGATCGGCGCCGATCTCAAGGTCGCCGGCAAGGTCGGCGGCTGGGTCGAACAGGCGCGCGGTCTGATCGCGGGCTGATCCCCCCACCCTGACCCTCCCATGAGGGGGGAGGGAAGGGGGCTCCCAATCCTCCCACGAGTGGGAGGGAAGGGGTCCTGGCCCTTCCTGATTGGGGGGCAAAGAGCCACTCGATGTTTTTCGGCGCGCCGGCTGAAGCCTTGGCGCGCCGCATCCTTGCCGGGACGCTTGTCGTCCTGTTTTCACAATTTCCCGCTTTGACATTCGGCCCGAGGCGCGGGAGCGCCGGCCCAGAACCCGAAGGAAATCCCGATGGCCAATATCACCGCCGCGATGGTGAAGGAACTGCGCGAAATGACCGGCGCGGGCATGATGGACTGCAAGCAGGCGCTCAACGAAACCGGCGGCGACATCCAGGCCGGGGTCGACTGGCTGCGCAAAAAAGGCCTGTCCAAGGCGGCCAAGAAATCCGACCGCGTCGCGGCGGAAGGCCTGGTCGGCGTCGCCGTGCGCGACAACAATGGCGTGGTGGTCGAAGTCAATTCTGAGACCGATTTCGTGGCGCGCAACGAGGAATTCCAGGCCCTGGTCAAGACCATCGCCCTGGTCGCCGTGGAAAAGGGCGTCGCGGATGTGGAAGAGCTGAAGAAGCAGCATTATCCGGGCGGCGCCGGCACGGTGGCGGACGCGATCTCCAACGCCATCGCCACCATCGGCGAGAACATGACCCTGCGCCGCGCGGCCAGCTTGAGCGTGCCGCATGGCGTCATCGGCCATTATGTCCACAGCGCGGTGAGCGAGGGCGCCGGCAAGATCGGCGTGATCGTGGCGCTGGAATCGACGGGCGACAAGGACCAGCTCACGGAACTCGGCCGCAAGGTCGCCATGCATGTCGCCGCCGCCAATCCGCTGGCGCTCGACGCCTCCGGCCTCGATCCGGCGACGCTGGAGCGCGAGAAGAACGTGCTGCGCGAGAAGAACGCCGGCAAGCCGGCCCATGTGCTCGACAAGATCGTCGAATCCGGCCTGAAGACCTATTACAAGGAAGTCACCCTGGTCGAGCAGCCCTATGTCCACGACAACGCCAGGACCGTCGGGCAGGCGGTGGCCGAGGCCGCCAAGACCATCGGCGCTCCCGTCGCGCTCAAAGGCTTTGTACGCTATGTGCTGGGCGAGGGCGTCGAGAAGCAGGAGGCCGATTTCGCGGCGGAAGTCGCGGCGGCTGCGGGCGGCCAGGGCTGAACTTTCGCTTCCGACGATGAAAAAGGCGCCGTCGGGCGCCTTTTTCATTGGGGGAGCAGGCGACGCGACCCTTCAAGCGGTGTGAAAAAAAAGTTACAACCGTCGCCGCCGGGCCGAATCGCGGCGCGCGCCGGGAGTCGGTTAGGGAGTCTCCATGAACGCTTCGACGCCAGGCCCGAAATGGAAACGCGTGGTCGTGAAACTGTCGGGCGAGGCCTTGCAGGGCGGGCAGAGCCACGGCCTTGAGTCCGGGACCCTCGACCGTATCGCCGACGATCTGGCGGCGGCCGCCGAACTGGGGGCCGAAATAGCGGTGGTGGTCGGCGGCGGCAATTTTTTTCGCGGCATAAGGGGGGCTGAAAAGGGCATCGAGCGGGCGCGGGCCGATTCCATCGGCATGCTGGCGACGGTGATGAACGCTTTGGCTCTCGAATACGCCATAGAAAAACGCGGGCGGGCGGCCCGCGCCCTGTCCGCCGTGGCCATGCCCTCGGTCTGCCAGCCCTATTCGCGTCAGGCGGCGCTGCACCACCTCGACAAGGGACGGATCGTCATTCTCGCCGGCGGCACCGGCAATCCGTTCTTCACCACCGACACCGGCGCCGCCCTGCGCGCCGCGGAACTGTCCTGTGACGCCATCATGAAGGCGACCCAGGTGGACGGCGTCTATTCGGCCGATCCCAAAAAGGACCCGACCGCGATCCGCTACGAGCGTTTGAGCCAGGACGAGGCCATCGCCAGAAACCTCGCGGTGATGGACACCGCCGCCTTTGCTCTTGCGAGAGAGAACCGGATTCCGATAATCGTCTTTTCCATCGCGGAGCCGCGCGCCGTCACGGCGGCGCTGTCGGGCCAGGGCAGGGCGACCCTCGTCGCGCCCTGAGCGGCCTCCGCGCACGACAAACATCCGGCGCGCCGGCGCCGACGAGGACAGGTGACTTATGAGCGCTCAATTCGATCTGGCGGAAATCAAGCGGCGCATGCAAAGCTCCATCCAGGCGCTCAAGCATGAACTCGGGGGGTTGCGCACCGGCCGCGCCTCCGCCGCGCTGCTGGAGCCGGTGATGGTCGAGGCCTATGGCCAGTCCATGCCGATCAATCAGGTCGCCACCATTTCGGTGCCGGAATCCCGCGCGCTGGCCGTGCAGGTCTGGGACAAGGGCATGGTGGGCGCGGTGGACCGCGCGATCCGCGACGCCAATCTCGGCCTGTCGCCGACCGTCGAGGGCCAGATCCTGCGCATTCGCATTCCCGAACTCAACGAGCAGCGCCGCAAGGAACTGGTCAAGCTCGCCCATAAATACGCCGAGGAATCGCGCGTCGCCGTGCGCCATGTGCGCCGCGACGGCATGGACGTGCTGAAGAAGCTGGCCAAGGACAAGGCGCTCGGCGAGGACGAAGAGAAGCGCCACGAGAGCGAGGTGCAGAAGGCCACCGACGCGGCGATCTCCGAGGTCGACGGCGTGCTGGCGGCCAAGGAAAAGGAAATCATGCAGGTTTGAGGGGTCGCGACCCAGCGGGCGTCGTTTCCTGAATTGATTTGTGTTAAAGCGTTCGAGCGCCGGAAGGGTGGCGCGGGTTTCAGGCGGCGGGCGGATTTGATGAGCGAACAGCGAGTGATCGACGGCGCCGCCGGGGCGAAGCGCTCCTCCGGCGGCGGCGGCCTGCATGTCGGGATCATCATGGACGGCAACGGCCGCTGGGCGGCGGCGCGCGGCCTGCCCCGGTTCGAGGGCCATCGGCGCGGCGTCGAGGCCTTGCGGCGCGCGGTGCGCGCGGCGAGCGACCTCGGGGTGCGCTATCTCACGGTCTACAGCTTCTCCAGAGAGAACTGGGCGCGTCCGCCCCAGGAAATCGCCGATCTGATGAGCCTGCTCAAGCTGTTCATCCGCAGCGACCTGCATACGCTCGAAGAAGCCGGCGTGCGGGTGCGGGTGATCGGCGAGCGCGGCAATCTCAAGCCGGAAATCGTCGCCCTGCTGGAAGAGGCCGAAAACCGCACCTGTCGCAACAGCAAGCTCGACCTGATCGTCGCCTTCAACTATGGCGCGCGCCAGGAGATCGTCGAGGCGGCGCGCGCTCTGGCCCGCGACGCGGCGGCGGGGCGGATAGATCCCGACGACATCAACGAGGACGCGCTCGCCGCGCGGTTGTGGACCGCCGGGACGCCCGATCCCGATCTGATCATCCGCACCTCCGGGGAGATGCGCCTGTCCAATTTCCTGATGTGGCAAGCGGCCTATAGCGAACTGGTTTTCCTGCCGATCCACTGGCCGGATTTCGACCGCGCCGCCTTCGAGGAGGCGATCGACAGCTTCCGCTCGCGCGAGCGGCGTTTCGGCCGCGTCGCTCCAGGACTCGCCCAAGTCCCTGGCCTCGCTCAAGTCAAGTCCGCGTCATGAGCGGGTCGCGGCGCTCCCATGGATAAGCCCGGCACGCCGATGACCGAGGGCGGGTTCGCGCGCGCGCAGGGCCTGATGGCCCGCCATCGCCTCGACGACTTGTGGGTCCGTGCGGCCTCGGGCCTGTTCCTGGCCGGAACGGCGGTGGGCGCGCTCGCGCTGGGCGGCTGGTTCTTCGCTTTGTTCTGGCTGATCGCGGCGCTGGCGGTGAACTGGGAATGGCAGCGGCTGATCGGGGCGCCGCTTCCTCTGCTGCGCGTTCTGGCCGGCGCGGTCCTGCTGATCGCGGCCGTCGTTCTCTTCCGTCTCGGGCGGGTCGAGTTCGCCTTTCTGCTGGCGCTCCCCGTCGTGGCTTTCGTCGCCTGGGCGGCGGGGCCGGGCTTCCGGCTCTGGGCCGCCTCCGGCCTGTTCTATGCCGGCGGACTGTTGCTTTCCGCGCTCTCGCTGCGCCACGATCCCTTTTTCGGCGCCGGCGCCATCGGCTGGCTGTTCGCCGTGGTCTGGGGAACGGATGTCTGCGCCTATTTCGGCGGGCGGCTGATCGGCGGCCCGAAGCTCGCGCCGCGCGTCTCGCCCGGCAAGACCTGGTCCGGCTTTCTTGTCGGCATATCCTGCGGCGCGGCGCTCGGGGCGGTCGTGGCCCATGTCTGGCCCAACGCCCAGGCGCCGCTCGGCCCGGTTTTCGTGCTCGGCCTTGCCGCCGCGGCCCTGGCCCAGGGCGGCGACCTGTTCGAATCCTGGATCAAGCGGCGGTTTGGGGTCAAGGACGCGAGCGGGCTGATTCCCGGCCATGGCGGCGTCATGGACCGGATCGACGGATTCATCGCGGCGGCGATCTTCGCCGCCTTGTTCGGCCTGTGGCGCGGCGTGCCGCCCAGCGCGGCGGCGGGCCTCTTCTATTGGCAGTAGGATTCTCATGACGGCATCTTTGGCGCCCAAGCCGCTCGCGCGTCCGCGCAAGCTCACGATTCTCGGGGCGACCGGCTCGATCGGGCGCTCGACCGAGGCGGTGATCCTGGGCGCGCCGGGCGCGTTCGAGACCGTGGCGGTGGCGGGCGGGCGCGACGCCGTCGGACTCGCCCGCGTCGCGCGCTCCCTGAACGCGCGTTTCGCCGCCGTCGCCGACCCCGGCGCCTATGGAACGCTGAAATCGGAACTGGCCGGCTCGGGCATCCGCGCCGGCGCCGGCCCCGAGGCGCTGAAGGAAGCCGCGCGGATGGACGCCGATCTGGTGGTCGGGGCCATCGCCGGGGCCGCGGGCGTCATCCCGACCTATGCCGCGATCGAGGCGGGCCGCGACGTCGCGCTCGCCAACAAGGAATGTCTGGTCTGCGCCGGCGATCCCTTCATGCGCAAGGCATACGAAAAAGGCGTGCGCGTGCTGCCGATGGATTCGGAGCACAACGCCATTTTTCAGGCTTTGGGCGGAGAGAGTCCGAAAAGAATCGAAAAGATGTGGCTCACCGCCTCCGGCGGCCCGTTCCGGACCTGGAGCGCCGAGAGAATCGCCGCCGCGACCCCGGAACAGGCGCTGGCCCATCCCAATTGGGCGATGGGCCCGAAAGTGACGGTCGATTCCGCGAGCCTGATGAACAAGGGGCTCGAACTGATCGAGGCCCTGCATATTTTCGGCGTCGAGGCGCGCAAGCTCGACGTTCTCGTCCATCCCCAGTCGATCGTCCACGGACTGGTCTCCTTCGCCGACGGCGCGGTGAGCGCCGGCATGGCGGTCCCCGACATGAAGGTTCCGATCGCCCATTGCCTCGGCTGGCCGGACCGGGTGCCGACCCAGGCGCGCCGCCTCGATCTCGCCCAGATCGGGTCGTTGACTTTCGAGAAGCCGGATCTGGAACGCTTTCCCGCGCTCAGGGTGGCGATGGATGCGCTCGCGGCGGGCGGGGCCATGCCGACCATCATGAACGCCGCGAACGAGGTCATGGTCGCTGCATTTTTGCGTAATGAAATTAAATTCAATGAGATAGCGAAATATGTTGAACAAATATGTGAACTGTTCGAGAAAGAAGGCGCGGCGCGGACGCCGGCAGATATTGAGGCGGCGCTCGCCGTTGACCATATTGTGAGAGAAAGGTCGCGGGCGCGGCTTGCGGGGCTTGGCCACTAGGCGGCGATCCGGCATGGTAAAGAAACCGTAAACATTCGCGCGGCGCTATAGCCGCGCAGCCAGGGTGCGCTATGCTGCTGTTCCATTCCCTCTGGACCATGGGGTCGTATCTTCTGCCCTTCCTGTTCGTCCTCGGCCTGGTCGTGTTTTTCCATGAGTTCGGCCATTTCATCGTCGGCCGCCTGTGCGGGGTGAAGGTGGACGCCTTTTCCATGGGATTCGGGCCGGAACTGGCGCATTACACCGACCGGCGCGGGACGCGCTGGCGGCTCGCGGCCTTGCCGTTGGGCGGCTATGTGCGTTTTCATGGCGACGCCGGCGCCGCGAGCGAAATCGATCCGGACGCCGCAGGCCGCATGTCGGAGGACGAACGGAAGGTTTCGTTCTTCGCCCAGAGCGTGTGGAAGCGCGCGGCGGTGGTCGCGGCCGGACCGCTGGCGAATTTCGTGCTCGCCATCGTGATCTTCACGGCATTGTTCTATTTCCAGGGGCGCAACGTGCTGATCCCGCGCATTGCGAGCGTCGTGGCCAATAGTCCAGCGGCGGCCGCCGGTTTTCAGACGGGCGATCTGGTCGTCTCGATCGACGGGCGGGCGCTCGACAGTTTCGCCGACATGCAGCGCGTCGTCTCCACTGCCGGCGGTCTGAAGCTCCATTTCGTCGTCGAACGCGCCGGGAAACTCGTGAATCTGGAGGCGACGCCGGTGGTCAAGGACAGCGCGACGCCCTTCGGCGCCGAGCATGGCGGCGTGATCGGAGTCATGGCGGGCGGGGCGCGGGAAGATTGGCGCAGGCAGACCTTCAGCGCGCCGGCCGCGACGGTCGAGGCGTTCCGCGAAACCTGGAGCGTGATCTCGGGAACCGCGGCTTATCTCGGCAATCTGTCGGTCGGCAGGGAGTCGCCGCAGCAATTGTCCGGTCCCATCCGCATCGCCGAAGTGTCCGGCGAAGTGGCGAAGGCGGGCCTGTGGCCGCTGATCAATCTGACGGCGCTCCTGTCGATTTCGATCGGGTTCCTGAACCTGCTGCCGGTCCCGCTGCTCGACGGCGGCCACCTGCTCTATTACGTCGTCGAGGCGGTGCGCGGGCGGGCGCTGACCCGGCGCGTTCAGGAATTCGGATTCCGGATCGGCCTGGCCTTCGTCGCCGTGCTGATGCTGGTCGCCACTTATAACGACGTCGTCCGTCTCACCCGAACCTGGCTGAAACTCGGGTGAACACGACGGCCGATTCCGGTCGCTCCGCAAGGCCCGTTCCGGCCGCAAAGCCTCTGATTACGGCGAAAATAAGCCACGGCGCCGTGGCTTAAGAGACACGGCGCCGTAAAAAAACGGGACACGGAACCAAAGGCATTTGCAGGATTCCATAAACCTTGTAGAAGCAGAGTCGAAATGGACAGGCTTGGTTTATGCTATCCATTCGAAGTCTGAAGTTTGCGGCCGAATCCCTTGCGATTCGGTCCCCCGTCGCCAAACCAATTCGGGGCGGGTCTGAGTCACGGAGACCGGGTTTCAATGACGTTTCGCCAAGGTCTTATGAGCCGAACCGCTCTCGCGGTGGCGCTAATGGTCGGCACAATCGCGGCTCCGGTCCACGCATTGGCCGAGACCATCGTCGTCGAGGGCAACCATCGCGTCGATTCCGCGACGATCCGGTCTTATTTCGTTGGCGGCGACGCCAATGAAGCCATCAAGAAGCTTTACGGCACGGGCTATTTCTCCGATGTCCAGGTCAGCCATCGCGGCTCCGAGCTGGTGGTGCGGGTGGTCGAGAATTCGACCGTGATCAATCATGTGGTTTTCGTCGGCAATTCCAAGGTCAAGTCCGAAGACCTGCAGAAAGAGGTTCAGCTGAAGGACCGCGGCGCCTACAGCCAGGCGGTCGCCGACGCCGACGTTCAGCGCATTCTCGATGTCTACCGCCGCTCGGGCCACAGCGCCGCGACGGTCACCGAGCGCACGGTTCAGACCCCCAATAACGCGGTGGACGTGGTCTTCGACATCAACGAGGGCGACAAGACCGGCGTCAAGCAGATCCACTTCGTCGGCAACCACGTCTATTCCGACTCCAAGCTGAAGGGGTTGATGGAAACGACGGAAATGAACTATCTGTCGTTTTTCAAGACCTCGGACGTCTATGACCCGGACCGTCTGGCCAAGGACGCCGAGGCGATCCGGCGCTACTACCTCAAGAACGGCTATGCCGATTTCCGCGTCGTCGGCGTCGATCCGGTCTATGACGCATCGGCGGGCGGCTATATCGTCACGATCACCGTCGAGGAAGGCGCGGTCTATCGCGTCAAGACGGTCAATGTCGAATCGCATGTTTCCGGGCTGAGCGACGCGGCGTTGAAGTCGTCGCTCGATTTCCACGCCGGCGACGTCTATAACGGCGACGCGGTCCAGAAGACCGAGACGCGCATGACGAAGGACGTCCAGAAGATGGGCTTCACCTTCGGCCAGGTGCGTGTCCAGGGCGACAAGGATCAGGCGACCCACACGGTCACCGTCGCCTTCATCGTGGAAGAAGGGCCTCACGTCTATATCGAGCGGATGAATATTCGCGGCAACACCGCGACGCGCGATTACGTCATCCGCCGTGAATTCGACATCGGCGAGGGCGACGCCTACAACAAGGTGCTGATGGACAAGGCGGAGCGCCGCCTCAACGGCCTTGGCTATTTCAAGAAGGTCAAGATCACCACCGAGCCGGGCTCGTCGTCGGATCGGGTCATCGTCGATGTGGACGTCGAAGAGCAGTCCACCGGCTCGTTCTCGATCTCGGGCGGCTATTCGACGGTCGAGGGCTTCATCGCCCAGGTCTCGGTCACCCAGAGCAATTTCCTCGGTCGCGGCGAATATGTCCGCGCCGCGGTTTCGGCCGGCCAATACGCCAGCGGCGTCGAACTCAATTACACCGAGCCGTTTTTCCTCGATAATCGCATGGCGGCGGGCTTCGACCTCTATTCGAAGATCAGCGAAGCGTCCTACTTCTCCTATTATTCGAACTGGGTGACCGGCGGCACGCTGCGTCTCGGCATTCCGCTGACCGACGAGCTGACGATCGCGCCGCGCTACACGCTGTACAATTCGCGGCTTTCGATTCCCAACAATCAGAGCCAGCCCTATAACGACTGTTCCTATCCGCAATGGTTCACGCCGCCCAACAACGGCTTCCCGGTCAGCATTTTCAACAGTTGCATGAGCAACGGCGAAGCCTCTCTGGCGCTGAAACAGGCGCAGGGCGACTGGGTGACGTCGATGATCGGCTATACCCTGTCCTATAACACGCTCGACAATCCGAAGGATCCGCGTGGGGGCGTCCTGGCCACTCTGAAGCAGGATTTCGCCGGCCTCGGCGGCTATTCCGACTTCCTGCGCACGACCGGCGATGTGCGCGGCTATCATGAGCTTTATTTCGACGACGTCGTCGGCCTCATCCATCTTCAGGCCGGCAATGTCTTCCAGACCGGCAGCAACCCGTTGCACATCACCGACAATTTCAATCTCGGGCCGAGCCTGGTGCGCGGCTTCGCGCCGGGCGGCATGGGGCCGCGCGACGTCACCAACGAGCTTTACAACAACAACGGCAATGCGCTCGGCGGCACGGATTACTGGGGCGCCTCGGTCGAAACCCAGTTCCCGATCTGGGGCCTGCCCAAGGATATCGGCCTGAGGGGCGCGCTGTTCTTCGACGCCGGCAGCCTTTGGAACTACACGGGCCCGACCAATTTCGGCACATATCTCGGCTATGCTCCGGGGATTCCCTGCGCCGTCATGGACAAGGGCAAGAGCCCGGCCACCACGCAGCTGGCCTGCATCACCGTCGGCAGCAACAACATGAACATCGACTCGTCGGTCGGCGTCGGCGTGATCTGGAACTCGCCGATGGGTCCGATCCGCTTCAACTATGCTTTTGTGCTGTCGAAGTCCCAATACGACATCGTGCAGCAGTTCAGCTTCAGCGGCGGCACGACGTTCTGAGCGTTCTGCATGGGCATGCAGGGGCGCGGCGTTCAGCCGCGCCCTTTTGTTATGATACAGGTCGCACGTTTGCGCGCCACGCGGGGTGGATCGGCCGCGGCGCCGAGGGCGGCAATCGGGGGATGATCGCTTGGAAGAAATGAAATTCTTTCGCCGCGCCGCGACGCCGACCCTCGCCGAGATCGTGGAGTGGACCGGCGCCCGGCCGGTTGGCGAGATGGACCTGGGCCAGAAGGTTTTCGACGTGGCGCCGCTCGACCGCGCGCGTCCCGGCGACCTGGTCTTTCTCGACAATCCCAAATATGCCGACCAGCTGGCGGGAACCCGCGCGACCGCGTGTCTCGTTTCCGAGCGCCACGCCGGCCGCGCGCCTAAAAACGTCGCGGTTCTGGTGGTCCGCGAGCCTTACCGCGCCTGCGCGATCGTGGCGGCGAAAATCTATCCCGAGGCGGCCCGGCCGGGGTCATGGTTCGACGGCCATGGCGTTTCGCCGGGCGCCAATGTCCATCCGCTGGCGCGGCTGGAATCGGACGTCATCGTCGATCCCGGCGCGGTGATCGGGCCCCACGCCGAGATCGGCGCCGGGGCGGTCATCGGCCCCAACGCGGTGATCGGGGCGCATGTGCGGATCGGCCGCAATTCTTCGATCGGGGCGGGCGCGACGATCTGCAACGCCCTGATCGGCGACCGGGTCATCATTCATCCCGGCGTGCGCGTCGGCCAGGACGGTTTCGGCTTCGCCATGAGCGCGCGCGGCCATCTCAAGGCGCCGCAGGTCGGCCGGGTGATCATCCAGGACGATGTCGAGATCGGCGCCAATTCCACCATCGATCGCGGCGCCAATCGCGACACCATCGTCGGCGAGGGAACCAAGATCGATAATCTGGTGCAGATCGCCCATAATGTGGTGATCGGCCGCCATTGCGTCATCGTGAGCCAGGTCGGCATATCCGGATCGACCGAATTCGGCGATTTCGTCGTCGCCGGCGGGCAGGCGGGAATCACCGGCCATCTGAAAATCGGCATGGGCGCGCAGATCGGGGCGCAGGCGGGCGTCATGGCCGACGTCCCGCCGGGCGCGCGGATCGGCGGCTCGCCGGCGCGCGACGCGCGGCTGTGGCTCAAGGGCGTCGCGGCGCTCGACCGCATGGTCCGGCGCAGGGGCAAGGAAGACTGAAGCCATCGGGCTTTTGCCATCTGCCGGAGCGCGATGGCCGGCGGAAAAAGGGATTTTCGCTGGCGTTCGGCGCAAATGTATCGTTAAAGCGGGCCGATAAAACCACTCATTCGTTATTTGCGGAACAAGCCATGTCGGATCAGGTCCAGACCCTGGAAGCGGTCGATATTCAACGGCTGATGCAATTGCTGCCGCATCGCTATCCTTTTCTGCTCGTCGATCGCATCGTTCAGGCGCGCGGCGACGGATTCGGGATCGGGATCAAGAATGTCACGATCAACGAGCCGCAATTCACCGGCCATTTCCCTGATCGCCCGGTTTTCCCCGGCGTGCTGCTGATCGAGGGCATGGCGCAGACGGCGGGCGCGCTCTGTGTCATGTCGAAGCTCGGCGGCGCCAAGCCGCCTCTGGTCTATTTCATGACGATCGACAAGGCCAAGTTCCGCAAGCCGGTGGTTCCGGGGGACCAGGTCGAGTTCCACATGACCCGCGTCAACCAGCGGCGCAACATCTGGTGGTACCAGGGCAAGGCGATGGTCGACGGCGCCCTGGTCGCGGAAGCTGAAATCAGCGCCATGATCATCACCGACGCCGACAAGCAGGGCTGACCCATGTCGATTCATCCCACTTCGATCGTCGAGGACGGAGCAAAGCTCGGCGATGGCGTCGAAATCGGGCCGTTCTGCCATATTGGCCCCAAGGTCACGCTGGGCGGCGGCGTGACGCTCAAATCCCATGCGGTGGTCAATGGCCGCACGACGATCGGCGCGCGCACAAGAATTTATCCCTTCGCCTCGATCGGTTACGAGCCGCAGGATCTGAAATATCGCGGCGAGGACACCAGCCTCGTCATCGGCGCGGATTGCGTGATCCGCGAGGGCGTGACGATGAATCCGGGCACGGCCAGCGGCCGCGCCGAAACCGTGATCGGCGACCGCTGCTTCTTTCTCGCCAATTCGCATGTCGGCCATGACAGCCGCATCGGCAACGATTGCGTCTTCTCCAACAATTGCATGATCGCCGGCCATGTCACCATCGACGACTGGGTGATCTGCGGCGGCGGCTCGGCGATCGTCCAATATGCCCGGGTCGGGGCCCACGCCTTCGTCAGCGGCATGACCGGCATCGGCGCCGATCTCATTCCTTTCGGCCTCGCCTTCGGCAGCCGCGGCTTCCTGATGGGGCTCAATCTGGTCGGCCTCAAGCGCCGCAATTTCGGGCGCGAGATGATCCACGACCTGCGGCGCGCCTATCGCGCGCTCTTCGCGCCGGAAGGCACGCTGAAGGAGCGCGTCGAGGACGTCGCCGAGGAGTTCGCCGACAATCCGGAAGTGATGATGATCGTCGATTTCATCCGCGCCGGCGGCGACCGCGCCCTATGCGTGCCGGAAACGGAGCGGGTCGCGTCGTGAGCGGCCGGATCGCGCTGATCTGCGGCGCGGGCCGGTTTCCACTCGTCGCCGCCCATGCTGCGAAAAGAGCCGGGCGAGACGTATTCCTTCTCGCCCTCAAGGGGATCGCCGGCGAGGGCGTGGCTGAATTTCCCCATGTCTGGCTCGGGGTCGGCCAGCTCGGCGCGGCGTTCCGCGAGATCGAGGCGCGCGGAATCGAGGAAGTCTGCTTCATCGGCGGCCTGGGCCGGCCGGAGTTCGGCGATCTGCGGCCCGACTGGGGCGCGATCAAGCGCCTGCCCGAAATCATTCGCTTGCTGAAAGGCGGCGACGACCATGCCTTGAAAGGCGTGTTGAGACTGTTCGAATCCGAAGGGCTGCGGGTGGTCGGCGTCGAGACGTTGGCCCCGGAGCTGCTCGCCGCGCCGGGGGCGATGAACCGGCTGCCTTTCCCCAGGGAAATGGAGGAAGACCTCGCCTTCGGTCATGAGTGTCTGGCGGCGCTTTCCGCTTTCGACTGCGGCCAGGCTCTCGTGCTGTCACATCGCCGCATTGTCGCCCTCGAAGCCGCCGAAGGCACCGATTCCATGCTGCTTCGCGTCGCCGAATTGCGTGAAAAGGGACGCTGGCGGGCCAAGGGGCCGGCGGGAATGCTGATCAAGGCGCCGAAAAAGGGCCAGGACCTGCGCGTCGATCTGCCCGCCATGGGGCCCGAGACGGTGGCGGCCGCCGCAAAGGCGGGGTTGAGGGGCATCGCGGTCGAGGCGGGCAAGGTGCTGATTCTCGACCGCGAGGCGGTGGCGGCGTCAGCCGAAAAGGCCGGGCTGTTTCTTTACGGATTCACGCGGGACGCCGGCCGATGAAGATTTTCATGATCGCCGGCGAGCCCTCGGGCGACCTGCTCGGACGGGGGCTGATCCAGGCCTTGCGGGCGAAAATTCCCGGCGTCGAAATTTCCGGCGTCGGCGGCGAGGCGATGATCGCGGAAAATTTTGTCAGCCTGTTCCCGATGCACGAGATTTCGCTGATGGGCGTGCTGCCCGTGCTCGCCAATCTGCGCAATGTCCTGGCGCGGATCGACCAGACCGCGCGCGCCGTGATCGCCGCCCGGCCCGACGCCCTGGTGATCATCGACAGCCCGGATTTCAACCAGCGCGTGGCGAAACGGGTGCGAAAAGTCCTGCCCGGTGTGAAGATCGTCAATTATGTCGGACCGACGGTCTGGGCGTGGCGGCCCGGGCGCGCCAGGAAGATGCGCCCTTTTGTCGATCTGATCCTCGCCATTTTTCCCTTCGAGCCGGAGGTCCATGCTCGGCTCGGCGGTCCGGCTTGCGTCTATATCGGCCATCCGCTGATCGAGCGGCGCGACGCCCTGCAAGGCGATGACGAGGCCAAGAAGACGGGGCCGGTCCTGGTCCTGCCCGGTTCCCGCGCCTCCGTGATCCGGCGCCTGGGCGCGGTGTTCGGCGAGGCCGTCGCGCGGCTCGATGCGGCGCATCCGGGACTTGAATATGTTCTGCCCACCTCGAGCCGCCTTGCCGAACAAGTGGCCGCGTTGATCGCGACCTGGCCGGTGAAGCCGCGCGTCGTGATCGGCGAAGAGGAGAAAAACGCCGCCTTCCGCGCCGCCCGCGCCGCGCTCGCCGCCTCGGGCACGGTGACGCTCGAACTGGCTTTGTCGCGGACGCCGACGATCGTCGCCTACAAGGTTCCGAAAATCGAGGAATGGATCGCGCGGCGCCTGATCCAGATCGACATGGTCGCGCAGCCCAATATCATTCTCGGCGAAATGGCTTTTCCCGAATTGCTGCAGGACGACGCCAATGGTCTCGCGCTCGCGGAAAAGCTCGGCGAAATCGTCGAGGGCGGCCCGGAGCGCCGGCGGCAACTGGATGCGGTCGGCCGGCTGGGCGAAAAGCTCGCCATAACGGACGACAGGCGTCCGAGCGAAAAGGCCGCGGAAGCGATCCTTGACCTCCTGACGCTCTGACCAGGGCGGCGCGACGCTCAGCGCACCTTCATGATCGCAAGAGTCGTCTTGCCGAACGTCGTCAGCGCAATCACCCGCGCGCGGGCGTCGCCGAGGCGCGGCTCATATTTGAGGAATTGCGTGCTCGGGTTCTCGTTGCCCGCAAAGGCGAAGGCCTTGTCGCCGAGACAGGCTTCGGCGGTCGCCTTGATGTCG
This sequence comes from Pseudomonadota bacterium, assembly GCA_021777915.1. Taxonomy (GTDB): domain Bacteria; phylum Pseudomonadota; class Alphaproteobacteria; order Rhizobiales; family Beijerinckiaceae; genus Rhodoblastus. Next base: position 4,521 of record JAJYCZ010000002.1, on the reverse strand, counting down.
GCGATTTTGATCTTTTTCGCCGCGCAGGAATAGATGACGTCGCCGATCTTCTTCTTGTCGATGATCTCGCAGGCGCCGAACAGGGGCTCGGTCACGCTATAGGCCGCCACCGCGTCGTCGTCTTTTGTCGTCGGGCCGCGCATGGCCTTGAACCCGTCGGGCGCGGCGGCGATGAGCTTGCGAAAGGTCGCGCAATCGAAAGCCTTGTCATCGACGACCACGGGTTCGGCCGGCCTTTGTCTGAAACCGCCATTCTCGAACGGACTTTCCTGAGCAAAAGCCGCGCCGCTCGCCGAAGCGAGCCAGACCAGCGCGGCGAAGCCGATCGCTGCGGGCAGCGAACGCGGCATGTTCACCGCGAACCCATCATCGTGTAATCGCGGCGCGGCGCGCCGGTATAGAGCTGGCGCGGACGCCCGATCTTCTGGTGCGGATCGTCGAGCATTTCCTTCCACTGGGCGATCCAGCCGACAGTGCGGGCGACCGCGAACAAAACGGTGAACATCGAGACCGGAAAACCCATCGCCTTGAGGGTGATGCCGGAATAGAAGTCGATGTTCGGATAGAGCTTCTTCTCGATGAAATAGTCGTCGTGCAGCGCGATGCGCTCGAGTTCGACCGCGACGTCGAGCAGCGGATCGTCCTTGATGCCAAGATCGTTGAGCACTTCATGGCAGGTATGGGCCATGATTTTCGCGCGCGGGTCGTAGTTCTTGTAGACGCGATGGCCGAAGCCCATCAGGCGGAACGGATCGTTCTTGTCCTTGGCCTTGGCGATATATTTCGGGATGTTTTCGACATGGCCGATTTCGGACAGCATCTTGAGCGCCGCCTCATTGGCGCCGCCATGGGCCGGCCCCCACAGGCAGGCGACGCCGGCGGCGATGCAGGCGAAGGGATTGGCCCCCGAGGAGCCGGCGAGCCGCACCGTCGAGGTCGATGCGTTCTGCTCGTGGTCGGCATGCAGGATGAAGATGCGGTCGAGCGCGCGCGAGACGACCGGATTGACCTTATAGTCCTCGCAGGGCACGGCGAAGCACATGCGCAGGAAATTAGACGTATAGTCAAGGTCGTTCTTCGGATAAATGAAGGGCTGACCGAGGCTGTACTTGTAGGCCATGGCCGCCAGCGTCGGCATTTTGGCGATGATGCGCATCGTCGCCAGCACCCGCTGGTTGGGGTCCGAAATATCCGTCGAGTCGTGGTAGAAGGCCGCGAGCGCGCCGACCGAGGCCACCATCACCGCCATCGGATGGGCGTCGCGGCGGAAGCCGGAGAAGAAGCGCGCCATCTGCTCGTGGACCATGGTGTGGCGCGTGATGCGATAGTCGAAATCGGATTTCTGCCGCGCCGTCGGCAGTTCACCATAGAGCAGGAGGTAGCAGGTTTCGAGGAAGTCGCCATGTTCGGCGAGCTGGTCGATCGGATAGCCCCGATAAAGCAGGACGCCCTCGTCGCCGTCGATATAGGTGATCTTGGATTCGCAGCTCGCGGTCGAGGTGAAGCCGGGATCGAAGGTGAACATGCCGGTCTGGCTGTATAATTTGGAAATGTCGGCGACGGCGGGGCCAATCGTGCCATGCTTGACCGGCATTTCCATCGCCTTGTCGCCCGAGATAAATTTGGCCGCTTCACTCATGAGGATCGCCTTTTCCTGCCGGCGCAATCCGCCCGCCGCCTCGGTCCCGGGCTATGCGCCCCGAGCGCGATGCGGTCAAACGCGAAGAAATTGTGCGCTGCACATCAGTAGCTGAATGTCAGGGGCGGTTCAAGGTCGCGGGGCCTTAAACCATAGAGGCGCCACAGGAGCGCCAATGAGCCTCACCACACGGAAAAATATAATATTTTCACATGATGATGTCCGAATGTCGACGCGGCTTCCGGCGGATCAGGACGGGCGCGCGGCGTCGTCGATCCGGCCCAGGCTTTCCTCGCGCCCGAGCGTCTCCAGCACGTCGAAAATGCCAGGCGAGGTCGCGCGGCCGGTCAGGGCGGCGCGCAGCGGCTGCGCCACCTGGCCGAGCTTCGCGCCCGTTTCCGCCACATAGGCGCGAACCGCGGCCTCGGCGGCGGCGGCGGTCCATTCCGGCAAGGCGGCGAGTTTGGGCGACAAAGCGGCCAGATGGCCGCGTCCGCCCTCGTTGAGCAGGTCGCGCGCCTTTTCATCATAGGCGAGGGGCCGCCGGGCGAACAGGAATCGCGCGCCGTCGGCCAGTTCGATCAAGGTCTTGGCGCGCTCTTTCAGGCCCGCCATGGCTCTGGCGAGCTGGCGCTTTTTCGTGTCGTCGATCTGGGCGGCCATCTCCTCGCCATTGGGCAGATAGGGCAGGGCCGCGAGGAATTGCTCCAGCAAGGCGGCGTCGTCCATCGCCCGCATGTACTGTCCGTTCATGTTTTCGAGCTTGGCGTAATCGAAGCGCGCCGGCGAGCGATGGACCTGGGCAAGCGAGAAAGCCTCGACCAGCTCGTCGGTGGAGAAGAACTCGCGGTCGCCCTGGCTCCAACCGAGCCGCGCCAGATAATTGCGAAGGGCCTCGGGCAGATAGCCGAGCGCGCGATAGGCGTCGACGCCCAGCGCCCCGTGGCGCTTGGACATTTTCGCGCCGTCCGGCCCGTGAATCAGCGGAATATGGGCGAAGGCGGGAATGTCCCAGCCCATGGCCTGATAGATATGGGTCTGGCGCGCGGCGTTGGTCAGATGGTCGTCGCCGCGAACGATCTGGGTCACGGCCATGTCGTGATCGTCCACCACCACCGCCAGCATATAGGTCGGCGTCCCGTCGGAGCGCAAAAGGATCAGGTCGTCGAGATCCTTGTTGGGGAAGGTGACGGTTCCCTGGACCTTGTCCTCGATGACGGTCTCGCCTTCGCGCGGCGCCTTGAGCCGGACGACGGGCTTGCGCCCTTCGGCGATGGCGTCCGCCTCGGCCCGCGTGCCGCCCAGATCGCGCCAGCGCCCGTCATAGCGCGGCGGGCGGCCCTGGCTGCGAGCAAGCTCGCGCATTTCGTCGAGCTCCCGCGGCGTCGCATAGCATTTATAGGCCGCGCCCCTGGCGAGCAGCTCCTCGGCGACTTCGCGATGGCGCCCCGCGCGCGCGAACTGGTAGATGGTCTCGCCGTCCCAATCGAGACCAAGCCATTTCATGCCGTCGATGATCGCCTCGATCGCCGCGCCGGTCGAGCGTTCGCGGTCGGTGTCCTCGATGCGCAGCAGCATCCTGCCGCCGGTCTGGCGGGCGAGGAGCCAGTTGAACAGAGCGGTGCGCGCGCCGCCGATATGAAGATAGCCCGTGGGCGAGGGCGCGAAACGCGTGACGACTGTTGTGGACATGATTTGCGAAACCCGATGGGCCGCGCCGGAGCAAGACGCGAACAAGGTGGCGAAGACGGGGCGCGCTCGTGTAGCATGGGCCGCGCGCGGTGAAAAAGGGGAATCGCATGGCGTCCCTTCCCAAGGAACTGACGGACAGGATTCTCGGCGCCGCGGCCCCGGTTTTTTCGCCGCGCGCCGTGCTCGCCGCCCTGCAGCCGCGTTTCGCCGCCGCGTTCGACGAGGAATGGGATCTGCGCCGGCCGTTCCTGTGGCTGCCGGTCGCCGCCGGCGCCGGCGCGATCTTCTATCTCGTCGCGCCGACCGAGCCGGTTCTGTGGTTGGTCGGCGCGGCCGCGGTCCTGTTTGGCGTGCTGGCTTTTTTTGCGCGCGAGCGGCGGGCTTTGTCGGTTGTCTTTCTCGGTCTTGCGGCTCTGGCGGGAGGAGAATTCGCCGGCGGCTGGCGCGCGGCGCGGGTGGATGCGCCGGCGCTCGACCATATCGTCATCGGCGAATTGGCCGGTTTTGTCGAAGAGGTCGATTTCCGGCCCGAGGGCGCGCGCTTTCTGCTGCGCGTCACCGAGGCCGAAAAGCTCGCGCCGGAAAACACGCCATTCCGCGCACGCCTGACGCTGCGCGGAACCCCCGCTTTCGCCGCCGGCGATTTTCTCACCTTCAAGGCGCGGCTGCTGCCGCCCGCCCGCGCCGCGCTGCCCGGCGGTTATGATTTCGCTCGCGACGCTTATTTCCAGCGCATCGGCGCCGTCGGCAATGTCCTGGGCAAGGCCGAGGCGGTCCCGGCCCCGGAGGCGGCGGACTGGCGGCTGCGTTTTTACGCGGCGGTGGACCGCGCCCGCAACGCGCTGGCCTTGCGGGTTTACGACTCCATCGGCGGCGACAACGGCGCCATCGCCGCCGCCATGGTCACCGGGAAGCGCGATCTGCTGTCCCGCGACGCTCGGGAAACCATCGCCAGGGCCGGTATTTTTCATATCATCACCATTTCCGGCGTCCAGATGACTCTGGTCGCCGGCATTTTCTTCGTCGGCTTCCGCGGCTTTCTGGCGCTGTTCCCGTTTCTGGCTCTGAATTATCCGATCAAGAAATGGGCCGCCGCGCTCGCCATGCTTGGGGCGCTCGCCTATGGCCTGTTCACCGGCTCGCGGGTCGGGTCGGAGCGCGCCCTGTTCATGACCCTGATCCTGCTGGGC